>JAKAKG010000144.1 GCA_021813555.1 Acidobacteriota bacterium
CACCTTCGAGGCGCCCGAGCGCTCCGCCGGCCAGCTTCCCCTGGCGGGATTGACCTTCGTCCTCACGGGCACTTTGGCCAGCATGCCCCGGCCGAAAGCGAAGGCTGGCCTGGAAGCCATGGGCGCCCGCGTGTCCGGCTCCGTGAGCCGCACCACGTCCTACGTCGTGGCCGGGACGGAGGCGGGCTCCAAGCTGGAGGCGGCTCGAACATTGGGCGTCGCCGTCCTGGATGAGGACGCCCTTCTCAGGATCCTCTCGGGAGCCCCCCTGCCGCCGCGAACTCCGACGGACCCCGATAGGACCTAGCAGACACCCTTTGCAGAGAATCATTCTGGTGTATACTTGACAGGTTGAGGCGGTAAGCGAATGGCCGAAAAAACAAAGACCAGAGGGGAATCCATGAACCTCCAGGACATTCAGAAGCTCATCGCCATGCTCGAAAAGAGCAATCTGAGCGAGCTGGAGCTTGAAACGGGGGGCACGAAAATACGGCTCTCCAGGTGCCCCGCGCCGGCCCCGGCGCCCTCTCCCCAATTTGTCATGATTCCCTCCGGCGGGCAGGCCCCGGCGCCGCAGAGCGCCCCCCAGGGCCTGGCACCCCCGCCTTCGTCCGCCGCGCCGGCCCCGGCGGCCGCTGACGCGTCCCCCGCCGCGAGCCACCGCGCCAGAGCGGCGAGCGAGGAAGAAGTCAAGAGCCCCATGGTGGGCACCTTCTACCGCTCCCCCGCCCCGGGCGCGGAGCCCTTCGTCAAGGTCGGCGACCGGGTGCGCAAGGGCCAAACCCTTTGCATCATCGAGGCCATGAAGCTCATGAACGAGATCGAGTGCGAGTCGGACGGGGTCATCGTGGAGATTCTCACGGAGAACGCCCAGCCGGTGGAATACGGCGAAGTCCTCATGCACATCGATCCCGCGGGTTGAGGTCCATGTTCCGCAAGATCCTCATCGCCAACCGGGGCGAGATCGCCCTGCGAATCATCTGGGCCTGCAAGGAACTCGGCATCAAGACCGTAGCCGTCCACTCGGACGTGGACATCGATTCGCTCCACGTGCGATTCGCCGACGAGAACATCTGCATCGGCCCGGCGCCGAGCCGCGACTCCTATCTGAAAATCACCAACCTCATCGCCGCCGCGGAGATCAGCAACGCCGACGCCATCCACCCCGGATACGGATTCCTCTCCGAATCGGCGGAGTTCGCCCAGGTGTGCGAAGCGTGCAACATCGCGTTCATCGGCCCCAGCCCCCAGACCATCGCGCTCATGGGGAACAAGGCCGAAGCCAAACGCACCATGAAGGCCGCCCGCGTCCCCGTCCTCCCGGGGTCGGACGGCCCCGTCCCCACGGCTGCCGAGGCGAAAGCCCTGGCGGCGGGCATGGGCTACCCGGTCATCTTGAAAGCAAGCGCGGGGGGCGGCGGGAAGGGCATGCGGGTCGTGCGGTCCGAAGGCGAACTGGATACGGCCTTCCAAATGGCGGGGGCGGAGGCCACCTCGGCCTTCGGCAACGGTGACCTCTACCTCGAAAAATACCTGGAAGAGCCCCGTCACATCGAGGTCCAGATCCTCGGAGACAAGCACGGCAACATCATTCACCTCTTCGAACGCGAGTGCTCCATCCAGCGGCGGCACCAGAAGCTCATCGAAGAGGCCCCGAGCCCGGCCCTCAGCGCCATGCAGCGCAGCGAGCTGGGCCACACGGCGGTGAAGGGCGCGGCGGCCGTGAACTACTTCACCGCGGGTACCATGGAATTCCTCTACGACAAGGGGAAGTTCTACTTCATGGAAATGAACACCCGCATTCAGGTGGAGCACCCCGTCACCGAAAACATCACCAACATCGACCTGGTGAAGGCCCAGATCATGGCCGCCGCGGGCGAAAAGATGACCTACCGGCAAAAGGACCTCAAAATCGCCGGCCACTCCATGGAATGCCGCATCAACGCCGAGGACCCCATCCGGTTCACGCCCTCACCGGGAAAAATTACCACCTTCAGCATACCCGGCGGGCCCGGCGTTCGCGTGGATACGGCGGCCTACGCCGGCTACTTTGTTTCGCCCCACTACGACTCCCTCATCGCCAAGCTCATCGTCCGGGGCCACACGAGGGCCGACTGCATCATGCGCATGAAGCGCTCCCTGGAGTCCTTCGTGGTGGAAGGGATCAAGACGAACATTCCCATGCACCTGCGGATTATGGACGACGAGGATTTCAAGGCCGGAAACCTCTCCACCAAGTTCATGGAGAGATATCAGGCATAGGGAGGCGATCGGGCGAGGCGCGAGACGAAAGTCGCGAGACGCGAGACTCGAAACGCTAGACGCTAGACGCAAGAAACATTCGGACTTTCGCCCTAACTGCCCCATCGCTTCACCGCTTCATGGCCAAGGTTACTTCATGCCGCTCATCCTGCCGCCCCTCTACCCGATCACTCCTGAAAACCTGCGGGGCTCCGCGCTTCTGGCGTGGGCCGCGGACCTCATGGACTCGGGCTGCGGCCTGCTCCAATACCGCCGCAAGGACGGGCCGGACGGGGAGCGCCTACGAGACCTGGAGGCCCTGCTGGGCTTGGTACGGCCACGGGGAGGCCGGATCATCGTGGACGACCGGGTGGACCTGTGCCTCCTGGCGGACGCGGACGGCGTCCACCTGGGCCAGGATGACATGGCGCCCGCCGAAGCGCGGCAGATGCTGGGAGCTGGTAAAGTTATCGGCCTGTCTACCCACAGCCTTCGCCAGGTGGAAGACGCCCTAGACGAGCCCGTGGACTACCTGGCCTTGGGCCCCGTGTTTCCCACGGCCACCAAGGCGAACCCCGATGCCGTGGTCACCCCCGACATTCAAGAAGCCGCCATCGCCCATTCACCCTTTCCCCTCGTGGCCATCGGAGGGATCACGCCCGGAACCGCCCGGGATCTCTGGGTCCGCGGCTTCGCCTCCCTGGCCGTCATCGGCGCCCTGTCGAGAAACCCTGGTGACGTCTGGCGCGCGTTCATGGCGGCGAGTCCCGGGACGGGTGCGTCCGGGACCTGAAAGAGTTCTCTCGCCTTCACCATTGTTGGAACCTGCCCTTGGTTGGGCTAGGATGGCCCCTTGCTTCCGGAGGGAGGCGCCTTAGGAGACCGGATGTTCGAGATCAAGATCACGCGAGATTTTGCGGCGGCCCACCGGGTGGAGGACTACCCGGGCAACTGCGAGCGGCTGCACGGCCATAACTGGAAGGTGGAGGTGATCGCCAGGAGCACCGTCCTGGACGGCCTGGGCATGGTGATGGATTTCCGCAAGCTCAAGGATCTCACGGACCAGGTGCTGGGGCGGCTGGATCACGAGTATCTCAACGAAGTGGAACCCTTCACGAAGCTTAACCCCACGGCGGAGAACATCGCCCGCTATATCTACGACGAGGTCTCCAAGTCGGTCCCGCTCCACCGGGTGAACGTCTTCGAGACCGAGAGCTCCGTGGCCTCATACTTCGTGGGGTCCTGATGGCTCACACTTCCTACGGGGGCGCCGCGCGGCGAGGGCCCACCCCCCAGCCCCTCACGGGTTCGCGCCGGTACCTCACGCGCACGCTGGCGGAGCCCACGCTCCTGGTGAACGAGGTCTACGCCTCTCTTCAGGGGGAGGGGCCGGAACAGGGCTACCCCACGGTCCTGGTGCGGCTCACGGGGTGCAACCTGCGGTGCACCTATTGCGACAGCGCCTTCGCCTTTTTCGAGGGCCGCCGCAGGCTCCTGCGGGACGTGGTGGAGGAAGTATCGGCCTTGCGCATCGGGCGGGTTTTGGTCACGGGCGGTGAGCCCTTGGCCCAGCGGGAAACCCCAGCCCTCTGCCGGTCTCTCCTGCGCCTGGGCCATTTGGTTTCCGTGGAAACCAACGGTACCTACGAGCTTGCGGCCCTCCCCAAGCGGGTGCTGAAGGTCGTGGACGTGAAGACACCGGGAAGCGGTGCTGGAGAGACTTTCCAGCCCTACCTTTTGGGCCAGATGGACAAGAAGGACGTGCTCAAATTCGTCTGCCGCCACCGCGACGACTACCTCTTCGCCAGAGACTTTATGGCCCTCCATGGCCTGCCCGGCCCGCCTTCCGTGGTCCTCTCCCCCGTCTGGGGCGAGCTCGATCCCAAGGATCTGGCGGCGTGGACGCTGGAAGACCGCCTCGACGCACGGGTGCAGATTCAGCTTCACAAGGTGCTGTGGGGACAAGAGAGGGGGAAGTAGTTGAGTTGAGAGTTGAGAGTTGAGAGTTGGGAATCAGGAGTTGAACGGTGAGAAAAGCGGAGGATGAGCGGCAACCCATCGAGGGAGAGGATGCCGGCTCCCTCTACCCGAGACCCTAGTTTCTCCTCTTCACGGCGGGCGCAACCATGAGTGAGATTCCCTTAGACACGACACCGGGCGCTCCCAGCCCGCATCTTCCCTTGGCCGTGGTGCTCCTGAGCGGCGGCATGGATTCGCTCACGGCCGCGGGCATCGCGCGCCGGGACGGGTTCGATCTGGCCTTGATCCATTTCAACTACGGACAGCGCACGGAGGAAGCGGAGGCCCGCTCGTTCGGACGCATCGCGGAGTATTTCGGCGTTCCCGCGGAGCGGCGCCTGACGGTGCACACCAACTTCTTCACCCTGGCGGGAGGGTCGGCCCTCACGTCGGCGTCCATCGACGTCCCCGCCGCGAACCTTGCGTCAACCTCCGTGCCCGTCACCTACGTGCCTTTCCGGAACGCCGTGCTCCTGAGCATGGCCGTGGGGTGGGCCGAGGTCCTCGGGGCGCGGCGCGTCTACTACGGAGCCGTCTCCCAAGATTCCTCCGGCTATCCCGACTGCCGCCCGGCTTTCGTGGAGGCCTTCAACCGCCTGGTGGTGGAAGGGACCAAGGCGGAAAGCACCATCGAGGTCCGAGCCCCCCTCGTGGCGCTGACCAAAGCACAGATCGTCGGCCTCGCCGCCGGCATGGGATTGCCCCTGGACCTCACGTGGTCCTGCTACAGCAGGAACGACCTGGCGTGCGGCGTGTGCGATTCGTGTGCCCTTCGGCTGCGGGGCTTTGAGCAGGCGGGGCTCCAGGACCCCATTCGATACGCGGGCCGCGCCCTTCCGCAGGACCAGCGCCGGGAGCGCATCCGAAGGCTCTCGGTCCTCCTGCGCGCCCTGACCCAAGCCTCATGACGTCGGATGGAGCCCGCGCCGGCTGGGCCATGATCGGCATGTCCCTCCTGTTCGGCGCCTCCTTTGTGGACACCAAGATCGCCCTCGCCGATTTCACCCCGGCCCAGCTCATTTTCCTCCGCTTCAGCCTTGCTGCCGCCCTGTTTTATTGCCTTTCCCCGTGGCTTGGCGCGTCCAAGCTGGACAAACGCGGCTATAAGAGCATTTTTCTCATGTCGCTTTTCGAGCCCGGGGCTTATTTTTTCCTGGAAGCGGCCGGTATCCAGCGGACCCTCGCCTCCACCGCCTCCATTCTGATCTCCACCATTCCCCTCTTCGTCCTCCTGATCGAGGCCTTGTGGCTCAAGGTGCCCGTGGTCCCCGTGGAGGTGGCCCTCATCCTGTTGTCCCTCGCCGGGATCGTCTTGCTGGTGGCGGCGGGAGGCCGAGGTAACCGGGCGTTCGGGGGAGCCACGGAGGGAAACCTGCTCATCCTGGGCGCCGCCTTCGCCGCCTCCCTCTATACCGTCATGGCGCGGCGAGTCATGGCCAGTTACAATGCCGTGGCGGTGACTCGCCTCCAATCCCTCTACGCGGCCCTCATGTACCTTCCCTTCGCCTGCTGGGACTGGTACGCGGAACCCCTGCGCTCCCCCGGTCCGCGGGGCTGGGCCTCCTTGGCCTACCTCGGGGTGGGCTGTTCGTTCCTGGCGTATTGGCTCCTCAATTACGCCCTGGGCAAAGTCAAAGCCTCCGTCGTCTCCGCCTTCACCAACGTGATTCCCGTCGTGGGCTCAGCCCTCGCCGTGGTTCTCCTCGGGGAGCGCCTCTACGCGCTTCAGGCCGTGGGCGCCGTGGTGGTCTTGGTGTGCACGTCCCTGCTCGCCCTCAGGCACACCCGCGCCCACTCGCCGCACTCAGGGGCGAACCTTCAGCCTGACGGGCCGTGAGCATAGAGACGCGCCAGGTCCTCGGGGTTCACCTGGGCGGGGCGAACAGAGGGGGGATGTCCGAGACGGCCAAGAACGGCGATCCAGCGCTCCCGCATCTCGCCGTGACCATCACTCAGATTGGAGGCGAGGGTCTTTCGCGGATGCCGGAACGCCCCCTGGAGGAAGTCCCAGTAGGACCACATGGTGCCTGAAGGAAGACCGGGCACGGACCGCGCCTGGAACGCGCACACGGCGCTGGTCACCTTCGGTGCCGGGGCGAAGGCACCCGGTGGAACGGTGAAGAGGATCCGGCGGTCCCACCAAGGATCGGCCCACGCCGCGAGGGGCCCATATCCGCCCTCTCCCGCCCCGGCGCAGAATTTCGCCGCCACCTCCCGCTGAAGCATCACGACCATCCCGACGAGGGTCTCCCTGCTCGCGAGGGCCTGCCTCAGGATTTCGGTCCCCGCGTTGTAGGGGAGATTGCCCACGAGAAACCACGGAAACAGGCCGCTGATCCGGGATAAGCTGTGCCAATCAAAGGTCCGGGCGTCGGCCACCGAAAGCCTGGCCTCCGGAAAGCGCCGGGCCAAGTCCGCTCCGAGGGCGTCGTCGAGCTCTACAAGCCAAAGGGGTTTGCCCAGGGCGGCCAGCCCTCCTGTCAGGGCACCCCGGCCCGGCCCCACCTCCACGATACCCCGAGCCTGCGAAGCCATGAAGCGGCACGACTCGATCATGCGCCGCACCACCGCCTCGGAGGCGAGAAAATGCTGTCCAAGCGAGCGCTTCGCTCCCACCATGCTTCAAGTATAGCCGAAGCCGTCCCCCATCCGGCGGCCTGCCGACGGGACTACGGGATCCAGCGCGCCGGGGGGTGACTTTTCCCCGGAAACGCGCTACCTTATGTGGGCCGGATATGGCAACGGGCCTGTCCGGCGCCTCATCCACTTCAGCTCCCAAACCGGGAGGATTCCATGACAGAGCGGGCAATCATCGGACGGGATCACGTCGTGTCTATCGACTACCGTCTCACGGATGAACAGGGCGAACTTATCGACACGAGCGACGGTGCCGAACCCTTGGTCTACCTCCACGGCCACGGGCAAATCATCCCCGGCCTGGAAGCGGCTCTGGACGGCAAGCCCCAGGGCCACAAGGACCGGGTGGTGATCCCTCCCGCCGACGGTTACGGCGAATCGGATCCCGAGCTCATCTTTACCGAACCCAAGGACTCCTTCGAGTTCGAGGTCGAGGTTGGGCAGCTCCTGGAGGCCCGCGACGAAGACGGCGAAAGCTACGAATACAACGTCGTGGCCGTGGACGCGGAAGGCGTGACCCTCGATGGCAACCATCCCCTGGCGGGCAAGACCCTGACCTTCGACATCACCGTCGTGGACGTGCGTCCGGCCACCGCCGAGGAGCTCGCGCACGGGCACGTGCACGGCGAGGGTGGCCACCACCACGAATAAGGACGAAGCCAAGCTTCAGGCGCCAAGCCTAAAGAGTGCGTAACAGGCGAAACGAGCCGGCAGTCTTCGTGCGCCGGCTCGTCTTGCGTTGTGCTCATCCAGCCTCTAACAGGCGGCTGAGAAACTCGCATGGGCCGCGGGAGTATTTCAACAGCCTGTTAACGTTTCACGGCCAGATACCCGACGCCCGCGAAACGTCCGAGGAGGAACGCGCCGGCCGCCGCGGCGGCCCCCACCGCGTGCAGGCCCTCGATGCCGATGGTCAGTCCGGCTACGATCCCGGCCACTTCGAGGAGGGTGGCCCACGTGAGAGGCGCCGTATCCTTGGCCGCCACGCGCATGGCCCGCTGGAAGCAGATGACCACCGTCAGGGCCGGCATGAGCGAGAGCACCCTGATGGGAAGGACGGCCACCCTGGCAAGAACCGGCGTGAGGCCGGAGACACCTTCGAGCCAGAAGCCGAGGGCCGGAGAGAAGGCCACGGCGGCCAGGCCGCCCGTGGCTCCCAGACAGAGGGTTCCCGCGAAACGGCGCAGGGCGCCGTACCCCTCCCTTTCACGCCCCAGAAGGGCGATGGCCACCTCCTGAAAGGCCAATCCCACGCTCCCGAAGAGGAACACCAGGGCGTTCACCACGGGCATGACCGCGAGGGATTCAAGGGCCATCCGGCTTCGCCCCAGAAAAAACGTCACCACGGGATTCACACCGAGGGCCAGGATGGACGTGAGTGCGAGCGGATAGTAGAAGCGCCAGATAAACCCGTAACCCAGGGGCTCGCCCGCCGTTCCTGGCGCCTCCAGACCAGGAGCCGGCTCCGTGGCTCGCAGCCGCCGCACGGCGCCCAGAGCCCATATCCGGCTGACGGCGGCCTCCATGACCACGCCCGCCGAGAGGGCCAAGGCTCCCACGACCGCACCCCCCGCATGGAAGACGAAAGCCGCCGTCAAAGCCGTGGCCGTCATGGAGGAGAGGCGCACCACCGTCCCGTAGGCGACCCGCCGCGTGAGGCCGCTCCTGATGAGGATCCCCTGATAGAACCGGCGGTAGCCTATGGCCGCCGGCCACGGCAGGAGGAGGGCCGCGGCGCGATGCGTGAGTGCGGAAACCTCCGGGGGCAGGCCGATGAGCCCCTCGGCGAGCATTTGAAAGGCCGGCGTGAATACGATGAGGGCCATGGCGGCCGTGATGGCCCCGTTGAGGGCATAGGTGAAGGTGCGCAGCCTGCGGAGGGACAGGCGATCCGCTACCAGGGCCGTGGAGGCGCTCATGATAAGGATGATGGGGGACTCCAGGAGCATGGCGAAGGCGAACGCCACGCCGTAGGCGGCCAGGTTGAACGTAGCCTCCGGGAGCCTGGCGATGACGGCGGCCACGAAGGGCCCCTCCACGGACATCATGAGCCAGGTCATGGCCAGGGGCCACCAGAAGCCCGCGATGTGCCTTTGGGTCAGCGGTGCCGCCACGACTATCTCCCCTCCTGGCTCGCGGCTGACGGCGCGCCGCCGGATGCGGCGCGTCCCGGTGGCCTTCCGTGCCGGGCGGCCTCGAGCTTACGCCGTACATGGAAAGGGGCGGGCCCTCGAGCCCGCCCTTTGAAACCCATGCTGGTCGGCTTAACAGCCTGTTAAACCTCGACGCCCTTCTTCACGGTGCGCTGGTAGGCCTCTTTGCCCTCGTGGTAGGCCTCCTTGATGGCCTCCTTTTGCGTGCCCGCGTAGTCCTTGGCATGTTCCAGGCCATCCAAAGCTTTATCTTTGGCTTTCCTGAGACCTTCCGCGAGCTTCTGCCGCGTTTCCGCACCCGAAGCCGGAGCGAGAAGGAGGGCCGCCACGCCACCGGCCACCGCGCCAACGAGGAATGCTACCAGAACATTAGACGTTTCCTTCTTCATCGTACGTCTCCTTATCCACGTCATCACCGGTGCTACAGTCGTCTTTTGTCAGAACGGCCTTGGCCGCCGCGAGTCCCGCCTTGAATCCGCCCACCACCGTGCCCAAGTTGTCCAGGGCTCCCAGGATGCCCTGAACCCTGGCGAGGCCCTCCTCCGCCACCTCACGAAGCTGCCCCGTCACCTCGGCCACGTCCTCCACCACGCCCGAGCCTTTGTCGGCGAACTGGCGGACCGAATGCATGGCCTCCTCGCTGGTGGCGCACAGCCGCCTGATGTCTGGAATCGCGGCGTCGAGCTTGGCCGAGGTGTGGCGCCAGTCATCGAGCATGGTGTTCACGCGGCGCATGAGGGCTATGGCGTAGAGGGTTCCGGCGCAGGCGAAGGCCGTGAGAAGCACGAGCAACAGGTCTGTGAGGCGCAGGGTCAGCATGAGCGGCAGCCTTTCTCGGCGAAGCATCACGTTTCCGGGCCCGAGACTCACTCACCATTCGTTTCCCGCCAAACCGGGCCCAGCCAAATCGAACTAGAACGCCTTCAATATAGGACCCTGGCGCCGACAACGTCAAGGGGATCAGATCCGCTTGTCCCCGGTGGCATCCGGGGAAGGGGAGCGTTACACTGGTGTTCAATGTCTGCTGGCCATGCACCTCCAGGCTTTATAAGGAGATCAGCCATGAACCTATTCCAGATCCAAGGCGGCTTCGGCATCGATCACCTTAAACAAACTCAGCGACCCACCCCGTCGCCAGGTCCCGGGCAAGTCCTGGTCCAGGTCGCGGCGGCCTCCCTCAATTACCGGGACGTCATGACCGTGAAGGGCCAGTACAATCCCAAACAGCCGCTCCCCCTGGTGCCCCTTTCCGACGGAGCGGGCACGGTCCGCGCCGTAGGCCCCGGCGTCACGCGCGTCAAGGAGGGCGACCGGGTCATGAGCCTTTTCTCCCAGCGCTGGCTGTCGGGCGAGCCCAGCGCGGAGGCGCGGTCGTCCACGCTGGGAGGCCCCTTGGACGGCATGCTTTCCGAGTGGATTTGTCTGGATCAAGAAGGTGTCGTGATGACCCCCTCGCACCTCTCGGACGAAGAGGCGGCTACCCTTCCCTGCGCCGCCGTCACCGCCTGGAACGCCCTCATCGCCAAGGGACACCTGAAGACGGGCGACACGGTTCTTCTCGAAGGAACTGGGGGAGTCTCGATCTTTGCCCTCCAATTCGCCAAGCTATCGGGTGCCAAAACCATCATCACCTCCTCAAGCGACGAGAAGCTCGAACGCGCCCGGAGCCTGGGCGCCGATATGACGGTGAATTACAAAGCGGAGCCAGATTGGTCCAAGCGAGTGAAGGAAATGACCGGGGGCGAAGGGGCCGATCACATCATGGAGGTGGGGGGAGCGGGCACCTTGGCGGCATCTCTGGGTTGCGTGGCCCTAGGCGGGACCATCTCCGTCATCGGCGTCTTGTCGGGCACGGCGGCCCAGGTGGACATCCGTTCGATCTTAATGAAAGGCGTTCGGGTGCAGGGCATTTTCGTGGGCCCGAGGGACATCTTCGAGGCCATGAACCGCGCCGTCACCCTCCACCAGTTGAGACCCGTGGTGGGCAGGGTGTTCCCCTTCGCCGAAGCGCCCGAGGCGCTGCGCTACCTCGAATCGGGCGCCCACTTCGGCAAGGTGGTCATCCGGATGTGAGGTACCCTTGCTCTATGGGTGATGACTCCGCCCGGTGGCCCCGGGTCATCGTTCACGCGGACATGGATGCCTTCTTCGCCGCCGTGGAGCAGCTCGACAACCCGGAACTCCTCGGCAGGCCGCTCCTGGTGGGCGGTACGGGACGGAGGGGAGTGGTGTGCACCGCGAGCTACGAGGCACGGCCCTTCGGGTGCCGGAGCGCGATGCCCATGGCTGAGGCCCGGCGGCGGTGCCCCCAAGCCGTCGTTCTCCCTCCGAACTTCGCCCGCTACCAAGAGGTCTCTGGTAAGGTCATGGGAGTCTTTCATCGATTCTCTCCTCTCGTGGAGCCCCTGAGTTTGGACGAGGCCTTCCTTGACATGACTGGCGCGGAGGGCATCTTCGGCCCTCCCGAGGAGATGGGAAGACGCCTTCGGGCCGAGGTCAGGGAGGCGACGGGCGGTCTCACGGTCTCCGCGGGGGTGGCGGCCAGCAAGTACGTGGCCAAGGTGGCGAGCGATTTTCGCAAACCCGATGGCCTCACTGTGGTCCCCCCGGGGACGGAAACCACGTTTTTGTGGCCCATGTCCGTCACGAGGCTGTGGGGGGTGGGACCCAAAACAGGCGAAGTGCTGAAGCGGGCGGGCATGGAAACCATCGGAGACGTGGCGCGAAGGGACGGGAGGGACATCGAAAAGCTGTTGGGGGAGATCGGAACTCGCCTCCATGCCCTGGCCTGGGGCCGGGACGAACGGGAGGTTGTCTCCGAGCGGGAAGCCAAAAGCATCGGAGCCGAAACCACGCTGGAGGAGGACCTCAGGGGGCGGGAGGAGATCCTGCCCCATCTGAGAAAAGCGGCGGCCCGCGTGGGGCGCCACCTCCGGAAGGAAGGCCTTCTGGCTGGCGGCGTGCGGGTCAAGCTCAAGACCGGCACCTTCCACCTCCGCACCCGCCAGGCCCTTCTCAAGCCTCCCACGGACTCAGAGGCGACCCTGCTCAGCGTGGCCACGAATCTCCTCGCGGACTTTGACTTGACCGAACCCATGCGCCTCGTGGGCCTGGCCGCCTTCAACCTGATTCCCGGCGGAGGCCGGCACCTTCAGGACGGGCTCTTCGATGCTCCGGATCAGGAACGTGCCCGGCGCCTCGACCGGACCTTGGACGAGCTTCGAGAGCGCTTCGGGACTGGGGCGGTCCGGTGGGGCAGCGACGAAGACGGATAGGGCCAAGGCCGCGCCAGCATTCACCGATGCTATACTGCGTGAGAGCGTTGGGGGGCCGAGAACATGACGCGTACCTTTACCATTCTCGTGGCCGACGGCGATCTGGCCCGGCGCCAGGAAGACATCCGGGCCCACTTTGGCGAGGCACGGCCCCTCTGGGTTTTCCGGTTTGCCCCGACGGCCAGGGAAGCCCGCGCGCTCCTCGAGGAGATCACACCGGACGCCGTGGTGCTGGACTTGGCCCTGCCTCCAGGCGGCTCCGAAGGCCTGGATTTGCTTCAAGAGGTGAGGCGCCGCCTCTCGGCCACTCCGGTGATCCTCGTCTGCCGCGCCGGTGAAGCGCGGCTCCTCCGGGACGCCCTGCCCATTGAACACGCGGGCGAGGCGTTCGGACCGCCAGAGATCCCTCCTGACGGCATCCTCTTCAAGGAAGACCTCCTGGCGGAAGACGCCCTTCCGACCCTCCACGCCCTCCTGGCGGAGGGACTGCACCGGTGGGGCCGGGTGGCCAACGATACGGGCATCCTCGTGACCCACGGCACGGACACCATGGCGTGGGGTTTCGCTTACCTTCGGTATGCCCTTCGGGGCCTCAAATCGAACGTGGCCATGACGGGCTCGCAGATCCCCCTGGGGGGCTATTTCACCGAATCGGACGCCCTGGGCAACCTCCGGACCGCCGTCTATCTCCTCAACCGGCTCAGGCCCTCGCGCCTGTTCGCGGTTTTCAACAACGGCCGCTCCGTCTTCTCGGGCAGGCTCACCAAGTTCCGCAAGTGGGACGCGGACGCCTTCGAAGGGCGGGTCATCGCAAGCGCGGAGTCGGGAGAGGTGCGTCCCCTGCGGAAGGATTGGGTGTACATCCCTTACCCGGGCCAGCGCCTGAGCCACCTCCACCTCATTCGCACGGGAGGCACCATCGAATCGGAGAGGGACGAGCATGACCCGGGCGGGCTCAAACCGACGGGCGATTTCGTCTGGAAATACCTCACCGAGACCCTCGGCGACTCCTTCGAGAAGGCCAGCAAGCATGACCTCTTCGCCCTGGACTCATCCAACATGTCCTACGAGGAATGGGCGGGCGTGGCCAAAGCCATCGAGGCCATCGGAGCGGCCCAGGCGGACACGCGGTTCGACCCCACGGTGAAACCCGTGTTCTGCAACCCCCTCTTCACGACCCAGGATTACAGGGCACAGTTTGCGGCCTGCGGCGCGGGAGCCATCGTGGCCGGATACGGAGGGGGCAACGCGAACGTGGCCAAGGATTCGCCCCACTCCATCCTCCCCGCCCTCAGGGAGTGCGTGGCCGCGGGCACCTTTGTTGCCGTCACCTCGCAGGTGCCGCTTGAGCCCTACGACGCGGAGTACGAGACGGGCTTGGCGCTTCTGGAGGCGGGGGGCGTTCCGTGCGGGGACCTGCCCCTGGCCGACGCCCAGGTGAAACTGAGCTACCTCCTGGGCCACGCGGACACCCTCACCCAAACCGCCGCGGAGCTCGGCTTGGACCGTCAGTGCCTGCTTGCTTCCGCCTTCCTGGCGGGGGTCACCATGCGCCGCAAGACGAGCCTGAGCGCCTTCAGAGACGCGGGCGGACGGACCATCCCTCTAAGCGTCCTGCCCTATGACCCCTTCGCCACAAGGTCCTTCGGCCAGGCGCTGAGAACCGTTGCCGCCGCCCTCTCCCGCCCTTAGGCAGGTCTTAGGCCGGGGTGATGGAGCCCTTGCCCGCCTTCTTGGCTTTCTTGTCGGCCTTCTTTTCCTTCATGGTCTTGGCGGGTTTCTTCTTGACGTCCTTTTTAACTTCCTTAGATTTGCCCATGGTTCCTCCTTGCGCGACAGAATATCACGAGAGGCGGTGGACGGCTCCGTCCCCCCGCTCTCCCAAATTTCACGATGCCCGCGGTTCCTACTTTAGCCGCTTTAGATCCAAGGGCAGCTCGTAGGTCGTATTGTCCGGCTCGATGATCATGACGCTCATGGCCTTGGCGCCGCGGATGTCGTCCATGCTGAACATGAACTGCTTGATGGTCACGTATAAGGGGTCGGCATAGAAGCCCACGCTCTTGAGCGTGGTGGAGATGAGATCATCCTTCACCGGCTGGAGTACCTTGCCGTCCACCCTGAGAGCGAGGAGGACGCCCTGCGAGTGCTCAATGGCGTGGTTGAAGGTTTTGGTTTCGATGATGAGGCGCGACGGGTCGAAGGCTCTGGCCACGGCTTCGGGCGCCAGGGCCTTGGGGTCTTTCTTGTTGGCCTGAACGTAGGCCGCGGCCCGCGCCATGGGTGTTTCGATGAGGATGTCGTGGTCGTAGGCCCGGCTCCGTTTCAAGAGGTGATAGGGTGCCCTTTCGAATTTGAGGCTTTTGAGCTCGCCAAGAACCGTGGTCCACGGGGAGGCGGGCAGCTCCGTCACGATGCCATCCGCCAGCCCGTCCCGGCCAAGGACGCCCAGGCTCGCCAGCAAAAACCCCGCTCCCAAGATGCAACGGCACATCTTCTTCATGAGTCGCTCCCCGATGTTAGCCCCGCCCCCGGTGGTGTACCTAACACATCTTCCAGCGGGTCCCGCCCGCGCGGGACCCGGCACCTACCTTACCCGAAGGCGCCCTCCCATGTCCACCCGTCCGAGCACCAGACCCCCTGTGAGTTCCGGGCCGGACTTCGTCCCGGCTCGCCGCTTCTTCAGGCTTCACCTTCGTGATGAGTGGAAGGAGGCGATGCGGCCCCGGACCGGGATGAGAAGGTGTCCCCGGCCGTCTTCAGGAGGGTTGAATGGGGGGCTCCGCCGGGTCGCCTGGCCGCATGGTGTCGGGCGTCTCGGATGGGGCGGCGCTCTCCTGGGGCGCTCCATGGCCTTGCGGCGCGGGGGAATCGGGGCCTCCGGGCGTCGCCGGGGCTGGCGGGCCTCCGCTGTCCAAAAGCCGCCATTCCTCGCCCACCTGTCCCAGGAAGAAAAGAGACGTGCTTCTGAAAAACACGAGGACGGGGAGAAAGACCACCGAGCTGATGTAAGGCAGGCCGGCAATACAGCACGTGAGGCACGTGAGGAGCGCGATGAGGATGCCCGCCGCCACGGCCATGACGAACGTCATGAGGTAGAAACGCACGAAGGCCCCGGCTCGCCCGCGAAGGATCTCGGCGCGCAAGAACTTGAAAGCCTCCATGGCCGTCAGATCGCGCTTCGCCATGACGGGTACCACGAAGTCGCGCAACATGAGTTTGACGAGGATCAGCACCATGGCCAGCGGAAAGAGGAGGCACAGGCCGCCCGCCGCCGCCACCGCGGCGCGAACATCGAACTGCCCCGCCGCCAAGGCGGGCCAGGCGAGAAGAAGGGCCCCTCCCGCCACCACCAGTAAGGCAGCGAGCCCCGCTAGACCCAGGACAAGGCGGAACACGAAGAGGCTGTTGCCGAGCCGACGGTACCGGTGCCAAGGCTCGGACACCCGGGCGCTGTCGTGAACGACCGCGTCGAGAAACATGAACTGTCCGCGGCTGCTGAGCCACGCGAGGAGGATGCCCAGCGCGACGGCGAAGACGGCAATCCCCGCCCCCAAGCCGATGACGAGGGGAAGGTGGCCCGTTACCCATGGCCCGAACTCCGGAGGGAATACGTCCTTGCGCTTCAAGGCAAAGGGATTTCCGCCCCCGAATCCCCCGCCCTCCCCGAGGCCGGCGAGGAAGGCGCAGAACCCCATGGCCAGCCACTTCTGGAAGTCGAACTCGCGGAACAGGATACGCCCCGTGTATTTCAGGGACGCGTCAATGGCCTCAAGGACGGACGGCACGGCCGGCTCCGGCATCATGTCAAGAGGCTACGCCCATCGGTCCAGAGAAATCAAGAGATCTCCGAGGCCCTGCGCGTCCATGGGACCGCTTCCCAATCGGTGACGCCGATGTCACTTTTCCCTAACACTCTGCCCGCATCCGCGCCATCCCTCACCCATCCGTAGGCAATCCTCCTTGTCATTCAAGACATACCTAAATCGTGTCCCTGTCTGACAAGGGCACGGATCTTGCTTTCCAGAGGCAAAGGCCTTCTGAGATTCAACGCCTGTGCCGCCGCCGGGGGCGGGAGCGAGCGGAAGAGCCGAGGGGAATGCCACATGGACGACTTGATCCTCAGCCAGTACTTCCGAACCATCGCCGAGTGCTCGCCCGATGCGGCGGCCATCCTCAACGGCGAGGGGGTCGTGGTCTTCGCCACCCCGGCTACCACTGAGGTGCTTGGTTATGCCGTGGAGGAGTTCGTGGATCACGCGTTCCTCTCTTACGTGGCTCCCGAACACGTGCCGTTGTTTCAGGAGACGCTCTGGCGCCACCGTGAGACGGGAGCTCCGGGCGAGATGTGCTACCGCTTCATGCGGGGAGACGGCCGCTGGATCGCGGTGGAAACCCGGATCTCCTCCGTCAAGAGTGGCAGCGATGGCCGTCTTGTGGTGCTCCATACGCACGACATCAGCGTCCGGGCCAAAATCGAAGAATCCCTCAGCCTCTTTTCGATCGCCATGGAACAGGTGGACGAGACGGTGGTCCTCACGGACCGGGAAGGCGTCATCCAGTACGTCAACGGCGCCTTCGAGCGGATCACGGGCTATTCCAGGGACGAGGCCGTGGGCAGGACGCCCCGCATCCTCAAGTCGGGCAAGCACGACCGGTCCTATTACGCCAAACTCTGGGACACCCTCCTGGCGGGGAATTCCTACCACTTCGTGATCATCAACCGCAGGAAGGACGGAACGCTCTACCACGAGGACAAGACGGTGACCCCGCTCAGGAACGCCGCGGGAGTGGTGACTCACTTTATCGCCACGGGAAGTGACGTGACCCGCCAGAAGATGGTGGAGGAAAAGCTCCTGGAGGGGGCCGAACGGTTTGCCCTGTCCCTTCGCGGGGCCAACGACGGTCTCTGGGACTGGGATTTCCGCACGGGCCGGATCCATTTTTCCCACCGCTGGAAGGCCATGCTCGGCTACGGCGAGGATGAGGTGGGAGACGGGCCTGAAGACTGGTTTTCCATGGTCCACCCCGATGACCTGGCCGAGTTCAAGACCCAGATCAAGGCCCACGTTGCTGGGTCCTCCCCCCATCTCGAACACGAGCACCGCATGAGGATGAAAGACGGCCGATACGCCTGGATGCTCAGCCGGGGCCAGGCCGTCCGTGACGTCTCGGGAAAGGCCTACCGGCTCGCGGGGTCCCAGACCGACATCACCCCCCGAAAGACCGTGGAGGCACAGCTCCACCACGACGCCCTCCACGATGCCCTCACGAACCTCCCGAACCGGGCCCTCTTCATGGACCGTCTGGCTCAGGCCTGCCACCGGGCCCAGCGCGACGAAGAGAAGCGGTTCGCCCTCATGTTCATGGACCTGGACCGATTCAAGCTCATCAACGACAGCCTGGGGCACCTCGCGGGCGACCGCCTCCTTCGGGACGTGGCCCGGCGTGTGGCCAAGTGCGTCCGCGCTTCGGATACGGTGGCCCGGCTCGGCGGGGACGAGTTCGCCATCCTCCTGGAGGAGATCCACACCGACCTCGAGGCCACCGCCTTCGCCGAACGCATCATCCAGCACATGGCCGAGCCGTTCCACATCGAGGACCGCGACGTATACACCTCTGGGAGTATCGGCATCGCCCTGTACGACGGCCACGCGTCCGATCCCGACGACATGGTGAGGGCCGCGGACGCGGCCATGTACCACGCCAAGGAGCGGGGCCGGGGCCGGTACGCCCTCTTCGACGGAGCCATGCACTCCCGCGCCCTGGAGGTGCTCGAACTGGAGACGGACCTTCGCAAGGCGCTGGACGACAACGGCCTCCGCGTCCACTATCAGCCTGTCGTCAGCCTGGCCACGGGACACATCACGGGGTTCGAGGCTCTCGTCCGCTGGCCCCATCCCCAGCGTGGGCTCGTTCCCCCAGGAGATTTCATTCCCATCGCCGAGGAGAATGGCCTGATCTTCTCCCTCGGCCTCTTCGTCCTGCGCGAGGCGTGCAGGAGGCTCAAGGCGCTCCAGGACAAATTCTACGCGCGCCCCGCCCTCACCATGAGCGTGAATTTATCGGGCATCCAGTTTCTAAGGCCCGAACTCATCGGCCACGTGGAGCTCCTCCTCAAGGAGTTCGGCCTTGACCCGCAGACGCTCAAGATGGAAGTCACCGAAAATGCCATCCTTTCTCACGCCGAGTATGCCCAGGAAATGATGGCCCAGCTCAAGGCCCGGCAGATCAAGCTCGTGCTGGACGACTTCGGCACGGGCTACTCCTCTCTTGCCAATCTCAGGCGCTATCCCATCGACGCCATCAAGGTAGACCAATCGTTCGTCAAGACCATGCTGCACAGCGAGGAGAGCCGCGAGCTGGTGCGGACGACCGTCAACATGGCCTTGGGCATGAAGATGGACGTGGTGGCCGAAGGGGTGGAGACGCTGGATCACGTGAACGCGCTCAAGGCCATGAACTGTCCATACGGCCAGGGGTTCTACTTCTCCAAGGCGGTGGACGACGCGGGCGCGGAAGCCCTCTTGACTAAGGGATGGCTCTGGTAGCC
>JAKAKG010000220.1 GCA_021813555.1 Acidobacteriota bacterium
GAACTGGGGCAGTTTACACAGAAAATGCACTCCTCCCTGCCGCCCACTACGCTGCGGGGCTACAGACAGACCAACACGACTGATCCATACGTCAACCAGTTCCGGTATCTGGGTCCCATGATCATCGCCCAGAAGGGCAGGCCCGTGCGCATCAAGTTCACGAACAATCTTTCAGGCGGCCAGTACTTCCTCCCCGTAGATGGCACGGTCATGGGTTCGGGCGATTACATGATCGACTACAATCCCCAGACGAAAGCCCCCATGAGCCTGACTTCAGGCACGTTCTCGCAGAGCCGGGCCACGCTCCACCTCCACGGCGGACTCACGCCGTGGATCAGCGACGGCTCTCCGCACCAATGGACGGCCGCCGCGAGCGAGAACACGCCTTATGACAAGGGAACCGGCGTCGCCTACGTGCCCGACATGTGGTTTGACGCATCCGGCAACACGATCACAGCGTGCGCGGGCCAGACGACATGCAGCGTGCCGGGAGCCACCAATAATCCGGGGCCTGGGTCCCTGACGTTCTACTACACCAACGACCAGAGTGCCAGGCTCTTATTCTACCACGACCACGCCATGGGTATCACCCGGCTCAACGTTTATGCCGGAGAGGCGGCGGGGTACCTCATCGAAGATCCCATCGAGCACGCCCTTATCAACGGCAGCGATCCGGGAACTCCCTTGACCTTTACTCCTGGGACGATTCCCGCGGAGGAAATTCCCTTGGTGATCCAGGACAAGACGTTCGTGGACGGCAACCCGGCCAGCCCGACCTACGTTTTGAACACGGATCCCACCTGGGCCTGGGGGACTCAGCCCGGGACGCCCATAGGTACTCCGGTCACGGGGGACCTCTGGTGGCCCCATGTGTACATGCCCGCGGAGAACCCCTATAACCCCGACATGAGCGGGATCAACCCCATGGGGCGCTGGATGTACGGCCCCTGGTTCTTCCCTCCCACGCCCCTTTGCGGATCCTCGGTGGACGCGGTGGTACCCTACTGCATCACGAACGGCGTGGTTCCCAACGAATATTACGACCCCAACTGCGTCCTCAACCCAACCGTGTTGTGCCAGCCCCCGGAACGGCCCGGCACGCCGAACCCCTCGTGGGGAGCCGAGGCGTTTCTCGACACCATGCTGGTCAACGGGGCCGCGTATCCCAAGCTCGCCCTGCCTGCCGCCAAGCCTTACCGTTTCAGGATTTTGAACGCCTCGCACGACCGGTTCCTGAACTTGCAGCTATACAGGGCCAGCGCCATCGTCAGCGGCGTCACCGTGACCAACGGAGGCAGTGGGTACACGGAAAGTCCGCTCGTCACCATGACGGGCGTCGGCACGGGCGCCACTGCTACGGCCGTGGTGGATTTGGATCCCACGAGTTCGACCTACGGGCAAGTCACCGCCGTCACTATGGATACGGTAGGGAGCGGCTATACGTCGGCTCCCTTGGTGAGCATCGCCCCTCCTGCCAGCGGTACGCAGGCCATGGCGTTCGCCACCGTCTACACGGCGCTCACTGAGGTCGGCATGGTCCCGGCCGTGACCACCCCTGGCTTCCCGGCGAAGTGGCCCAAGGACGGCAGGGAAGGCGGTGTACCCGACCCGGCCACCCGGGGGCCGGCACTTATACAGATCGGCACTGACTCGGGCTTCCTGGCCGCTCCCGTGATGCTGCCCAACGAGCCCGTGAACTGGAACATGGACCCGACCATGTTCAACTTCGGGAACGTCCTCCAGCAGAACCAGGGCGGCGGCACTCTTTTCGTGGCACCTGCCGAGCGCGCCGATGTCATCGTGGACTTCTCCAAGTACGCGGGACAGACACTCATTCTCTACAACGATGCCCCCACGGCGTTCCCGGCCCTTGATCCGCACTACGACTACTACACCTGCTCTCCGGACCGGCGGGCCATGGGCGGCATGGACACGCTTCCGCCGGGCTTAGGCCCCAACATTCGGACGATTATGCAGATCACCGTGCCGGGCTCGGGCGGAACCGCACCCCCAGATGACTACAACCCGGCCATGCTGGCTGCCTTGCAGGCCGCGTTCAGCCCCAGCCCGAGGCAAGCCGGCGTATTTCAGGCGGATCAGGCGCCCATCGCCGTGGGGCAGACGGCCTACAATGGTGCCTACAACACCATTTTCCCCGCCACCTATCCCAACTGGGGCGTCTCGAGAATCTCCGACTCCGCCCTCAGTTTCCAGCAGGTGGACGGCACGATCGTCAGCAATTTGCTGATGGAGAGAAAGGCCATCCACGACGAAATGGGCGCCGCCTTCGACAATTACGGACGGATGGCGGCCCGGCTGGGCCTTGAGGTTCCGTTTGTCAACGCCGCGAACCAGAACTTCATCCTGCAGGCTTTCATAGATCCCCCCACCGAGGTCTTGCGGTCGAATGGCGTTCAGATCTGGAGGATTACCCACAACGGCGTCGACACGCACCCCATCCACTTCCATCTCTTCGACGTTCAGGTGGTGAACCGGGTAGGCTGGGACGGGTTTATCAGGCTACCTGATCCCAACGAGCTCGGATGGCAGGATACGATCCGGGTCTCTCCTCTGGAGGATACCATCCTCGCCTTAAGGCCGAAACGTCCTCCGGCGCCCTGGCCGGTCCCCAACCTCATCCGCCCCTTGAATCCAACGATGCCCCTGTTGGACCAGTCCGGTTTCTCCCAGGTCGACACGACGACGGGGGGACCGCTCACCCCGCCCGTAGGGAACCAGATGGTCAACTTCGGCTGGGAGTACATGGTGCACTGCCATATCCTCAGCCATGAAGAGAACGACATGATGCGGCCGATGGTGTACCAGGTGCCGCCCGAGGCTCCCGGGAGCTTGTCCGCAGTCACGGGGGCGGGCGGGGTGGATCTGACCTTCGTCGACCAGTCCGCGAGCGAGACGGGCTTCACCCTCGAGCGGGCGGACGATTCGTCCTTCAGCACGAACGTCGTGACCTTCCCCGTCGCCGGCACCGCTCCGAACACGGCCTTCGGAGGGACAATCACTTATACGGACACGACCGCCACGGCGCCCCAGTACTTCTATCGCGTGCAGGCCTACAGCAACGACGTCTATGACTCTTACCTCCCAACGGGAGTCCAGACGGCCATGCTCCTTTCGCCCTGGTCGAACATCGCCACCCTGACCCCTGTTCCCATCGCGTCCGTGTCCCCTCTCACCCTCGCCTTGGGCAATCAGCTTGTGAATACAACCGGCGTGGCTCAGACGGTCACTTTGACCAACGCCGGCACCGCCGTGCTCGACATCACCGGCATTGTGCTGACGGGTGCGAACGCCGGGGACTTCGCCATCACCAGCACGTGCGGAGCCAGCTTGGCGCCGGGGATAAGCTGCTCCATCAGCGTTACCTTCACCCCGAGCGCGATTGGCCTCCGAAGCGCCAGCCTGGATATTTCCACCAGCGATCCTGCCTATCCAACTTCCAGCGTCGCGCTCAGCGGCACGGGAATCTCCCGCATCGCCGGCGTGGCTCCGGGTTCTCTGGTGTTCTCGAATCAAATGCTCTACACCACCAGCGCCGCGCAAATCGTCACCCTATCAAATACGGGGACATCGCAGCTGAACATCACCAGCCTCCTCATTGGCGGAACGAACGCGACGGAGTTCTCGCGGACCACGTCCTGCGGGGCTTTTCTACCGGCGGGGGCTACCTGCAACATCAACGTGTTCTTCAAGCCGATGGCGGTAGGCGCGCGGACGGCGACCTTGACCATCACCACCGACGATCCCGTGAATCCGACGTTGACCGTCTCGCTTAACGGCACGGGCGCCGGGCTCTCGCCCGTCAGCGATGGAAAGGGGCCCACGGTCGCCGCGACCTTTGCCAAGAATGCGACAACCCCGGCTCAGATAGACGTGGCCTACGATGCGACCCACTGCTCCTCGCCCAAAGCCGTCATCCTTTACGGAAACATCGGCAGTTACGCGGGTTACGCGGGCTGCGCGCAGACCAACGCCGGGAACGCGGGCGCTGCGACAATCGACGGCACGACGCTGAACAACGTGTGGTTCAACATCGTCTGGACCAGCGGGACCACCGCCGGCCACCCCGGTTTCGCTTTCGATGGAGTACACGACATAGCTCGCACGTGGAAGGCGGCTGGGCTGTGCGGGTTGACCGCCGACGACCAAACGCGCGCAACGTGCCCCTGATCGCGCCCACGGTATTGGCTTGAACGCCTCGGGAGGCTCGGCACCTATGCCGGGCCTCCCATTTTTAGGGAGGCAGCGCCCTCCTCGTCCATCCCCGCACGCCCACGTCGGTCACCGTGTCGCAGGCGCTAAAGACTTCAGGTGATCGGGAAGTAGCCGCCGCTCTGGCCCACCCAGCTCTTGAAATCCTCCATGAGGGTGTCGTACTGCTTTTTCATGGCGGCGTAGGTCAGGGCATTTTGGATGGCCAGGGCGCATTCGTCGCTGATGCTGCGCATGAGTGCGCGCTCGTCGCGGGAGAGCTCGTAGGCGCGGTGCGTGCACAGGACGAGCATGCCCATGGGCTTCTCGGTGATCATGAGAGGCAGGAAGAGCATGGAGGTGATGCCCTCCTCCTCCACCTGCCGTCCGAAGCCGATCATGGGCTCATGGGCCGCGTCGAGGATTCCCACCATGGTTCCTCCCAGGACCTCCGAGAGAATGGGTCCTGAGAGGGTGGCGGCCTTGTCCAGAAACGGGCCGCTGAGTCCGAAAGAGAAAGAGAGGGGCGAGAGCTTGCCCGAAGGATCGAGGAGCTGAATGTAGGTACCTTTAATGCGGAGGTCTTCGGCGATGAGCTGGACCATGGCGTTCAGGCGCTCCCTCGGCTCCAGGGAGGATCGGACGGTTTTATTGATGTGCCGAAGGACGTTGTGGAACATGGAGTGAACCACGGCGCTGGCGCAGAAGGAGGCCACCACCTGGAGGGTGTCCAGCTCGCCCTGGCTGAACTCCCGCCGCTCCTTGGCGTAGAGCTTGAGGACTCCCACCACCTGCCCGCGCGTGGCGAGGGGGACGATGACGACGGTGACGAACCCCTCGTCGGCATGAGCGGCGGGGTACTGGACGCGGGGATCGGTGCGGCAATCGGGGATGACCACCAGCTTTCCTTCGATGGCCTCCCACGCGCTGAGCTCGGGATCCACGGGCCCCTTGCCCAGGAAGCGGTCGCTCAGGCCGAAGGAGGCGAACTCCTCCAAGATCCGGCGGTCCCGGCTAAGGAGCCGCACGAGGCATCCGGAGACTCCAAAACGGCCCACGAGTACCCGGGCGATCTGGCCGAGAAGCTCATCCGTGTCCAGGGGGGCGTTGAGGGCGCTTCCGATCTCTTCAAACACGCGCAGGCAATCTTTGCACTCCATGGGATGGGACCTCCTCGCGTCGTCCCGGCCCGTGTGAGGCCGGAAATAGATACGCCGGTGCTAGCTCGTGGTCTGCCGAACCGGCATCCATCCCCCCGGAGACGGGCGGTCCGGTGTTGCGGCCGCCCCCTGCTCGCCTGTCACGCCATGTTTTGTGGCCTCCTCTGGTTCTTCTACTAGATAAACGGCCCTCATCGTCATGGCCGGGCCCATCTGGCCGGGCTCATGACGTGTAATGCTCCATACGTCCGCAATGTAAGGCCTCAGTGGGAGCCTGTCCAGCAGCTCCCTTTCGGCGCTGAGCGGCCCGGTCGGGCCAGATGGAAACCCGCGCCTGGCGGCCCTCCAGGGGAACGGAGAGGTGACAGAGCGTAACCATCTGGTTGCGTTCTCCCTGATCCGGCTTGTCCTCTCTTTCAGCTATCACAGTGATAAGGCAGGATGTTCGCCATGGTGGGGCCTTGGCCTCAACTTTGCTCAGGTAGGCTCCCGCGGAAGTGGGGAGAAGCCCGCCGCCACGGGGGAGGGGCACCTTTCAAAGCAGCTTTTGGATACACCCGAGGCGGCGGGTGCTGGCGGGGTGGCCAGCGGACCTGGCCCCTCGCGAAGCTGCGCGTCAGGGCGGCCGTCGAAGATCAGGGCAGTTGGGGGGGAACGACGCGATGAGACATGATCGGATAATCGCCGGGAGGGCGCGTGCGCTGTGCACGTTGGGCGTTCTGCCTCTGGCGCTGATGGCGCTGGTGGCCTACGGGCAGGAAGCGCCGGGCCCACAGAGCAGGACCGAATCTTCGGGCGTCTCCATGGAGGTGTTTCCGTCGCCCGCCCCCAACGTCTTTGGCTCCCCTAGCTGGACCGCCTATAGAGACAACGCGCTGAACGCCATCGAAAACGGGATTCCCGCCATCGGCGATCCTGCCCTAACCCCGGCCGCCTACTACCGCGTGACCGTCCTTGGCGACAGGGACAACATCGTGACCGGGTTTCCGAGCTGGAGGGGCTACGCTGATCCCGGAACGGCTTTCGGGGCCGCCTTCGCCGGCGAACTGGGCAACCGCATCACCTTCGGCCTGCATATCTTGGGCAACGGAACCAAAATCAAACTCAGCAACCTGTCCCGGCACATGCACTCCTCGGACCCCGACAATACCTTTGGTTGGACCGACAATTTCAGCGGCGCAAGCTATTCGGACAAAGCCATAGGCATCGACTACGGCCCCGACGGGATCAAGGGGACCTCGGATGACGTGAGGATCACCTCTGGCCCCGCCACGCAGGCCGTTGATGAGATCGTCTACGTGGGAGGCGGGAACGCCATGGACACCTACTGCCCCGCCTGCACCGGCCAGCAGCAGCAGACCGCAGTGGACAGCGTGCGGGCCGCCTACGCCTCGATCATGCCCTTCACGTTCACGATGGACTACGTCCTCCTGGACGACGCCCAGGACCAACTCGCCTTCGCGAGCGGAACGGTTTTCTTTGGCACGTTGCCCTTCGCCGCGCCCGACCTGGCGTGCGCCAAGACCCACGTGGGCAATTTTCTGCAGGGCGACCCAGGGAGCGCGGCGGGAACATACATCACGGGCCCCGTCGCCAATGTCACGGGCGCATGGGCCACCTCCGCGCCCGGCTTCGGGCCCAGCGCCTGGCAGGCGGGCGGTTCAACCAAGGCAGAGTTCTACGTTCCGGCGGCGGCCCTGTTTGGCCATCCGGTGAAGGTCGGCGATTTGGCCTCCGTCTCCTGGTGGACGAACAAGGAGTCTGGCATCTCGGACTGGTACAACCTGATCTACACGGTCCCCCAAAACGACAGCAAGAACACCGGCACATGGTACCGCAGCCGGCTCAACTCGGAGCCCTATCTCTCGGGGGGAAGCTACACACCGGGAGCGTGGAAGCTCTGGTCCACCGGCGATGCCGACCATCCGCTGCGCTACTTCGATGCGCTTCGCAACGGGGGCATCTACGGCACCTACACCGACCCGCTCCTGTCCGGCATCACATCCGGCCCCGTCACCTGGGCCAACGGGACGAGCTGGGACTACAGCGGCGAGCAGATCCTGTCCTTCAGCATGCAGACGGGCTCGGGATGGGCGAACGGGTTTACGGGCATGCTGGACGGGCTGACGGTCACCCTCAAGTCGGGCGAGACGGCCACGGTGAACTTCGAGGCCTACGCGAGCACCTACACCATCACCGTAACCGACGCCCTCGGGGCGGGGCCCACCAACGGCAACACCGTCACGGTGACGGACACGCTGCCGGCGGGGCTCACGGCCGTCGCCTTCAGCGGGGACGGATGGACCACCGACCTCACCAGCCTGACCGCGACGCGAACCGACGTGCTCGGCCCTGGCGGGAGCTATCCGCCCCTCACCCTGAAAGTGGCCGTGGCCAACAATGCCCCCGCCAGCGTGACGAACGTGGCCACCGTATCCGTGGCGGGAGACACCAACACGAGCAACGACACGGCCAGCGATCCTGCGGCCGTCATCCAAATCCCTACCCACCTCGCGTTCACCACGCAGCCCGCCGGCGGCGCCCCCGGGCAGACCCTTCCCGAGGTCGTGGTGCAGGTTGAGGATGCGGGCAATCACGCCGTGGTCACCTTTACGGGTAACGTCTCCCTCACCCTCGCGGGCGGCACGCCGGGCGCCGTGCTCACGGGAGGCAGCGCGGCGGCCGTGGCGGGGGTGGCGACCTTTTCGGGCCTATCCGTGGACCTGGCCGGCTCGGGGTATATCCTCACCGCGAGCACCCCGAATGGATCGGGCTCGCTGACGGTGGCCAGCACGTCCTTCGACGTGGCGATACCCCCCTGCCTGGACCCGGCTTTCGTGTCGGCCGACGCCGTCCCCTATACGCCGAACGTCCAGGCCGGCCAGACCCTCACCCTCCTCAACCGTGCAGGAAGCGCCGTCCCAAGCTCCTTTGCCTTCACCTGGGACGCGGCGTTCACGGTGAACGCCTTCAGCGCCGACCCTGACGGCATCCTGGGGTTCTGGCAGGTCATGGCGCCCTACGCCGGCATCTTCGCCCCGACGGCCTCCTTTGAGGTGATCCGCAAGGATGCGTCCAGCGCGTTTGTGGACATGAATGGCAACGGCACCTACGACGCGGGGACCGATTACGACGTGGCGCTCTCGGGCAACACGATCACCGTCTCGCGAGCCGTGACGCCGGGAACGGTGGAGAGCCAGGCCACGGGCTACCGCCTCATCCTGCAAGACAGCCTTTTTACGAACCCCGAATATCAGGGCCAATACCCCGTGGTCGCTGTTCTGAATTCTTCGTGCCCCAGCCCGTGGACGGCCACCCTCGGGGAGATCATGGACCCATCCTCGTCGGGCTGCTTGCCGGTGACTGAAGTCGGGGCCACCCTCCGCGTCGCCAAGTCGAGCAGCCAGATGACCATCTCCTGGCAGGCCCCTTTTCCCGCGGACTCCTGCATGACGGGCTATGCGGTGTTTGCCGCTTCCGACTGCACGGCATGGAGCCATTTCACACCCATCACCGGGCAGGATCTGGACATGGATCCCGCCAACACGCAGTTCGCGGCGGGGGACGGCTTGGACCTCACGTTCTACCTGGTGGCAGAGGTGGGCGGCGGCGGCCAGCTTGGCCCCGTGGGGCATTACGGCAAGTAGGCGGCCGAGGCTCGAAGCGGGGCCCCGAGGTTTGGGCTCAGCACCCCGGGTTGCTGGTGTCCTTCGAGGTAAAGCCGCACCGGCCGGAGGCCTGAGTGCCGTTGCGTTCGGCGCCGGAGGAGTCGCGGCCCCAGGAGCCCTCGGTCTGAGCGCCGTCGTTCGCCACGATCACCCACCACACGAGGCGGGACTGGTCCGCCGTAGGGTCGGGGCTCCCGCTCCAGGTGTACGTCCCCGTGTTTCCCAGCCCGCACACAGAACCGGAGAGGGAGTAAGCTCCCCCGGGCGCGCCCGGAAGTCCTGAACCGAAACCCCAGTAAAGATTGGTGCCGGTGGCCGGGCACGTGGCGTCCCAGGTGATGGCGACGTCGCCGGCGGAGGCCCTGGCGGTCATGGCCGGATGCCCCACGCTGCTTCCGTCGGAGATGGGCGGCGGAGCGGAAACGGGCCCCGCCACCGTGAAGGTAGTGGAGGTGATCTGCTCCTGGCCGAGGGTATCGAGAGTGCGGGTGTCCACCGTGTACGTTCCCGCGCTCAGCGTGCCGGACGTGTAGGTGAACGAGGCGTCCTCTCCCGTGAAGGCTCCTCCCAGCGGGATGGTTTCCTGCCAAGGGCCGCCGTTGAGGCGAACTTGCACGTCCGCGACACGGGCCACGGTGATGGGGCACGTGTACGCCATGGGAGACGGATTGAGGTTGGGGGCCGCTTGGACTTGAGCCCAGCCTCCGAGGGTCACCTGGCCCGACTGGAGCGCCGGGGCGTCGAGCTGAGTGAAGGGCGGGGCCTGGACCGAATCGGGCACGCCGTTGCCGTCTCCGTCGGCCCAGCCGATCTGCCGCGCCGTCTCGGGGCAAACGATGCCCGCGTCCCCGCTCAAATCCGCGCTGCGCATGACGCACGTGCTCAGGCTCGTCTGGCAGGTGGCGGCGCAGTTGCCGTTGGACGCGTCGAGGTAGCCGCTGGACTGGGTGCACGAACACCCGCTCCCGGCGTATTCATCCTTGGCCCAGAAGGCGTGGCACAGCTCGTGGGCGAAGACGGACCCCATCCGGGTGATGCCCCAGCCGGAGTTGTCGTAGGTCATGACGATGTGGCTGCCCGGCTGCCACGTATAGGCGAACCGTCCGTCGGCGAACCGGCCGTCGGCGTCGTTCAATGAGTCGGCCACGAAGACCGTCACGGCCCAGTTGGTCCCGTCGGCGATGCGGGTGTCGTTGTCGAATGCCCTGGCTTTGGTCCAGCGGTCCGGCAGGGCCGAGTAACCGAAGGCGTTTAGGATCTCGTTGGTCCAGAGCCCTTCTCCCACTCCCGGCTCGTGGACGGGATCGGCGCTCCTGGTGATGGGTTCATAGGACGTTGTGGCCCTGTAGTCCGTCCGGCCAGAATAGAGGTGGTACGTGAAGGACAGAGCCACCCCTGGGCCGGCCGGGGCGCGCTCCAGCAACCACTGGGTTCCCGTCACCACGCCGGCCAGGACCTGCGCTTCTCGCGCCTCGTCCCAGTCCTCCGTGTCCGCGTCTATAGCCCCGGTGCTCTCGGGAAGGATCACGTTGAGGGACACGGCGCCGAGCATGAACTCGCTCACCATCTGGGAAGTGCCACCCGACGGACACCCCAGGCTCTCCATCGCGCGCAGGGGCACGTCGTCGCTGGGCGGCTCCAGAGCGTCGTTTTGGGGGGGCTCGGCGTGAGAGAGTTCGGCCTCGGTATTCGCGGCCATGAAGGCGTCATTCCAAACCCTCGCAGCCATGCGGTGCCCTTGGTCCAGTGATTCCAAATCGTGCTGCGATAGACGGTCCTGGCGCGTGGCCATGAGATCGGTGCGGGCCGAGAGGCGGGAGATCCGCGCCTGGGGAACGCTTGCGATCACGGCATAGGGCGGGAAGAGGTGCAGGATCCTGATGCCTTCGCCGGAGAGCCGTGCCGTCTCTTGACGGAAGGAGGCGACGTCTTTGCACGAAAGGAGGAGGAGGGCCGGCTTGGCGTCTTGTGCCGCTGGGGTGAACAGGGGCATGCATGAGAGGCAAATGGCCGCAGCCGCGAGGAGGAACCCATTGATATTATTGCAGTTACGCTCGCCGCACATGGCCTGCCTCCGCTTCCGTAAGAGCAAGGGCAGTGCCACGCCGGTATGGCCAAGAGTAGCGACTCCGGCGCGCTCCGTGCGCGCTCGGTAAACTGCATTAAGGAGAAAGGCTGATGGGCCGATTAGAACGAGCCGTTCGCCGGGGGAAGTGATGCCCTTCCCGGGAAGCGGGCGTCCAATCTGTCTCGTTTCTGAGACTTCAACCCAAGATGCTGTCTCTGCTGCGCGATAAACCGCCTGGCAAACGGTATTTTTCTAAGCTTGGGGGCCCTGAAGGTCTACGGACCAGGAACGGCGGAAGCCCAGAAGGCGGACCAAGGCGCGCCAGCGGCCCCGCTTGAGCACGGTGCGGATGCGGGGGAGAGCTTCACGGGCGGCGGCTTCGCCGCGGGGGATGATGGCATCGATGGCGGAAAAATCGGCCCAGTGGACATCGGCCACCTGGGGGCGGATGGCCACGTCGGCGAAGCGCATCTGAAGATCCTTGAGGGTGTCGGTGAGGATGGCGGTGGCGCGGATGCTGATGGCGCTGCCGGTGCGGCCGAAGTCCTCGGAGTCGGCCACGTCGCTGGAGACGTCCACGGCGATCACCACGTCGGCCCCGAGGCGGAAGGCAACCTCAACGGGCACCTTGTTGACGAAGCCTCCGTCCACCAGGTCCCGGCCGTCTACAACCACGGGAGGAAACACGCCCGCAACGGCGCTGCTGGCCTGTACGGCCAAGCGCGCGGGACCCTGAGTGAGCACGACCTCCTCGCCGTGCCTGAGGTCCGTGGCCACGATGGCCAGCGGGATGGGGGAGTCCTCGATGCGGCAGTCGGGGATGATGGCGGCGATGTCGCGGTTCACCTGCCGGGGGTCTATGAAAGACTCTTTGAAGAGGGTGGTGGCGAAAAAGAGCCCGAGTTTGTAGAAGCGCTTGGCCGTGTTGAGGAAGCCCTGATCCTCCCCGCTCACGGGGGACATGGCTTGCAGGTGCTCGTACTTTTCCTTATTGAAGCCCTTGGAGCTGGTGAACTCCCGGAGCCTGGCGGCCGTGTCGCCGGAACTCTTATAGAAGGCATACAGGGTGCCGACCATGGCTCCCATGCTGCACCCCACCACGAGATCCACGGGGATGCGCGCCTCTTCGATGACCTTGAGGACGCCCACGTGGGCCAGCCCCCGCGCCCCGCCTCCTCCGAGGACGAGGCCCACCTTAGGCCTGAGCGGATTCCTCACGGGGTCCCCGCGCTGGCCGCCGCTCCGGCCGCTGGGCCGTCCTCCTCCTCGGTGAGCCGGAGAAAAACCTCTTCGAGAGTGCTCCCCGGCCGGCGTGCCATGTCCTGAAGCTCGGCGAAGGTGCCCTCCGCCACGAGCTTGCCGTGATTGAGGATGCCGATGCGGTGGGCCACCTGAGAGGCCATTTCGAGGGAGTGGGTGGAGAGGAAGAGCCCCATCCCTTCGGCGGCCAGACGGCCGAAGAGATCCTTCACGTCACGCACGGAGCGCGGGTCCAGGCCCACCATGGGCTCGTCCACCAGGAGGAGCTTGGGGACATGGATGAGGGCCCCCGTGAGGACGAGCTTCTGGCGCATGCCGTGGGAGAACCCTTCGATGAGCTGGTGACGCCATGGGGTGAGCTTGAAGAGCTCAAGGTACCTCCCCGCGCCCTCCTCCCAGCCCTTCAGCTTATGCACCCCGGCCAGGAACTCCAGATACTCCCAGGCCGTGAGCTTGTCGTAGAGGAAGGGGCGGTCCGCCACGTAGCCCAGGCTCCGCCTGAATCCGAGGGCGTCGGGCTCGACCTTGTGGCCGTAGACGGTGATGGCTCCGGCCTCGGGCTGCAAGAGCCCCACGACGCTCTTGATGGTGGTCGTCTTGCCCGCGCCGTTGGGTCCGAGAAAGGCGTAGATCTCCCCGCATGACACGTGGAGGCTCAGGTCAGACACGGCCTCAAGCTTGCCGAATCGCTTGCTCAGCGCCTTGATGTCCAGGGCGAGCGGTGCTTCAGCCACGGGGGGCCTTGGGCTTGGGATGGCCGCGGAGGGGAACCGGGGGGCGCCCTTCCAGATGGAGGCTCTTGGGTTCCGTGGGACATGCAGAAATGCAAAAACCGCAGCCCGTGCAGGCCTCGTGGTGAACGGAGATGCCTCCCGTGGGGACGGTTTCGATGGCGGCCTTGCCTACGGGACAGGCCTCCACGCACTTGGTGCAGGTGACCTCGACGGAGGAGAGACACGTTTCCGCGTGCCAGATGGCCCGGCCCATGCGGAGATCCTCACCGGGGAGAAGGGCGCCCTCGGGACAGGCCTCGATGCACTTGCCGCACTCGGTGCAGGGGCGGATGAAGGGGTTCACGATGGGGGTGCCCGGGCCCATGAGGGGCTCCACGGCCTTGAGGATGATGTGCTCCGGGCACGCCAGAAGGCACAGGTCGCAACGGGTGCAGTGGGCCAGGAACTGGGGCTCCATCCTGGCCCCCGGGGGCCGGAGGAAGGTGAAGGGGATCCCGGGCTTGCGCCGAGCCTCCTCGGCCTTCGAGCCGGGGCCGCCCCGCAGCTCGTTGATGGCGTCCAGGCTTCCGTCGATGAGGAAGAGTTTTTTCAGGAACGACGTGCGATCCATTCTCGTCTCCAGGGGTGACTATACATCAATGAAGGCGGCGGAGGGAGCGGAGGAGGGAATTCGGAAAGCGGAATTCGGACTTCGGAACGCGGAATTCGGAAAGGGGAAAGGGAAGGGGATTCACCACCAAGGCACCAAAAGAGAATTGGGAAAGCGGAAGCGAAGACAGCGTTGGACGCGGAGAGGTGTTTTTCACTTTTCACTTTTCACTTTTCACTCTCCCACCATTGCCCCCATAGAACGTGGCGGGTACACTGAACCCTGAATGGAGCGCGCCCATGGGCCATGCGGTCGGAGAGATGAAGGAGGGGGAGTCCTACGAGGGGGTGCTCTGGCTCGTGTCGGGCCAGCTGCGCCAGACCAAGAACGGGGACCCGTTCTGGGAAGGCACCTTGCAAGACGCCACGGGGAGCATCGGCGCCAAGCTGTGGGACAGCGCCGGGGGCAAGCGCGGGCGGGTGAAAGCCATGGCCTCAGTCCTCGAAACTCGGGGGCCGGTGACGGTTGTGGGCACGGTGGACGCCTTCCAGGGAACCCTCCAGCTCAATTTGGCCTCGGTGAGGGCCGCGGCGGAGGCCGAGTTCGACCCGAGCTGGTTTTCCCCCCGAAGCAAGAGAACGACCGAGGCCATGCTCGACGAATTCTCGCGGCTCGTGGAAGGCATGGAGGACAAAGACTTCCGGGCCCTGCTGGAGGCCTTTCGACGGGACGGGGACACCTTCCGGCGGTTCTGCCAGGGCCCCGCCGCCAAGGCCATCCACCACGCCTGGGTGGGCGGACTGCTGGAGCATACCCTGGCCCTGGCCCGCAACGCGCTGGCCCTCGCTCCCAATTACCCTGTGCTGAACCGCGACCTGCTGATCTGCGCCTGCGTGTTCCACGACTCGGGCAAGATTTTCGAGATATCGAGCGACCCCGGCTTCGAGTACACCACCGACGGCAAACTCAAAGGCCACATCTACATGGGGGCTCGCCTCGTGGAGCGGCTCTGCGACGGGATCCCCGATTTCCCGGAGGAGAAGCGCCGCCATCTCGTGCACGTGGTCCTGAGCCATCAGGGGGACCGCGCGGAAGGGTTCGGAAGCGCCGCGGACCCGGCCACCCCCGAGGCCATCTTCTTCCACCACCTGGACAACCTCGACGCCAAGGTGCAGAACTGCCTCACGGCCCTCGACAAGGCCGAGGCGGCAAAGGAGACGGGCCCCTTCACCAGTCCCAAGGGAAGCCCCATGCGAAAGTCCTACTACCGGGTCCGTCCCCTGGGGGAATCCCCCGCGTCTCAACCGCGAGGGGTCGTGACCCCTGCCGTGGAGGAGATCAACGGCGATGACGAACAGCGAGACAGCAACCCTCCGCAGCCCGGGCTCTTCGGACCTGATCCTTGACTGCCGGGGCCTCCTCTGCCCCATGCCCGTGGTGAAGACGTCACAGGCTTTGGCCGGAATGGAACCGGGACGTGTGCTCGAAGTGCTCGCCGACGACCAGGGAGTCAAAGCGGATTTTCCCGCCTTCTGCAAGGGATCGGGCCATGAGTGGCTCGGGTTCACGCAGGAGGGCCGGGTCGTGCGGGCTTGGATAAGGAAAGGTGAGGAGTGAGGAGTGAGGCGAGAGGAAGTGAAGTAGCTCATGGGGCCCTTTCTTTTTTCCTGACCTCATCACGTCCTAACTTCCCCATGATGGAGACTCGGCCATGGACAACGTAACCATCCGCCTTCTGGGCCCCGAACACATCACCGACGTCCACGCGCTGTGGAAAGCGGCGGGCTTGCCGTTCCATCCCTCCGGGCGCGATTCGATCAGCCGCATGACCCGGGAGCTGGAGCTCGACCACGTGTTTCTCGCGGGGGCCTTTCAGGGTGAGGCCCTCGTGGCGGTGGTGCTGGGGACGGAGGACGGCCGCAAGGGATGGATCAACCGGCTGGCGGTGCGCCCGTCCCTCCAGAAGCAGGGCCTCGCCAAAGCCCTGGTGGATTTCTGCGAGCGCCATTTCAAGAGCCGGGGCCTGGGCATGGTGTGCGCCCTCATCGAGGAGGACAACCTCCGGAGCAAGGCCCTCTTCCGCGGCGAGGGATACGAAGAGCGGCTCGACATCCACTACTTTCGCAAGATGATCGCGGGAGAGGACTGGTAGGGCAGGGGAGCAGGGAGCGGGCAGCTGGGAGCAGATGAATATGCGCGTTTATGGATGGGTTTCTCGGCTCCCCGCTTCCGGCTCCCTTTCTCCCTTCTAACCATGAGACGAAAGCCACGCCCCGCCACGACAGGCTTCCTGCATAACCCCGCCCACGACCGCGAGTTCGGCCCGAACGTGGTGGCACAGTACGATCTGCCGCCGACGCCCGCGCGCCGGCAGGATCTCCCCGGGCACCTCCACCCTGGCCTGGCGCGCGCGCTGTGCGACGCCGGCTTCTCCGAGATCTACGATCACCAGGCGGCGGGTCTGGAGCGTCTGAACCGAGGGCAAGACCTCCTCGTCTCGACCCCCACGGCTTCGGGCAAAAGCCTCATCTACCAGCTTCACGCGGCGGACCGGTGGCTCAAGGATCCCGCGTCGAAGGCTCTCTTCATCTACCCCTACAAGGCCCTGGCGCAGGATCAGTGCGGCAAGCTCAACGAACTGGCGGAGCGTCTGGGACTGGACGGGTTCAGGGCGGCGATCTACGACGGAGACACCCCCGCCGCGGCTCGGCGGGCCATCCAGAAGGATCCTCCCGCCGTTCTCATGACGAACCCCGACATGCTCCATTTGGCCTTCCTGGCCTATGCCGAGAACTGGGAAGGATTCCTGAAAAGTCTCCGCCTCGTGGTACTGGACGAGGCCCACGTGTACCGGGGCATCTTCGGGGCCCACGTGCACCACGTCCTGTGGCGGTTCCAGCGAATCCTGGCGGGGCTCGGCGCCGCGCCCGCCTGGGTGGCCACTTCGGCGACCCTCGCCAACGGCGAAGGCTTCTTCAAAACCCTCACCGGGCGGGAGGCGAAGGCCATCACGGAGAGCGGCGCGCCCAGGCCGGGCCGGCGCCTCTTCCTCATGAACGCCGCGGGGAGCCCCTACACCCTCGCCTGCGACCTCATGGACAGGCTCCTTCGGGAGGACGCGCGCACCCTCACCTTCACCAAGGCGCGGCGCGCCACGGAGCTGGTCTACTCGTGGCTCGTCCAGCGCGATCCTGCCTACAGGCACACGGTCTCCTCGTACAGGGCCGGCTTCCTTCCGTCCGAGCGGCGGCGTATCGAGAAGGGCTTCTTCGATGGAAGCCTCAAGGGCGTAGTGAGCACGTCGGCCATGGAGGTGGGCATCGACGTGGGCGGCCTCGACGCCTGCATTCTCGTGGGCTATCCGGGCTCCCTCATTTCCCTGCACCAGCGCATGGGCCGCGTGGGCCGGGGAGGCAACGAGGCGAACATCTTCCTCATCGCCCTCCCCGACGCCCTCGACCAGTATTTCGTCCAGCATCCCGAAACCTTGCTCCAGCGGCCCATGGAGGAGCTGGTGCTGGACCCGGACAACACCCGCATCTGTGCGTCGCACCTGCTCTGCGCCGCCCGCGAGCGCCCCCTGGACGAGGAGGAGTTCGAGGCGGGCACGCCGCGCAGGATCGCCCTGGAAGACCTGGGCCGAGCCGGCGATCTGGTCCTGGACGCCGAGGGCACGGCCTGGCACCCGCTGAGGCGCAACCCGCACCGCCAGGTGAACCTGCGTACCATGGGCGAGGGCTACACCATCGTGAACGCCTCGGGCAAGGCCGTGGGCAACGTGGACAGCCACCGCGTCCACCGCGAGTGCCACGAGGGGGCCATCTACCTTCACCAGGGGCAGACCTACGAGGTCGTGTCTCTTTCGGAGAAGGACCGCAAGGTCACCGTGCGCGCCGCCGAGGTGGACTACTACACGGAAGTGCGCAGCGACAAGGAGACGGAAATCCTGGAAACCCTGACCCAACGCGACCTGGGGCCCTTCCCCCTCTTCTTGGGCAGGGTGAAAGTGACGGAGGTCTTCACGGGCTTCGTCAAAAAGCGCCTTCAGGGCGGCGAAGCCATCGCCGAGTACCCACTGGAGGCGCCCCCCCAGACCTTCGAGACCGAGGGCTTCTGGTTCGCCATCCCGCCCGGCGTGGCGCCTGAAATATCCTCTCGCGGGCTCCACCTCATGGGCGGCATCCACGCCCTGGAACACGCCCTCATCGGCATCTTCCCGCTCACGGCTCTCTCGGACCGCTGGGATTTGGGCGGCATCTCCTACACCATGCACCCTCAGGTGGGCGGCCCCGCCGTCTTCGTCTACGATGGCTATCCCGGCGGCGTGGGGCTGAGCCGCAAGGGCTACGAGCGGTTCGAATTTCTCCTTGAGACCACGGCGCGCGTCGTCCGGGACTGCCCCTGCGAGCTCGGCTGCCCCGCGTGCATCCAGTCGCCCAAATGCGGGAACGGGAACAAGCCCCTCGACAAGGCCGCTGCCCTGCTTTTGACGGAAGTACTGGAGGGCAAACTCGCCGTGGGATCGGCCCCCAAGGGTGTGACGCCCGACGCTGCCCGGCCGAGCCCCAAGGCCGCCCAGACGCGCCCCAAGCCGGGCCGGCTCGTCTTCGACCTGGAGACGCAGAAGCTCGCCGCGGAAGTGGGCGGATGGGGCAACATCCGCGATCTGCGCCTCGCCCTGGCCGTGACCTGGGATCTGGACAAGGACGCGTGGCGCACCTACTTCGAGGAGGAGGTGCAGGAGCTCCTCGCCGACCTCCTCGCCGCGCCGCTCGTCATCGGCTTCAACCACCGCCGCTTCGATTTGGAAGTGCTCAGGCCCTACACCCCGCTGGACCTCAAGGCCGTGAGATGCGCGGACATGCTGGATGTCATCAAGGCGCGCCTCGGATTCCGCGTGAGCCTTGCCTCCCTGGCCGAAGCCAACTTCGGCGAGGGTAAGTCCGCCGACGGTGTCCAGTCGGTGCAGTGGTTCCGCGAAGGGCGCTTCGACCTCATCGAATCCTACTGCCGGAAAGACGTGGAACTCACCGGCCGGCTCTACCAGAAGGGCCTCGCTGAAGGCTTCGTCCTCTTCCGCAGCAAGACCGGCCAGCTGCTGAGAATCCAGGTCAACGGTTGGGCGGGGGGGTAGGGTGGGTAAAAGCGGCGAA
>JAKAKG010000152.1 GCA_021813555.1 Acidobacteriota bacterium
GAATTCAGCAAGCTGGCCATGGACCACAAACAGACCGAGCGGTTCATCAGCGTGTCCCGCTCCGCCGGCGCCGTGTCGGCCATCATCCTTCAGGACGTGGACCAGCTTCACCCCTCCACCAGGTCCAGCATCTGGGGCAACTGCCAGGACCGGTACATCCTGCGCGGCGCCAGCGCCAGCACGGCGCGGTGGCTCGCCGAGAGCCTGGGCGAGCGCCGGGTGTGGACGCGCACCGTCTCGGCCTCCACCTCGCGCGGCCCGCGCCACAGCACCGAAGGCGGAGGCCTCAGCGCCCGGGAGGACTTCCTGCCCGTCCTCCGGCCCCGGGAAATCACCCTCACCGGCGGGCTCGAGCGCGGCGCATGGCTTCAGCTTTCCAAATACAGCCCCAAGCCCATCCTCGTGGATCTCACGAGACCTGGACTCTAGAAAAGCCCGGCGAAATGGTGCCTAATTAAGACAATCGGTTCCATCAAGAAAGGAGGTATGAATGGAAAAGCGCAAAGAGCGCGGATTGAAGCAGCTTCCGGATGGACGCTGGCAGTGGAGCTTTCTAGATCCAAACGGCAAGTACCGCCGGCACATCACGCGGACCAAGGGCGAGGCCAGGGCCTATTTAGAAAAGGTTCACACCCTGATTCGCGAAGGCCGGTTCATGGATCGAAGAAAGGAGGTCAAGACCACCATCGACGAAGCTGTGGAGCGGTTTTTAGAATGGGGAAGTGCCAATCTGAGGCCGTCTACGAGCAAGTCGGACCACCGAATAACCAAGCTCTGGCTGGCCAGCCCTTTTCTAAGAGGAAAGGTGCTGGATAAGATCTCCGCAGGGGATATCGAGCGCTATCGTCAGGTTAGGCTGAAGGACCTCTCACATCATGGTGATCGAGAACAGACTCGACTCGTGAGCAAGCGTGAAGTGGATCTTGAGATCAGCCGACTGAAGAGGCTCTTCAACCTTGCCATGGACTGGGGTCTCTGCGAGAAGAATCCTGCGGCGCGCGTCCGGCTGTTTCACGAGGAGGTCAAGCGGACACGATACCTGACACAAGAGGAGGAAGAGCGCCTGCTTGACGTGGCGGGTCTCTACTTGAAGCGCGTCATCCTCTTCGCACTGCACACGGGGATGAGACGCGCCGAGATTCTGGGATTGCGGTGGCAGGACGTGGACTTTCGCAACGCCGTGGCCACCATTCCGGCGACGCGTGCCAAAGGACGGCGTGATCGGTACGTCCCACTGAACACCGTGGCAATCGGCATCATCAGGGAGCACCCCCAACCCGTGGACGGATCGGAGCTCATCTTCGGAAACACCAATGGAAGATATCAAGAAAATCTTGAGCGACTCTGGCGACTCGCGCTCGCCGCCGCCGAAGTTGAGAACTTCCGGTTCCACGACCTGCGTCACACCTACGCCAGCCGGCTGGTTATGGACGGAGTAGACCTGCCTGTCCTTCGCGAGCTCCTAGGCCATCAGGATTTCGCGATGACTCTCCGATACGCCCACCTCGCCCCATCCCGCCTCAAGGAAGCTGTCTCTCGCCTGGAGCCAAAGTTGCAATTTACTTGCAATCAACAAGAAGGCCGCCCGGAGGCGGCCTCGCAAGTACTTGATTTTGTTGGCTCCCAGGGAGGGATTTGAACCCCCGACCTAGTGATTAACAGTCACCCGCTCTAACCAACTGAGCTACCTGGGAGCAAGTAGCCAAGTGATTGTATCGAATGGCGGCGCGCCGGTCAAGTACGGGCGTGGGGTGCCGGGAAGGTGGAGGACGCGAAAAGCCCCGGGGTTGGTGGCCCCGGGGCATGGCTTTTAGGAGTGAATGTCCCGGCGGCGGGACCGCGGCGGCTCAGGGTTCGATGAGGTCCTTCTTGGGCTTGGGGTGTTTGGCCTGGGCGTCCCTCTTGGCCTGGCCCCGCTTGATGAGCTTGTCCACGTAGGTGGCCGCGTGGTCCCTGCCGCCGAGGCCGAAGGCGAGGGCGAGGCCGAGGCCGATGGTGCCCAGGATGATGCTGAAGGCGTTGGTCACCACGGTGTGGGCGATGCGCAGCTCGTCGAAGGCCATGAAGAAGGCGAACACGATGATGGCGTAGCGCAGGATGATTCCGACGACGCTCGCTTCCAGCGTGGCTTCCGAGGCGAAGCTGCGGGTGGCCATCTCCTCCACCACGCCGGCGAGGTAGAAGCCGAGGCCGAGGATGACGAAGGCGATGAGGACGTTGGGCACGTAAAGGATGAGCTTGTCCACGGCGTCCGCGATGAGGACCATGTTCATCATGCGGAAGCCTTCCATGACGAAGAAGAGGACCACGACGGCGGCCACGAGGTTGCCGGCGACCCCCGAGAGGGTGAAGCCCGGCTCCTCTCCTTTCTTGGGTTCGAAGCGGTCGAAGCCGATGCGGGAGAGGATCACGTCGAAGCCCACGTCGGCCAGGACCTTGGCCACCAGGTCGCCGAGGTAGCGGCCGAGGATGAGGCCCAGGATGAAGAGGACGAAGGCGCCCAGGACCATGGGAATGGCCGCGGCGACCTTGTTCATCATGATGGCGAAGACGCCCGTGATGATGGGCAGGTCCAGAATCTGGAAGGAGAGTCCGAGGACGGGCACCATGAGGGCGAGGAAGACGACGGTGCCGATGATGCGGGCCATGTTGAGGGACTTGAGGACGGTCTCGAACTGCATTCCCTCTATGAACCGGTTGATGCCCGCGGCGAGGGCGAAGTTGGTGGCCACGCGCTCGGCGAGGCGGGCGAGGAAGTAGCCCCCCACCAGGACCGCGGCGGCCATGATGAGGTTGGGGACGTAGGAGAGGACCTTGCTGAACATGACCTTGAGCGGATCCACCAGGGCGTTGAGCTCAAGGGCTTCGAGGAAGGGCAGGAGGGAGAGCAGGATGATGAAGTAGAAGACAAAGTTGCCGAAGGACTCGATGACGTCGGCCTTTTCCTTCGCGTCCAGCTCCTCGCTCTCCATGACTTTCTCGATCTTTTCGCCGAGCTGGAACTTGCGCATAGCCTTCACGGCCATGTACTTGGCGATGAGGGCCAGGATCCACGCCCCGGCCAGGATCAGGAAGGCCTTGAGGATTTTGGGAATGGCCATGCTCATCTGGGTGAGGACGTTCTGGAGCACCATGGAGATGGTGGTGTCTCCCAGAACCTCCAGGGAGAAGATCACGAAGACGAGCATGAGCACCCAGAAGAGGATCGTCTCGATGATCTGGGCGATGCGGCGCTTGGGCTTCTCGCCGCCGTCCGTGAGGCCGTCCAGCCCCAGAGCCTTGCCCAGGCGCTGGTCGAAGTCGCCCGTTATGAGGACTTGGCGGACCACCTTGGCGGCGATCTTGGAAAAGATGTACCCCACGATGAGGACCACCACCGCCAGGAACAGCCGGATGACCCAGGCCGCCCCCGACCCCATGTAATTCACCATGGTCTGCGTCACGGCTTCCATTGCCTTCTCCTTGACCGGTCCTGGTCCGAATGCACGGGCGGACGGCGCGTTGACTCCCCGTCTAAGCTTCTCTATGCTACAGGCGGGGTGGGACATTTGCAAGCGATACAGGCCTTTGGGGACGGGACAAAAGGTGATCAGGTGATCCAGGGATTGCCACGACGCGTAGTGCCATTCGCCCCTGGCTATCCCCATGGATAGGCGGCGGCTGCTCCAGTTCGCCTTCACGGCGGTGTTCGCGCTCTTCGTCATCCTCCTTCTGTTCCAGTTCAGGCCGCGGGTGGAGGCCCCCGCCCCCATGGCCCCCGAACAGGTCAAGCACACGCCCGAAGGGACCTTGAGCGCCCGGGGCTTCCACTACGTCCAGGAGACGGCGGGAAAGGTGGAATTCAGGGCCACGGCGAAGGAAGTCACAGAGACCCCTGCGGGGCTCAAACTCCTGACGGAGCCCGTGGTGACCATGGCCAACGGCACCAGGGCCTGGGGCAAGAAGGGCAGCTTCAACCCGTCTGAAAACTCGCTGCGCATCTGGGACGACGCCCACCTGGCCCAACCCAAGGGGTGGACGGCCACCTCCACGGGATTCCGCCTGACCCCCGAGGGGGAAATCGTGTCCGAATCCTCCGTGGCCCTCCAGCGGGGAACCCTGACGGGCCGGGCCGAACTCCTGCGCTATCACCGAGAGACCCTCCTGGCACACCTTGAGGGAGCGGTGCACTTCGAGCAGGGGCCCAAAACCATGGAGTGCACCGCCGTGGACCTGGACCTCAAGGCCCACACGGGAACCATGGCCGGGCCCGTCACGCTGGCGGCGGAACAGGGAACCCTCAAGGCCCCGGAGGGCACCCTCCTCCTCGACGACCAGAACAGGCTGCGGTCCTTGACCCTCGGAAGCCCCGCCGAGGGCGACGGCCCCCGCTTCGCGACCCACAGCCGGACGGTGGTGGCCGACTTTGACGAGGCGGGCCAGCTCACGGTGGTCCACTTGGCCGGGGACGCCTCCGTGACGTCCAAGGCTCAGCCCCCCTCCACCGTGAAGAGCGCCCGTTTCGATCTGGCCCCGGAGACAAAGGACACGTGGGACTGGACCGCCCCGGGGGCCCTGGCCGTGGTCCGGGAGGGAGGAGACGCTCTGGCCGCATCGGGCAAGGGCACCTTCGGCGGCCCTCAGCCCGAGACGGCGGATCTGTCCGGCCCCGTGTCGGGAAGGGACCCGCGGGGCGATTTCAAGGCCGACAGCGCCCTCATGCGGGACGGAGACTGGACCCTCGTGGGCCACGCGGAGGTGGTGAAGCCCGGAGAGCGGCTGACGGCCCACCGGATCACCTTCAAGAAGGACGGCACCAGCGAGGCCGAGGGCTCCGTGCGCGGATGGCGCCAGCAGGCGGGCCAGCCCGAAACCACGTACGCGGCGGAGCGGTCCAAAGCCGCGGCGGGCGGGTATCCGGCCAAACTCATGGGGGACGCCCAGGTGGTCCGCGGCGGCATGACCTTAAAGGCTCCCCTCATCAAGGTCCTCGACGCCCGGTCCGCGGTGGCCGAGGGTGGCGCAACGGGCACCTTCGTGCAGGAGGATCAGGGCACCTCGACGGTGACGGCCAAGATCATCCGCTACGAGGGGAAGGACAAGGTGGCCACGGCGGAGGGCGGCGCCAAGGCCGCGGGGCGGGACTACACCCTCACGGGGGACATCCTGCGGGCGGTCCTGAACGGCGAGGACAAGCCCGAGCGCTACGAGGCGGAGGGAAAGGCCGTTTTTGACGGCAAGCTGTACGACGGCCGGGGAGACCTCCTCACCTACAACCCGGCCACCCAAGCGGGCCAGGCCAAGGGTTACGAGCAGAGCGCCGTGGTGATCCAGAAGGACCCCTACCGCCGGACGGCCGGCTCCGTGGTAGACTTCGCCCCCAAGCACCTGGCGGTCCTCCCGGAGGAGGGCCTCCTCCGCCGGGGCTCCATCGAGGGGATCGGTCCGCCAAAGGCTGCGCAAGGGAAACCGAAGGCAGGAAGCCCGAAGGGGAAAGCCGGGGCAGGGAAGCCGCCAGCCGTCTCCGCCCCCAGCCCCCAGCTCCCGGCACCCCGGGGGAATTGAATGGCCGAAAGGACCTGACCATGGCTCTCGACCGTCACGAGCTGCGCGCCGAACACTTGACCAAGACGTACGGCCACCGGACCGTGGTGAAGGACGTGGACCTGGCCTTTCAGTCGGGGCGGGTGGTGGGGCTGCTTGGCCCCAACGGCGCGGGGAAGACCACGACCTTTTATATGGTGGTGGGCCTGGTGCCCGTGTCCTCGGGAGCCATTTTCCTGGACGGCAAGGACATCACCCAGATGCCCATGTACCAGCGGGCCCGGTCGGGCATCGCCTATCTGCCCCAGGAGCCGAGCGTCTTTCGCAAACTCACGGTGGAGGAGAACCTCCGGGCCGTCCTGGAGTTCACCGGCCTGTCGCCCAAGGACCGGGCGGCCCGCGTGGACGAGGCCCTCACCGAGCTCAACATCCGAACCCTTTCCCACGCTCCCGCCTACACGCTGTCGGGAGGGGAGCGCCGCCGGGTGGAAATCGCCAGGGCCATGGTCCTGTCTCCCCGGTTTTTTCTGCTGGACGAGCCCTTCGCCGGGATCGACCCCATCGCCGTGGCGGACATCCAGGCCATCATCCTCCAGCTCAAGGGCAAGGGCATAGGCACCGTGGTCTCCGACCATAACGTGCGGGAAACATTGAAAATTACGGACGAGGCCTATATCATTAGTGACGGGGCCATCTTCCGCCATGGGTCCCCGACCGAGCTGGCGAGCGATGCGGATGTGCGGCGCGTCTACCTTGGAGAGGGGTTCACCCTGGAATAACCGATGAGCCTTCAACAGAAACTATCCCTCAAGCTCCAACAAAAGATGGTCCTCACCCCCACCCTCCAGCAGGCCATACGCCTGCTCCAGCTCACGCGCCTGGAGCTCATCGACGAAGCCAGCATGGAGCTTCAGACGAATCCCGTGCTTGAGGAAGCCACGACCATCGAGGAACCGGCCGCCCCCGCCGGTCAGGATATGACCCCCGCCGAGGTGCCCGAACCCACCCCTATCGAGCAGATGGAGGAGAAAATCGACGTGGAGTCCTACTTCCAGGATTTCCTGGAAACCAACCTCAAATACCGCGGGAACCGCCAGGAGGTGCCCGAGGACGCCCCCGACACGGAGCGGTACCTCAGCGCCCCCGAGACCCTCACGGAACACCTCGAGTGGCAGGTGAGCTTGAGCCGCCTGGACGGCGACGAGCGCGCCGTGGCCGAATACATCATCGGGAACCTGCGGGACGACGGTTATCTGGCCTCCTCCGTGGAGGAGCTCGCCGCCTCCGCCGGGAGGCCCCTGGAGCAGGTGGAGCGAATCCTCCGGGTGGTCCAGCGGCTCGATCCCGTGGGCGTGGCGGCGCGCGACCTGAAGGAATGCCTGCTGATCCAGCTCGACGCCTACCATCCCGAGGAGCTGCTGGCGGCCCGCATCGTAGAGGAGGCCCTGGCGTTCATCGAGCGGGACAAGCCCGCCCAGCTCGCCGCCCGCATGGGCGCCACCGCCCTGGAGGTGGAGGACGCCCTTTGCATCATCCGCCACCTCGATCCCAAGCCCGGCCTGAGGTACAACAACCCCTTCAACCCCACGGTCATCCCCGACGTGGTGGTGGAGAAGGACGGCGACGCCTACCGGGTCCTCCTCAACGAGGACGGCATGCCCCACCTCAGGATCAGCCCCACCTACCGGACCATGGCCGAGGAGGGCTCCCCGGAAGCGGGGGCGGAGGCCCTGAGCTACCTTAAGGAGAAGGTCCGGTCCGCCATGTGGTTTCTCAAGAGCATCGAGGAGCGGCAGCGGACCATCTACAAAGTGGCCAAGGAAGTGGTGGAGTTCCAGCGGGACTTTCTGGACAAGGGCCCCTCCTTCATGCGGCCCCTCATCCTGCGGGACGTGGCGGAGCGCGTGGGCGTGCACGAGTCCACCGTGAGCCGGGTGGTGTCCAACAAATACATGCAGACCCCCCGGGGCATCCTCCCCATGAAGTTTTTCTTCGCCACGGGCATCGGCACCCTGGACGGGACGGACGTCTCCTCCATGAAAGTGAAGGAGCGCATCAAAGCCCTGGTGGAGGGCGAGGACGCGCGCAGGCCCATGAGCGACCAGCGCCTGGCGGACCTGCTCAAGCGCGAAGGCATCCTCCTCGCCCGGCGGACCGTGGCCAAGTACAGAGAAGAATTGAATATCCCTTCCTCCAGCCGGCGGAAGGGGACGAAGCCCTCTTAAGGAGAAGGCCATGAAGCTCGAATTCTCCGGCAAGAACCTGGCCCTCACCGACGCTCTCCGGAGCAAGGCGGAAAACAAAATCGGCAAACTCGAACGGTTTACGGGCCCCATCGTTTCGGCCCACGCTTCCTTTGAGGTGGAGCGCCACGTCCACCACGTGGACCTGGTAGTCCACTGCGCCCACGACCGGATCTACAAGGCCCGGGGCGCCTCGGAAGACATGTATCTGGCGGTGAACGACGCCACCAACGCCATCGAACAGCAGGCCAAGAAGGAAAAAGACAAGCGCCTGGCGGAACGGGCCAAGCCCGGCGAGAAGGCTGAGGCGGTGGCCGAGGCCAGCGAGGGCGAGGAGGAGGACGACGAAGGCCATGAGGCGCGCCGGCGAAGGCCGGCGGTCAAGCGGCGTCCCGACCTTTACAGCCCCAAGCCCATGGCTCTGAGCGACGCGATCCTGGTCCTGGGCGAGGAGCGGCTTCCCCTCCTCGTATTCAGCGACGGGGACACGGGGCGATTGCGGGTGATATACAAGGACAAGGACGGCAAGGTGAACCTCGTCGAGCCGCCGGTGGAGAGATAGGGCCAACGAGCCAAAGAGTCCACGAGCCAGCCAAAGCACCAGGACGAGGCGGAGAAATCGCGGGAAAAGACCAAGTGCGCTGGCCGGGGGGATCGTGTCCGTGATCACGGAGGGGCAGGTCCCCGCCTCGCCCATTCCAAGGTGCACTCTGGAGGATCCCAGGGGATGAAGACACTAGTCGGCCAGGAAATTCACCCCCGAATGACGGTCCGGCGGTTCGTGGAGACTTTCTCCACCCTGGACCTGGCCCTCCTGGCCGGCGACAAGGGCCTGGACCGGGAGATCGAGAGCCCGCGCATCCAGAAGCTGGGCTTGGCCCTGGCGGGCGTCCACGAACACATCCATTCGGGGCGCGTACAAATCCTGGGCAACACGGAAATCTCCTACCTGGCCCGCCAGAACCACGAGGACCGCCTGAAGAACCTCGCCCCCATCTTCGCCAAGGGGCTCGTCTGCGTCCTCCTCACCAAGGGCCTCACCCCTATCCCGGAGCTGGTGGACCTGGCTCAGGAGACGGGCACTCCCCTCCTGCGGTCCAGCAAGACCTCTTCTTTGGTCATCAATGAGATCACCGACGTCCTCCTATCCACCCTGGCCCCCACGCTGGCCGTGCACGGCGTCCTCGTGGACGTTTACGGCGTAGGGCTCCTCCTCATCGGGAAGGGCTCCATCGGCAAATCGGAGACGGCCCTGGACCTCATCGTCCGGGGCCACCGGCTCGTGAGCGACGACGTGGTGGAAATCAGGCGGCGCGGGGACGGCCTCACGGGAACCCCGCCGGAACTCCTGCGCTACCACATGGAGCTGCGCGGCCTGGGCATCATCAACATCAAAGACCTCTTCGGCGTGGTGGCCACCCGGGCCCGCATGGACATCGACCTCGTGGTGGAAATGGAGCACTGGCAGGAAGAGGGCGTCTACGACCGGCTGGGGCTGGACGAACAGACCATCTCCATCCTGGGCATCTCCGTCCCCTATCTCCTCATGCCCCTGGCCATCGGGCGCAACGTCACCATCCTCCTGGAAGTGGCGGTCCGCAACCTCCTTCTCAAGCGCAAGGGCATCTTCACGGCCCGGACTTTCGCCCAGCGCCTCCAGGAGGTGCTCGAGGTGGATTCGGATGAGTGAACGAACCCTCTTCATCGTCACGGGCATGTCCGGGGCGGGCAAGAGCCAGGTCATCCGGGCCCTGGAGGACGTGGGCTTCTACTGTGTGGACAACCTGCCCCTGGATCTCTTCCCCTTCTTCCTGGAGCTCATCGAAGGGACCCGCGGCGAGATGCGGCCTCTGTTGGCCCTGGGGCTGGACTTGCGGGACGAGGGGCTGGACAGGCAGTTTCCGCTCATCTACGACGCCCTGCGCAAGTCGCCGCTGAGGGTGCGCATCCTCTTTGTGGAGGCCAGCGACCAGACCCTCCTGAGGCGCTTCGCCGAAACGCGCAGGCCCCATCCCCTGTCGGCCAGGGGCACGGTGGAGGAGGGGATCGCCCTCGAACACAAACGCCTGGCCCAGATCAGGGAGAAGTCGGACCGGGTCATCGACACCTCCAAGCTCACGGTCCACCAGCTCAAGGCCCTGGTGGAGGAGGAAGCAGCCCACGTCACGAAGGCCCGGGAGATGACCGTCAACTTTCTCTCCTTCGGGTTCGCCTACGGGGTACCTCCCGAATCGACCCTCGTGTTCGACGTGCGCTTCTTGCCCAACCCCCACTTCGTCCCCGAGCTGCGGCCCAGGGACGGGGAAGATCCCGCCGTGGCGGCCTACGTGCTTGAATCGGCGGAAGGAAGGGTGCTCCTGGACAAGCTCGAGGTTTTCCTCCGCTACCTCCTTCCCCAGTATCAGCGGGAGGGAAAGGCGTACCTCACGGTGGCCGTGGGCTGCACGGGCGGCCGCCACCGGTCCGTCGCGGTGGCCCGGCGGCTTTATGATATCTTTCGCTCCGAGCCCGGGCTCTCGGTGAACCTCCTCCACCGGGACCGGGAGAAGTAGGCCCCTGGGCGGAACGTCCTAGGGACGGATTGGGCGGCGCGACAGGACGAAACGGCACAAGGAAACGGGAGAAGCCATGATCGCGATCCTGGTAGTGAGTCACGGGGGGCTGGCCAAGGAGTTCGTGGAAGCGGCCCTCCACATCCTGGGCGAGGAGGACCCCGGCGTCACGCCCCTCTGCGTGGAGTGGACGGTAGATTCGGCCACCGCCAAGGAGCAGATCCGCAAAGCCCTCCGCAAGCTCCAGGAAGGAAGCAAGGGGGTCCTCGTCCTCACGGACCTCTTCGGCGGAACGCCCACGAACCTCGCCATGACGTTCTTCCAACCCGGCAAGGTGGAAATTCTCACGGGCATGAACCTGCCCATGCTCATCAAGGCCATCCTGCTGAGAAAATCCGGAGCCACCCTCACCGAGTCCGTCCCCATCCTGCGCGAGAAGGGGCAGAGCGCCATCGTGTCCGTGAGTGAAGCCCTGGATCAGGACGCGGAGGGCGCCGGCTCATGATCCGGCGCGAGGTGATCATCTGCAACCGCCTGGGGCTGCACGCCAGGGCCGCGGCCAAGCTCGTCCAGCTCGCCAACCGATTCCAGTCCCAGGTCTACGTCTCCACGGACCGCATGAGCGCCAACGCCAAGTCCATCCTCGGCGTCCTCACCCTGGCGGCGGCCAAGGACACGCCCGTCACGGTGGAAGTGGACGGCACCGACGAAGGTGAAGCCATCGAGAAGATCCAGTCCCTGATCCAGGACCGATTCGGGGAGGAGTGATGCGCCTGAAAGGCATTCCCGTCTCTCCGGGCATCTCCGTGGGGAACGCCCAGATCGTTCTCGTGAAGGAGACACCCGTCATCCGGATCATCTTGCCGGAGGAATCGGTGGAGGCGGAGACGGCGCGCCTGCGGGCCGCCCTGGAAGCGACCATCCGGGACGTGGAGGCCCTGAAGGAGCAGGCCCGGGGGAAGCTCAGCGAGGACTTCCTCTCTATTTTCGATGCCCACGTCATCATCCTGAAGGACCCGGCCCTGTTCAACCACGCCGCGGGGCAGATTAAGAATGAGCGGGTGAACGCCGAGTTCGCCTTCCAGTCCGCCATCCACAGCACCATCATGGGCCTGCTGGCCACGGACGACCCCTACTTCCAGGAGCGGGCCACGGACATGGAGGACCTGCGCCGGCGGACTTTGGAACACCTGCTCGGAACCGACTCCCTCGAACGCACGTGGAAGGGAGAGAACCTCGTCCTGCTGGCGGACACCCTCACCCCCTCGGAGACCGGAGCCTTCCACAACGCGCCCATCGTGGGGTTCGCCACGGAACACGGGGCGAGGACCTCCCACACGGCCATCATCGCGCGCTCCCTGGAGATTCCCGCCGTGGTGGGCGTCAAGGGCCTCATGGAGGCCGCCGTCTCGGAGCGTCCGGTGATCGTGGACGGCCTCACGGGCTCCGTCATCCTGAACCCCACGAAGGAGGAGATCACCGAGTACCGCCAGCGCGCGGAGGCCTACAAGGAACAGCGGCGGCAGATCCTCGCCCACGCCCGCGTGGAGGCGCGAACCATCGACGGCCACCGCATCCTCGTGGCCGCCAACGTGGACCTCACGGACGAGGTGCAGAGCGCCATTCAGGTGGGAGCCAACGGCGTGGGGCTGTACCGGAGCGAGTTCCTCTTCCTGGACTGCGCTCCAGACCTGCCCACGGAGGAGCAGCACCTGGCCTACTACAACCGGATCGCCGAGCCCTTTTACCCCCACCGGGTGGTGATTCGCACCCTGGACCTGGGGGGAGAGAAGTACTTCCACAACGTCCTGGACCGGAGCGAGCGAAACCCCGTCCTGGGCGTGCGCGCCGTCCGCTTCTGCCTCAAGCACCCGGAGATGTTCAAGACCCAGCTCCGGGGCCTTCTACGGGCTTCGGCGCGGAAGAACGTGGCGATCCTCATCCCCCTCATCACCACGGTAGAGGAGTTTCACGAGGTCCTGGGCCTCCTGGACACCTGCAAGGCCGAACTCCGAGCCAAGGGCATCCCCTTCGACGAGGGCGTGCCCGTGGGCATCATGGTGGAAGTGCCCTCCACGGCGCTCACGGCGGAGGCCTTCGCGCCGCTGGTGGATTTCTTCAGCATCGGCACGAATGACCTCATCCAGTACCTCCTGGCCATCGACCGAAACAACGACTCCGTGGCCCACCTCTACGACCCCATGCATCCCGCGGTCCTCAAGTGCATCGCCGCCGTCTGCGAGGCCGCCCAGAAGGCCGGCAAACCCGTGGCGGTGTGCGGAGAGGTGGCCGCGGACCCCCGAATGACCGCGCTCCTGCTGGGCCTGGGGGTGGGATCCCTCTCCATGACCCCCTCCTCCATCCTCGACGTGAAGGCCCGCGTCAGGAACCTCGCCCTCAAGTCGTGCCAAAAGCTCGCCAAGAAGGCCCTCCTCTCGCCCTCGGGCAAGGGCGTCGCGGCCCTCGTGGACGCCTTCCTCGAAAAGGGCGACCGGGCGATTTAGTTTAGTGAAAAGTGAAAAGTGAGAAGCGAGGGCCGCCTGTCCGGCGCGGCTCTTTTCCCAAATCCCAAATCCGAAATCCCAAATGCCCTTCCCCTCAGCATCCGTGCCGGACGCGGGTGATGGGCTCGCCGAGCAGAAGGGCGAGGAGGCGGTCGGCGCCGAGGGCGATGCCGGCGCAGGGCGGAAGGTGCCCCACGGCCGCCATGAACCGGCGGTCTTCGGGGTGGGGAACCTTGCCCGCCGCCCGGCGCTCCTCCTGGTACGCCGCGAACCGGCTTCGCTGCTGGTCCGCGTCCGTGAGCTCCGTGTAGGCGTTGGCCAGCTCCGTGCCGGCGGCATAGACTTCGAAGCGGTCCGACACGCGGGGGTCAACCGGATTCAGGCGGGCGAGGGCCGCCTGGAACGCGGGATACCCCACGAGGGCCGCGGGGCGTCCAAGCCGGGCAAGGCCCGGCTCTATGACGGCCACCATGAGGAAGGAGAAACAGTCGTTCTCGCTCCATCGGTCCGTCCCCTCGGCCCCCGCGCCTCGCGCCGCCTCGCGCCACGCGCCGAGCGAGCGGAACTCCCGCCAGTCCGTGCCCACGAACCGGGAAAAGGCTTCCGACAGCGGAAGCACTTCAAGCCCGGCGGTGAGATCGCACGCGGCCCCATCCTTGACGAGCTGCCCCTCCGGAAGGAAGCGGCGCCCCACGGCGTGAAGCAGAGCCCCGCAGTCGTCCAGGATCGCCTCGTGGGTCTGGCCCGTCCGGTACCACTCCAGCATGAGGAATTCGGGGCTGTGGCCCCGGGAGGAGGGCTCGTCGCGGAAGGAGGGCGCGAGGCTGAAACAGCGCTCCACCCCCGCGGCCAGCAGCTTCTTGAGGTAAAACTCGGGCGACGTGGGGAGGAAGGCCTTAGCGCCCGTGGCCCAGCCTCGGACCTCGAAGGGGTCCAGGTGCGGTTCCATCCCCGCCGCGGGCACCAGGAGAGGCGCGTCCACCTCCAGGAATTCCCGCTCCCTGAAAAAACCTCGCAGCAGCGCCAAGAACTCCGCCCGCGCCTCGAACAGGCGCCGGCGCGAGGTGAGATCGTTCAGAAACGGCGGCTGCTCCACGCGATGCCCTCCCGCGGGGGCATTGTGGGCCAAGGCCGGCCCGCTGGCAAGATGGAGAGATTTTCGTGATGAGGGAATGAGGAGATGAGGGGATGAGGAGATGAGGAGATGAGGAGACGGTGCCCTCGCTGTCTTGCTGCCCGGGAGCCCAATGCGTGGTCCGCGCGGCAAAAGAGGGCGCGCCTAGCAAATGGCCCCCGAGCCTCTTGCGCGCGGCCCATGCGAGTTTCTCAGCAGCCTGCTAGGCACCCTCGGAAATCTCGGGGAAAGCCTACCCGCCAGACGGAACGGCCTTCGCGACCTTGCCGAAGGTGAGCGGCCGGACGAGATTTCGTCCCCGCCGGAGCGGGGCCCCTTCTGGTTGCCGCGATTCTGCCTGCCCACCAGCCACCTCATTCCTTGATCCACCCATTCTGTTTCATAAGGTCCAAATATTGCTTGGCCTTGGGCGCCATGCCGCTGATTTCGCTCTTGGCGATGGCCTCAAGGTCCGCCTGGGCGGCCTGGGTGTTCTTGAGTGCGAGCTGGTCGATGGCGGATCGAAGCCTGATCTGGTCGGCAAACCAAATGTCCGGGTGGTTCTTGAGGACTATCGCATACCAGTAGGCACGGCAAGCGGTTGCCTCTCGGCCATTGCACCGTCTAGGCGACATCTTCCCAGAGACATCTGGGCAGGGCAGAACCATCTCCGATTGATAGATCAGCCCCGTCTCCACGGCCTTTAGAACCTTGTGCGGCTGGCTTTCCGCCAAGCCTTTGGCATCCGAATGCTGCCATATCGCATACGCTGCGTACTTAGAAGTTGGGAAACGTTCAAGAAGCTCCGTAGCGTTTTCCAGTGGATGGCCTGATAGTGCAACCAGAGCCTGCCGGTCTACACCTATCGGCTCGGAAATCCTGATGTGCAGGGCCTGTGGTTTGATCTGGCCCTCCCACGCCATGGCTCGCTTGCCGTCTGGCTGTGTATACGGGCCTGACGAGGAAACAACCGGTTGAACAATGTAGTCTCCAGAGCCACCCGGCCAGCAGCTTATTGTCTGCTGAAGATCTCCGCACCACCCCGGCGGCTTTATTTCGAAGCGGAAGCCGGCTGCAGGGGTGAGCGCTACTTGGGGGCAAGGTTTCGTTGATTGCCCATCCACACGCGAGATGACAAGAGATAAGCCAAACCCATGGTGTCCATAAGCTAAAGTAATGGGGTGGCCACTTGTGTTTCTAACCTGGACCGCTATAGTAACAGGGATCGTTTGGAGGACCTCCACGGGATATGGGGCGACCGTGACTATGAGATCCTGCGCGAATAGCAAGGAAGTACTGAGTAGGAGAAATGCAACGACAATTGTCCGTGTCTTCATCACCGCCCCCTATTGAGGGTCTTGGTCAGTGCGTATCGCCCCAGGATTTATGCTTCCGCCGCAGTTGGGGTCGCCGCTCACAAGATCGTCCTCACAAAACCTGGCAACGCCATTGGTATTGTAGCTATTGGTTTCGTACAGCCCATTCATGGTGCAAATTTGGGTCGGTGAGCCGCTCGGAAGAGCGCAATTGCCGACAGTGGCACACCATGCATTTCGGCTATCATGGCACCCATCATCCGAGGAACAATAGTTCACGTCGAATTGATGACCAAATTCATGCACCACAACCCATCGACTCCCATTTAGTAACTCTACGGGCGACTGCCCACGGGCCTCCATGTTCCCCCGGGCCACATAAGACCAGTCGCCGCTAGAGAGCGTGGTGCCATCAAATTGAGTTGAGAAGCTGACCCCCAAGAGATGGAAGTAATTGTGAGGCAGATCCGTAGGTGGAGAACCTGAACCAGCCAGGAAATTTTTGAACCAGACCTGACTGAGTCTGCATAGTGGTGAGGCGATCAAATCAAAGGTGCTGGCCCAGTCGAACCACGCTTCTGGCAGGAAGGGCAGCACTCCCATGCCATCTCTTGGCGCGAGAAATTCAACATTGGCATCGCCATATGGATTTTCGGCATTCCCCATGTCTGCATCATAAAACGCTGCGTGGGGGCCATTCATTTGGTTAGGATCGACATCATACACCTGAAGGTCCGCACTGGCGATAACCCCAATTCCCCCAGAGTGGGCGGTGTCGGTATCCGTAGCCGAAAATGTCGGCATGGGGGGAAGACCAGTGCGCTCCGATGCGTAATAGCTCTTCGTGAGGGGCAAGTTTAGCGTTATCGTCTTCGTTCCATCCCCATTATCCACCACGGCGTCTACCATTCGGGTCTCGCCACCGGCTTCGACCGTATTAACTTCATCGAATACGACGATCGCGTCCCCTTGCGCGATGATGGACCAGTCGTAGACTTTGAGTTGATTGCAGGGCAGTTGATCTGGGTCGGTGCAACAAGGCGGAAACGTGCCACTTCCACAACTTCCAGGTGCTCCATAGCTTTGGTACAAGAGCCCGCCTCGCCTGAACATCTTATCCCGCTCGACGAATGCCCGTTTCCAGGAGGTATACACTGCGCTCAGGCCCATGACCCGCTGGGGCAGAACGGTGCCATCATAGTCACACTTGGTGGCTTCGACCTGGAAGTTATCCCCGGAGTACTGAGCTGGAACCTTTAGATAGAAGACAATGTCCGTCACATCCGAGGTGCTGGATTGCGGGAAGGTCAGAATCTTGGATGGTGCCGCGTCCGACCCGTCCGGAAGGAGGCCCACGCCGTAGTCCGTGGTGCCAAAGTTGTCGTTGGCCTCGTAGGGAGGAACGGCGGTATCATGCCGGGCCGGGTAGCCCCCATAGGGAGCATAGGGTGAGAGGTCGGGCGGGTCGATAACCCGCAACCGAACCTTTCGGCCGCGCCAGCCCTCGACGAGCATTTGGATGACCCGGTCCTGGGATTGGTATTGAGAGGGATATGCCGCCGTCTGGCCCGAATTGTTGATCACGACCCGTTGGGGCCAGTGGTGGTAAATCGTGTAGTTGACGGCGGGGTCCACGGCGATGTAGCCGTTCGGCGTCGCGAAGATGGTTCCCGCGTGGTAGGCGGCAGGACTGGACGCGATGGCATTTGCGTTGAAGGCCTCGGCGATTCCGTTATCGTTGGTGTAAAGAACAAAATAGCCCGTGGACGTGGAGACATCCCGGTCCACCTGGAGGCTGTAAGCCACCCCATCCGTGTAGCCGTACAGCCACGTATCGTATTGATCGGGAATGTAGGCCGTCCAGCCGTCGGCGGAGGCCACCACCACCTGATGCCCCACGTTGACGTCGATCCCGCACGGGTCGGGAAAGTTGTACACGTTGTCCCCCCAGTTGTCCACGATCGTAGAACCGCTCCCAGCCCCCGCGGGAATTTTCACCACGAGGCCCTGGTCGGAATCGGCGATATAGCAGGCCGATCCGTCCGGATCCACGGCGATGCCCGAAGGCCAAATGTCTCGGGTGAAGCTTGTGTCGTGGGTGCTTGCGAAGACGCTGCGGATCCCAGAGGAGAGATCAACCTGATAGACGGTGGTCACGCCATAGATGCCGTCCACCATGAGGATCACGTTGGTGTTGGTGGCGCGCGAGATATAGGGCCAGGTTAGGTCGGACCACGTGCGTCCAGGAACCAGGACGGGGTCGTGCTGGAACACGTCAATTTCCTGGGCAATCCCGTCGGCGGCCACCCAAACATGCCCGCTCTGCGGCGCGTAGGCGACGCCTTGGATGTTCGTATAGGGACCGATGCCACGCGGGTATAAACTGACGAACGCCAGCCCCGTGTTGGTGCAGGACCGGCCATGGGCCTGAACAAAGGCGTTGAACCCGCGAGCGTCGTCGGGAATGAGAAAGGTTGCCGCCGTGGCGTAGGGGGGGCCGCCCGCCACGCTGCTGGCACGGACGGGCTGGTCGTACATTTCCGCCGTGTTGCCTGTCGGGATGGGGTCCAGATAGTTGCCAACAAAAGTTATGGAATCGCCCCACCACAGTCCGTTTCCGCTGGCCGTGGGTACAGACGGAGCTGGCTCCGGGTCGTAGCCCATCCCCTGAACCGCCGGGCTGGCAATACTTGAGTCGGTCACCGAATAGCATTCGAGATTCGGGGAGTCCGCCGGGAGGGTCATACTGGCCGCCGAGGAGTTCTTCGCGAGGCTGGCCACCCCGCTTTGAAACGTCGGGTCCGATGAATAGGAAACCGTGTAAGGTCCGATCTCCCCGCTCCAAGATAGAGTGATTTGCCACGTGGTGCCGTCCCACGCCTTTGTGACGCTCAAGGCGGTGGAATCCGCGGCTTCGGGCGCCGGCATCGTGGCTATGGTCTGCCTCGGTGGGGTGGCCACCCCGGCGGCCTGGACGGATCGAACCCGCCCTCGCAGGGAGGGGGAACCGGGGGCAGCCGCGCCCCTCCCGCGTTGAACCCGGCCATTCCTCCTCCCTCCGCCTGAAAGCTCCCGCGAGAAGGCGGCACTTTAAGGCCCCGTGCCAAGGGACTTGGTGTCTCGCCGCGGCCCGTTGCCATTCGCCCGTGGCGTGCTTGTGCCATGGCCGCAAGTGAGCAGGCGGCACAAAGGATCACAGCGGCCATAGGAATAACGCCCGCGATTGCTTCATGGCACCCCCCTTCCTCGGCAAATGACCTGATGCTCGCGGTATATCCCCCCGTACCGGCGTTGTCAAGGGGCCGCCAAGGCAGACTCTCAAGAGCGGGGCCCCGAGGGCCGCAGCATGGGCCGCAGTGCGCCGTTCTGGCGCATCGGCTCCATGCCCCTCGCGGCGCCTCATCTCGCCATCTCTTCATCACGGCATCACGACACCTTTTCGCCGAGCGGCTTTCCTGCTCCCGCATTCCGCTTTCCGAATTCCGCTTTCTTCCCCTATACTGACAAGCCATGGCTGATGCTCGCGGACCCCG
>JAKAKG010000053.1 GCA_021813555.1 Acidobacteriota bacterium
GCAAGCCGCGGGATCCTGACGATCCCCAGGTGTTCCATAAGATTTCTCTGGTGGCCTTTCTGGCGTGGGTGGGGCTGGGATCGGACGGGCTCTCCTCCTCCTGCTACGGGCCCGACGAGGCGTTTCGCTCCATCCAGGGCCACGAGTACATGGCCTTCTATCTGGCGATCCTCACGGCCGTCACCGTGGCCATCATTTCCTTCGCGTACAGTCTCCTGATCGAGCAGTTCCCCAGCGGCGGCGGCGGCTATCTGGTCTCCACCAAGCTCCTTGGACCCAAGGCCGGCGTCGTGTCGGGCTCGGCGCTGGTGGTGGACTACGTCCTCACCATCACGGTCTCCGTGGCCTCCGGCGTGGACGCCCTTTTCAGCATGCTTCCCCCGGCTTTCGTCGCTTACAAGCTGCCCACCGACCTGGCCATCCTGGTGGTCCTCCTCATCATGAACCTTCGGGGGGTCAAGGAGTCGGTGAAGGCCCTCCTGCCCATCTTTCTCGTGTTCGTGGGCACCCACGTCCTCCTCATTACGTATGGCATCCTCAGCCACCTCTGGGCCATGCCCCAAGTCATCGCCACCACCCACAGGGAGATGTCCAGGGATGCGGGCAGCCTTGGCTGGATCGCCATTTTCCTCATCTTGTTCAGGGCCTACTCGCTGGGCGGCGGGACCTACACGGGCATCGAGGCCGTCTCCAACGGCATGCCCATCCTGCGTGAACCCAAGGTGGCCACGGCCAAGCGGACCATGCTCTACATGGCCGTTTCCCTTGCCTTCACGGCGGGGGGGATTCTCTTCTGCTACCTCCTCTGGAACGCGGCCCCGGTGGAAGGCAAGACGATGAACGCGGTCCTCCTCGACCGGGTGTTTTCGAGCTGGTCCCTGGGCGGGTTCCCCGTGGGCTCATGGCTCGTGATCCTCACGCTGATTTCCGAGGGAGCCTTGCTCTTCGTGGCGGCCCAGACGGGCTTCATCGACGGCCCCCGGGTCCTGTCCAACATGGCGGTGGACTCGTGGGTCCCGCACCGCTTCGCCCAGCTCAGCGACCGGCTCGTGACCAAACACGGCATCCTCATCATGGGCATCTCGTCCACCCTCCTTCTGATCTACACGAAGGGAAGCGTCCGCTTTCTGGTGGTCCTCTACGCCATCAACGTCTTTCTCACGTTCAGTTTGAGCCAACTGGGCATGTCCCGCTACTGGCTGGGGAAAGGCCGAAAGGAATCGCCCCGGTGGCTGCGCTACCTCGGCGTCCACGGGGTGGCCTTCGTTCTGTGCGTGTCCATCCTGATCCTCACGACCCTGGAGAAGTTCACGGAGGGGGGGTGGCTCACCCTCGTGATCACCACCTCCTTCATCCTCATCTGCCTGGCCATCAAGGCGCACTACAACGGCGTCCGACAAAAGATCCACGAGCTCGACGAGATCCTGACCGACCTGCCCAAGGACTCGGGCCCGGCCGGCACCATGAAGCTCGATCCCTCGCGTCCCGTGGCCGCCCTGATGGTCTCGGGCTACGGAGGCCTGGGCATCCACTCGGTCCTCTCCATTCAGCGCCTATTCCCGGGCTATTACAAAGACATCATGTTCATTTCGCTGGGCGTGGTGGATTCTGGCAGCTTCAAGGGCAGGGACGAGATCGACGAGCTCAAGAAGGAAACCGAATCGAACCTCAGGCGCTACGTGGCCTTCGCCAACAGCCTCGGGCTCAACGCGGACTTCCGGTACAGCATCGGGACCGACGTCCTCCAGGACGGCGAGGCCCTCTGCGTCGATATCTACAAAGAATACCCCCGCGCCGTCTTCTTCCTCGGCAAGCTCATTTTCGCCAAGGAGAAGCTCTTCTACCGGGTCCTCCACAACGACACGGCCTACGCCCTCCAGCGCGAGCTTCAGTTCGGGGGACTCCAGACCGTCGTCCTGCCCATCCGCATCACCTTGACCTGAGGCGCGGAGATAGGGAGCCATGAGGCACACCAAGATCGTCTGCACCCTCGGCCCCACGAGCCAAACTGAAGCGCAGCTCCTTGCCTTGACGGAGGCGGGCATGGACGTGGCGCGCTTGAACTTCTCGCACGGAACCCAGGCGGAACACGCGCGGCGCATCGAGGCGGTGCGAGCCGTCGGAGAGCAAACGGACCGATACCTGGCCGTTCTCCAGGACCTTCAGGGGCCCAAAATGCGGCTCGGATCCTTTTCGGGAGGCTCGGTCACTCTGGAGGAAGGCAAGCCTTTCACCATCACTACCGTACCCTTTGAAGGCACGGCGGAGCGGGCATCGACGACCTACGAGCGCCTGCCCAAGGACGTGAAGAAGGGTGACCGGATCTTCCTGGCCGACGGGACCCTCGAGCTCTCCGTGGAGAAGGTGACCTCCCGCGAGGTCCGCGGCGAGATCGTCCGGGGTGGTCACCTCAGGTCTCACCAGGGCATCAACCTGCCAGGCGTGGCCGTGAGCGCCCCGTCCTTGACTCGCAAAGACCGGGAGGATCTGGCCTTCGGGCTCCAGGCGGGGGTGGATCTGGTGGCCCTGTCCTTCGTGCGCAGATCCTCGGACGTGCGGGCCCTCAAGCGGCAGCTGTCGGGGGCGGACAAGGCTCCCTGGATCGTGGCCAAGATCGAAAAGCCCGAGGCGCTGGACAACCTCGCCTCCATTCTGGACGAAGTGCACGGGGTCATGGTGGCCCGCGGCGACCTGGGCGTGGAGATCGGACTGGAACTCGTACCTCAGGCGCAAAAGCACGTTATTTCGGAGGCGAACCGCCGGGGCAAATTCGTCATCACGGCGACCCAGATGCTCGAATCCATGATCGACCATCCCCGGCCCACCCGCGCCGAGGTCTCGGACGTGGCCAACGCCATCTATGACGGTACGGACGCGGTGATGCTCTCGGGCGAGTCCGCGGCGGGAAAGTACCCCGTGGAGGCCACCTCCATGCTGGCTCGCATCGCCGGTGAAGCGGAGTCGAGCCCCTTCTACCACCCCGTGCGCGAATCATTCACGAGGGTCACCGATTTTCACCAAGCCGCCAGCCACGCCGCAGCTTCGGCGGCCCGGGACCTGAAGGCCTCCGCCGTCATCTCCATTACCCCCACGGGCCGGATGCCCAGGCTCCTGTCCAAGTTTCACATGGCCCAGCCCATCATCGCGTGCAGCGCTCACGATGAGGTGCTCCGGCGCCTCTCCGTGGTGTGGGGCGTCCTGCCCCTGCGCGTTGGACCCGCCTTCGACGCCGAGCGCGCCGTCACCTCGGCCCTGGAAGCCACCACGGCCGCCGGCCTCACCCACGCCGGGGACACGGTTCTGGTGACCCTGTCCATGCTCGCGGGCGACTCCGAGGTCACCAACGTCATCAAGCTCCACAAGGTTTAGGAGCGAGAGCGGGGAGCCGGGAGCAGGAAGCAGAGGCTGCCGTGCTGGCGAGCATCACGCCCTTAGCCCCCTCATCCCCTAGCTCACCTTTCTTCCAAGGACCCTATGGCCCCAAGGAAGTAGGAGGGGCCGCGGGGGTGTTAGAATGATTAAGAAGGGCTTACGTCGTCGGCCCTCAGGAGCGCGCGGATGGACCAGCAACGCATGGCGGGATTTGCGGTTGGCGGCCT
>JAKAKG010000164.1 GCA_021813555.1 Acidobacteriota bacterium
CGCGCTTGGCACCCCGTTCCTTCATGGCGTAGAGGAGGGTGAGGAGGCACCGCGCGCCGGAGGCGCCGATGGGGTGGCCGAGGGCCACGGCGCCGCCGTGCACGTTCACCTTCTCGGCGGGCAGGTCCAGCACCTTGAGAAGGACGCAGGACTGGGCCGCGAAGGCCTCGTTCAACTCGAAGAGGTCCACGCTCTTCAGATCCCAGCCCGCCTTGGCGGCGGCGGCGCGCACGGCGGGCTCGGGGGTCATCATGACCCACTTGGGCTCAAGGCCCGCGGTGGCGTAGGCCACGATGCGGCCCAAGGGCGCCACGCCCTTTTTCTGAGCCACGGAGGCCGTGGTGACCACCACCGCGGCGCCCCCGTCGCTGATCTGGCTGGCGTTCCCGGCCGTAACGACGCCGTCCTTCTTGAACGCCGGCCTCAGTTTGGCCAGGGCCTCCAGGGTTACGTCGGCCCTGATCCCCTCGTCGGCCCGGAAGGGAATGGGATCGCCCTTTTTCTGCGGGAGCGGGACGGGGAAGGTCTCCGCATCGAACTTTCCCGCGGCCCAAGCGGCGGCCGCCTTGCGGTGGCTCTGCACCGAGTACTCATCCATGGCCTGGCGCTCTACGTGGTACTCGGAGGCCACGAGCTCGGCCGTGAACCCCATGTGGAGGCCGTCGTAGGCATCCGTCAGGCCGTCCGCCACGAGGCAGTCGGTGACCTCGCCGTGGCCGAGGCGGTAGCCCGTGCGGCCCTGCCTGAGAAGATAGGGGGCGTTGGACATGGACTCCATGCCCCCGGCGAGGACGAGGTTCGCATCGCCTGCTTTGATGGCCTGGGCCGCCAGCATGACCGACTTGAGGCCCGAGCCGCAGACCTTGTTCACCGTGAAGGCCGCCACGCTCGGGGGGAGGCCCGCCTTGAGGGCCGCCTGCCGCGCGGGATTTTGGCCCACCCCGGCCTGGAGCACGTTGCCCATGATGACCTCGTCCACCTCCTCGGGCGCCACCTTGGCGCGCGTGAGGGCCTCTTTCACGGCGAAGGCTCCCATCTCGGGCGCCTTGAAGGCGGCGAGGGAGCCCTGGAACTTGGCGACGCCCGTCCGGGCGCCCGCTAGAATGACGATGGATTCCGACATGCGTTCCTCCTCAGCGTCCTTGCGTTCAGATCATAAACTGCTTGATGGCGGGCCCGAGCACGATGAGGGCATCGCCTGGATGGATGAGGGTCGAGCCCTCGGGATTGAAGGTCATGGTCGCGTCGGTGCGCTTAATGGCCACCACCAGGATGCGGTGCTTGCGCAGCAGCCCGCACTCCGTCAGGGTCTTGTTGGCGATGGGGCTGGTGGGCTTCACCACGAACTCCTCCATCTGCAGCTGGAGGTCATCCTTCTCGGTCGCCATTTCGATGAAGTTCGTCACGTTGGGATTGAGGATCATGCGCGCGATGCGCTTGCCCCCCTCCCGGTGGGGGCTGATGACGTGGCTGGCGCCGGCCTTATAGAGGCGCTTGTCCGCCGCGGGATCGTTGGCGCGGACGATGATGGCCAGGTCCGGATTCAGGTCCCGGGCCGCCAGTAGCAGGTACAGGTTGTCCGCGTCGGAGGGCAGGAGGGCGATGAGGCCCTTGGCGTGCTCGACCCCCGCTTGCTTCAGAACAGATTCCTCCCGGGCATCGGCCTGGAGGACCAGGACCCCCTCCGCCTCCAGCTCGGCCACGAGTTTGGGATTCTGCTCCAGGACCACGAGCGGGGTTCCCTTCCGGCGCAGTTCAGAGGTCACCGTGGAGCCGATGCGGCCGTGGCCGCACACGATATAGTGATCGTGCAGATCCTGGATCTTCTTGCTCATCCTGCGCGCCCCCAAGGCCTCCATGAAGCCCTTCTCCACCAGCACCCGAAAGAGCTGGGTCACGTGGTAAGAAAAGGCCGCCACGCCCAGCATGATGAACGCGATGGTAAACAGTTTACCTGCCACGCTCAGGGGCTTCAACGTGCCGTAGCCCACGGTGGACAGGGTGATGACGGTGAGGAAGAGGGCATCCAGGAACGGCATGCGCTCGATGGCCATGAACCCGGCGGTACCCACCGCCAGGAGGGCGAAAAGGCTTGCCAGGAAGAGCACGATCTTGGACCTGGTCTTCTCCACCGAGGGTCCCCCGGCGGTGAGTATAGCAGGACCGGAGAGCGGAGCGCGCAGGGCAGGCTCGCGCAGCGCGTCCGGCGCCTCGGCCCATCGTGCCCGTCTCGAGGCTGAGGCTTACGCCGAGTTGGCGTGCACGCGGCCCACCAGCGCCCGAGCCTCGGCCAAGACCGACGCCCGAGCCTCCTCAAGGGGCCCTTGGAGGCAAAAGCCCGAGGCCAAGGGGTGGCCGCCGCCGCCGAAACAGTGGGCGAGGGCGTTGGCGCGCACCCGTCCCTTGCTCCTGGCCGAGACTTTGATGGCCCCCGGCTGCACTTCCACGAAGAGCAGCGCCAGCTCCACCCCCGCCAGGGAGAGGGGGATGTTCACCACGGAAGGCAGATCTCCGGGATCGACCCCGTATCGCGCCAGCATCTCCGCCGTGACCTCCGAGTAGGCCACTTCGCCCCCGGCGTCCTGCTGCAGGTGCTCGATGACCTCCCCTTCCAGCCGGACCTCGGCCAGAGAGCGCTGCCAGTTGAGGGCCATATGGATCTTGTACGGCTCGGCGCCCGCGTCCACCAGTTGCGAGGCGATCTGGAAGGTTCTCGGCGAGCATCTCTCGTAGGAGAAGGAGCCCGAATCCACGCTCACGGCGGCGAAGAGGGGCGATGCGACGGCGGGATTCAGGCGGAGCCCGGCGGCCTCCAGGAGACGGTACAGAATTTCTCCCGTGGAACCGGAGGAGGGGTCGGAGATGATGTGGGTGAAGGCCCGGTCGGCGTCCAAATGATGGTCGAGGCATATCTTGGTGGCGCTGCTGTCCAGGAACGCCCGCTCCAAACGGCCGAGTCGGTACGTCAGGCCCACGTCCAGCACGACGATCGTGTCCGCGGAGGCGAGCACGCCGTCGTCCCTCGCGGGATCGTAGAGGAGGATCTCGCCGGGGCTCTCCTCAAGAAAAAGGAGGGACCTTGGGACCGCCGTGTCGTTGATCGCCACGGCTTTCTTGCCCATGGCCCTCAAGGCTCTCAGGAGGGCCAGCTCGCACCCGATGCCATCCCCGTCGCTTTTCACGTGGGTGGTGAGCCAGAGAACCCGTGCCTCCAGAAGGGCTCGGGCCACGGGCTTGAAGTCTTGGTCGGAGATGCTCACGATCGGTTCCCTTTCACCAGGGCATAGACGTCGCGGCGGGACACGCCCATGTCCCGGGCCACCTGCCGCAGGGCCTCCTTCTCCTCCATCCCTTCGGCGACAAGCGCGCGAACGCGTTCGGGCGCCTCTTCAGCCGAGAGCGCGGGAGCCGTCTTTTCGGGCGGAGGCCCGAAGAGGATCACGAACTCTCCGCGCTCCGGGACCTGTTCCGGGTCAAGGACCGTGCCCACCCACTCGAAGCGTTTGGTCAGCTCCCGCCCCGCGACGCACTCCCGCCCCGAGAAGGCCGTCATCGCCTCCTTGAGAAAGGCCCGGATGCGGTGGGGCGCCTCATAGAACACCAGGGTGGACGGATCCGCCGCCAGGTCCGCCAGAAAGCGGGATCGCTCCCCCGCCTTGCGCGGCGGAAAGCCCAAGAACAGGACGCGCTGGGAGGGCAGGCCGCTCACGGAGAGGGCCGCGGCCAGGGCCGAGGGGCCCGGCACGGGGGTTACGGGGACTCCGGCCTCCCGGCAGGCGCGCACCAGGAGGTAGCCGGGATCAGAGATCCCGGGCGTTCCCGCATCGGTCACGAGAGCCACCGACTCTCCCGCCTGGAGGCGCTCCACGACGGGACCCACGCGGCGGTCCTCATTGCCGGCGAAATACGACTGCATGGGCTTCTGGATGTCGTAGCGGGACAGGAGGGTCCGGGTGACCCTCGTGTCTTCGCAGAGGATGAGATCCACCGACCGCAGGGTTTCCAGAGCGCGAAGGGTGATGTCCTTCAAATGGCCGATCGGCGTCGCCACCATGTAGAGCGTTCCCATGTCGAGTGTCGCCCCCTCAATCCTCGGGACGGCGGATTATAGCACAGGATGATTCGGGGCAAAGAAAAAGGCCGGCTACCGCCGGCCCTTTCTCGGAGATGCCTCTTCGCCGTCCGGCTACTTTTGCCATTCGATGGGAAAGGGGACCTCGATGTGCGTGCCGCTCTTGGGGTCGTCATAAGTGAGCGTGTAGTTCCCGGAGGCCTTGCCCGCGGGGTTGGGGAAGTAAAGCAAGGTCGTGAAATAGGTGCGGTTGGGGAGCTGCACGTGGTCGTAAAGCACGCCGGGCTGGCCGGAAGGGTTCGGGAAGAAGGCCACCCTGGGGATGTACTGGCACGCCAGATAGACCATGCTCCCGTAGTTCTGCAGCGTCCTGATCATGGAGTAATCGGCCGTGACCATGTTGGCCGTATAGCCCTTGAGAAGGGCTTCGGAGGTCGGGAGGGCGTGCCGGACCCCCGCGGGGTCCGTGAGGGTGAAGGAGCCCCGGTCCGCGTGCAGGGTCTTGTTCTCCGTATGGCCCAGAAACACCACCAGCGGGATGTACTTCTCCCCTCCTCGGTAGCGGGCTACGTCCGTATCCACTACCATGATGGCCCCGCCGCTCTCTCCTTTCCATCCATACGTGGAGAGCTTCTTCACCTGCGTCGCCGCCGCCACCGCCACGACCGCCGCCAGACCCAGGACCACCAGCGCAACCGACAGAGTCCGTTTCATGGATCGCCTCCTAAACGCGGCCTCCTTATGAGCCGCGCACTGAACAACCAAAGAATAATGTAAAGCAAATGCCTTGCCAACATCAGGGCTGGCGCCTTCGCCCCGGCATGCCAGGGCCGGCGCGGATCGATCAGATGGACGGCCTGTCCGAAGGCTAGGACACAAAGGTCTCTTCTGTCCAGGGGAGCGAACGTCGGGTGCGCTGCGCCCCGGCACGCTGCTGAAGATGGGCCTGCAGCCTCGCTCCCTCCTACCGGCGCACAACAGAAAGAGGCGACGACCAGAGCCGAGGTGGAGCAGGGGAGAAGTCTCTGCGGAATCTGCGGTAGATTCCATGGCGGACCGAGAGGAGAACCAAGGATGAAGGCGCCACGGGCTTCAAGGGTACCCGCCTCCCCTCGGCGCAGCTTCGAGGGAAGACGGCGAAGGTTCCGGTCCCCAGGAATTTCTCAGTGCCTCCCGTCGTGCCACTCAATGGTGAAGTGCGCCTCGTCCTTGTGCGTGTTAGAATTAGCTCTGAATCGAACGTGAGGATGAGCATGGCCAAGACCGCCGAAAATGAGGACCCGACCGCCACCATCGGCCAGGTCTCTAAGGAGACGGGGCTACCCGTGAGCACCGTACGCTACTATGAGAAGGAGTTCGGGACTTACCTCCAACTCCTCAAGACCCCAGGGGGGCACCGCAGGTTCCGCCCGGGCGACGTGGAAAAACTCAAGCGCATCCATGCCCTCGTTCACGGGCAGGGGATGTCCCTCAAGGACGCCAAGGCCAAGCTCGTGTCCGACCGGGACCCGGTCCTCATGCGGCGCGATCTGGACCTCCTCCTGGAAGTTTTCGAGAGTCTCGTCAGTGAAAACGTGAAACTCCGAAAGGCCCTGGAAGACCTGGCGGCCCGCCTTGTCACCCTTGAAGAGCAAGGGAAAAAGAAGAAATTCAGGCTTTTTTAGGAACGAGCCTCACCCGCAAGACCCAGGCGTCGCCCACGCGCTGAAGCTGGCCCGCCTCGGCCAGAACGCCGCCGGGGACGACGTGGCGCTTCTGGCCGCTCATTACCTGGAGGGAGAGATGAATCCCTTCCAGGTTCTGGAGCAGTTCAGCGGGTACCTCCACGGGAATGTCCGTGTCGGCTTTTCTTGCCTGTTCGGCGGCCTGACGAATGCCGTCCAGCGCCGGAGCGAGGTCCTTGACCTTGGGCTGGCTTGGGGCGAGGAGGGGCCCCAGGAGGCTCTCCCGTATGCGGTCCAGCTCCGTGGCCACCCGCCGCGCTGTCACCGACACGGTCTTCACCTTGGGGGCCGTGGTGGCCAGTTCCTGGTCGCTCCCCCTGGTCTGCCTCGTGTCGAACTCGACCTCCGGCGCGGGGGGCGCGGGCACCGGCGGCTGGGGAACGGGGGGGAGAGGCGCGGGAGCCTCGGCTTTCGGGACCGGCGGCGGCTCGGGAACAGGGGGCGCCGGAGCGGGAGGAGCCACCACGGGCATGTGCGTGGGCTCGGGCCGGGAGAGTTTATGCTTCAGGCTGCCAAGGGTCAGGCGGCTGATGGCCTTGAGGGTGTCGAAGACGCCCATGCCGTTCACGGCGCTCGACTCTACCGTGGGCCAGCCGTGCCAGTTCAGGTCCGCGTCCAACTCCTCCCGAGTCAGGAGGTTGGGCAGATCCCGTTTGTTGTACTGGAGGACTAGCGGCATGGTGCTCAGACCGATGCCCATGTCCTGAAGGTTCTTTTCCAGATCCTTCAGGCTCTCCACGTTCGCCTCCCGCATGGGGCGCTGGGAGTCGGCCACGAAGACCATGCCGTCCACTCCCTTGAGGACCATGCGCCGGGTCTCGCCGTAAAAGACCTGGCCCGGAACGGTGTAGAGCTGGAACCGGGTCTTGAATCCGGCGATGACGCCTACCTCAAGGGGGAGAAGGTCGAAGAAGAGGGTCCGGTCCGATTCCGTTTCGAGGGAGACCATCTCACCCCGGGATTTGGCCGACGTTTTATTGTAAATGTACTGCAGGTTCGTGGTTTTGCCGCACAGGCCGGGGCCGTAGTAGACGATCTTGGCGGCCATCTGCATGGTTGCATAGTTAAAAAAGGCCATAGTCCCCGCTCCGAATCATCTACTCTGCCATTCCGCCAAGAGCTTTGCAAGGGCGTCGTAGGCCCCTTGGCGATCCGGGTGCTTGAGCCGGGCCAAGTCCAGGGCCCCCATGGCCATGATGCGGTATCGCTCGAGCTCCTTGGGCCACCGCTTGAGCGCCTGGAGGTGGTTTTTCACGGTGCGCCCGTCCCCCCGCTCCACGGGGCCCGTGATGGCGGCTACCGCGCCCGCCGCGTAGAAATTCTCCACGGTGCCTGCCGCCAGAGCCTGGAAGGCCTCGTGGGCCGCCGACGGGGCGACGCCCGCCTTCACCAGCAAATCCTGGCTGTCCGCCAGCAGCGTGAGGATATGGTTGGACGCTACCACCGCGGCAGCATGGTACAGGGTCTTGCCCCGGGGCGAGAGGGTGAAAAATTTCCCCGACAGGGTCTGGGCCATAGCGCGCATGACCTGCACCGCCGCGGGCCGGCCTTCGATGGCGAAGGTGGCGCTTCGCAGTCCGCGGGCGCCCGTGAGGGGATCGGGGAGGGTCATGATGGGATGAAACGAACCCACGCTGGCTCCCCGAAGCCTGCAGATCTCCAAGGCCCTGGACGGGAGGGAGCCGCTCAGGTGAAGGATGACCCGCCCCTTCAGGTGCGGATCCTCGGAGGCGATCTGGCGGTCCACGTCGGCGAAGGCCGCCTCGGGAATACCCAAGACCAGCGTGGCCTCCTGAGGAATGTGCCCCAAGGAGCCGAGCACCTTGGAGGCCAGCCACTGAGCCCCTCGCTCCGTGGATTCGGGAGTCCTGGAGAGGCACCCGGCCACCTCCCATCCGGCGCTCTTGAGCGCCAGGGCGAGGGAGAGACCTGCTTTGCCGCATCCCACCAGCGCCAGGCACTTATCCATGGGCACGAAAGGCCTCCATGAGGGATTGGAAGTCATCAGGCAGGGGGGACTCCACGGTCACCGGGCCCGCCGCGGGGCTCACGAAGGAGAGGCGGCGGGCGTGGAGGAAGAACCGGCCGGCCCCGGCCACGCGTTCGCGAAGGATTTTGGACGGCAGGCCCTTTTCCGGGTGCCCACCGTAAAGGACATCCCCCACCACGGGGTGGTGCAGGTGGGCCAGGTGGAGCCTAACTTGGTGCGTGCGCCCCGTGAGCGGTTCGGCCTCCACCAGACTGATGTGTCTGAGCACGTCCAAGGTGCGGAACCGCGTCTGGGCGGATCGCCCTTCCGCAAGAATGGCCATCTTTTTGCGGTGGACCGGGTGCCGGCCGATGGGCGCGTCCACCTCCGCAGCGTCCCCTTCGAGCGTACCCCACGCGAGGGCCCAGTAGGTCTTGTGCAAGGATCGCTCGCTGAACTGGCGGCCGAGCACGGCGTGGGCTCGGTCGGTCTTGGCGATCAGAAGGACCCCCGAGGTTTCCTTGTCCAGCCGGTGGAGAATGCCGGGGCGGTCGGAGGCCGACCCCGAGGAGAAGGCGCGTCCCGTGGCCGCCAGAGCGTTCACCAGCGTGTCCTCCCAGTGGCCTTTGGCGGGGTGGGTCACCAGGCCGGAGGGCTTGTCCACGGCGAGGCAGGCCTCGTCCTCGTAGAGGATCGTGAGGGGCCGATCAAGGGGCACGATGCCCGAAGGACGGGGGTCTGGAGTGTCCAGGACCACGACCTGCCCCTCCCGGACCTCGGCCGACGCCTTGGCGGGAGCCCCGTCCAGGGTCACCCGGCCGCCTTCCATGAGGCGCTGAATCTGGGAGCGGCTCAGGCCCTCGTCCCGGAGGAGGGCCGCGAGGAGTACGTCGAGCCTTCGCCCTCCCGAGGGGAGGCACACCGTCAGGCGGGGCATGATCAGGCCCCCCGGGCGGCCTTCCGCCGGTAGACGTACAGCGGGACGGCCACGGCCAGCGCGGCCACGGCGACGATCTGGGAGAGGGAGACGGTCCCGCCGAAGTAGAGCCCCCGCACGGTGTCGCCCCGCAAGAACTCCAGCAGGCCCCTGGCCACGGCGTACGTCATGACGTACACCAGGAAGACCTGGCCGGAGAAGGCCCGGCGCCTGAACAGCCAGTAGAGGAGTCCAAAGATGGCGAAGTCGGCCAGGCTCTCGTAGACGGGCCACGGGTGGATGTGGGTGCCGTCGGCGCACAGGGGCACGGCGGGGAAGACCAGGCCCCATGGCAGAGACGTGGGCTTGCCGTAGCAGCAGCCCGCGAAGAAACATCCCCACCGGCCGATGCCCTGCCCCAGCGAGAGGCAGACCACCGTCACGTCCGCCGCGTCGAAGAAGCGGATCTTGTGCTTGCGCAGGTAATAGACGGCCACCGCCACGCCGGCGATGAACCCTCCGTAAAACGCCCCGAAGGAGCGGAGGTTCTCGATGAAGAACTGGACGGGGTGATCGGCGAAGGCCCGAAAGTCCCCGATGATGAGGGCCACCTTGGCCCCCACGAAGGCGCCCAGGAGGCTGAACACGAAGAGGTCCACCAGGCGCTCGGGGTCCAGCCCTGCGCGGGGGGCCAGCCTCCGGCCCAGGCCGATGGCCGCGAGGGCGGCGAGGGCCAAGAGGACACCGTAGGTCCCCACGGGAAAACTACCGATGTAGAACAGAACGGGGTGCATGGCCACCTTCCGGAGGGGGATGGATCAGCGTCAGGACAAGGAGGAGGACGATGCCCGTGGAGAGGCAGGCGTCGGCCACGTTAAAGGAAGGCCATCCGGGCCCTCCGGGGACATGAAAATACAAAAAGTCCACCACGGCCCCGAAGCGAAGACGGTCCACGAGGTTTCCCGCGGCCCCTCCCAGAACGGCGGCCAGCAGCGCCAGTTCTACGGGCCGCTGGGACTTGACGAAGAGGTAGGCCAGAAAGGCCATGCCCGCCAGGGGCAGGACGAGGAAAACGGCCAGGGCCGCCTTGGGGGGAATGTTGCTCAGGAAGCCGAAGAGGCTTCCAGGGTTTCTCCAGTGGGTGAGCATGAACCAAGAGGTCACGGGATGGTCCTGCCCCTCGGGAATGGTGGCCAAAATCCAGCCTTTGGTGGCCTGATCCAGAGCGAGAACCGCCAGTGAAATCAAAAGATAGGGCCAGCGCCTCATGGCGGACTCAGCCCACCACGCCCGCGCAGCGGGGGCAGAGAGGCGAGTCCTCCACGGCCACGGGCGAGGCCGTCACCGTCCAGCAGCGCGCGCATTTTTCGCCCGGGGCCGGCAGGACTTCCACGCACCCTTGGCCCGGCGGCAGGACCTCCACCGCCGACACGATGAAAAGCTCCGGCAGGATGGCCCCATAGCGCGCCAGCAGGCCGGCCTGGGCCTCATCCGCGGGCGTGATCCGCACGGCGGCCTCCAGGGATTTGCCGATCTCGCCTCGCTTCCGGGCCTCTTCCAGCGCTTTGTTAACGGTTTCGCGCACGGCGCGCAGGGCCGCCCACCGGTCGGAGAGTCCCTCGTCCGCCACGCCCGAGGGCTTGGGGAAGAGGGCCATGTGCACGGAAGGCACCTCCCGCTCGGGCAGGTACGTCCACACCTCCTCCGCCGTAAAGGCCAGCACGGGAGCGATGAGGCGCACCAGGGCGTCGGCCAGGCGGTACAGGACCGTCTGGGCGGCGCGCCGCTCGGGGGAGGCCGCGGCGCTGCAGTAGAGCCGGTCCTTGAGAATGTCCAGATAGAACGCCGAGAGCTCCACCGTGCAGAACTGGAGGATCTCGTGATAGACCACGTGGAACGCGAAGTCCTTGTAGGCCTTCGTCACCCTCGCGATGACCTTGTCCAGGAGGAGGAGGACGTAGCGGTCCATCTCGGGAAGGTCCTCCACCGCCACGGCGGCGGCGGGGGCGAAGTCGTAGATATTCCCCAGGAGGTACCGCAGGGTGTTCCTGATCTTGAGGTAGGCGTCGGCGTTGCGCTGGAGCATGTCCCAGGAGAAGCTCACGTCGTCCCGGTAGTCCACCATGGAGACCCACAACCTCAGGATCTCGGCGCCCAGCTTCTTCACCGCCTCCTGGGGCGCGATGACGTTGCCCTGGGACTTGGACATGGCCCGGCCCTGGCTGTCCAGGACGAAGCCGTGGGTGACCACCTGCTTGTAGGGCGGGGCGCCCTCGAGCATGAGGGCCGTGAGGAGCGAGGTGTGAAACCAGCCCCGGTGCTGGTCGCTGCCCTCCAGGTACACTTCCGAGGGCCAGGGCATATCGGGGCTGTGGCCCAGAACCGCGCGGTGGCTCACCCCCGAGTCGAACCACACGTCCAGAATGTCCGTCTCCTGCCTGAAGGACGCCCCGCCGCACGCGGGACACACAAAGCCCGGAGGAAGGAACCTCGACGCGTCCCCCTCCCACCAGATGCCGGCGCCCCGGTCAGCGATCTCCTTCACCACGGCGTCGAAGAAGGCGGGCTCCCGCACGGGCTCCTTGCAGGCTGAGCACATGAGGACCGTGATGGGCACGCCCCATTTGCGCTGCCGGGAGAGGCACCAGTCGGGCCGCCCCTCCATCATGCTGTAGATGCGGTTGCGTCCCCACGGGGGGACCCAGGCCACCGTATCGATGGCCTCCAAGGCCCTGGTCCGCAGGTGGTCGTGGTCCATGGAGACGAACCATTGCTCGGTGGCCCGGAAGATGAGCGGGTTCTTGCACCGCCAGCAATGGGGATAGGAGTGATCGAGGGTGCCGCTCGCCAGGAGGGCGCCGCGCTCTTTGAGCAGGGCCATGACCTTCGGGTTGGCGTCAAAAACGTTCAGCCCGGAAAAGAACTCCACCTGGGGCTCGAAGACGCCCCGGGCGTCCACCGGCGAAAGGATGGGCAGGCCGTACCGGAGGCCCGAGATGTAATCCTCCTGGCCGTGGCCAGGGGCCGTGTGGACGCAGCCCGTGCCCGTGTCCGAGGTGACGTAGTCGGCGAGGATGCCCAGGGAGTCCCGGTCGAGGAAGGGGTGGCGAAACACCACGCGATCCATCTCCGCTCCCTTGAACCGCGCTACCACCTCCCCCTGAAGGCCCGTAGCCGCAAGGAACGCGGGGAGAAGCTCCTGGGCGACGATGTAGGTCTCACGGCCGCACGTTACTCCCACGTAGGTAAACGTGGGATGGAACGCCACGGCGAGGTTGGCCGGCAGGGTCCAGGGGGTCGTGGTCCAGATGACGGCAAAGGTCCCTTCGGCCGGAAGGCCCTGGGGCAGCGTGTGATCCTGGCCGGGAGCGAGGGCGAATTTTACCGTGATGGTGGGCGACGTGTGCTGGCCGTACTCCACTTCCGCTTCGGCCAGCGCCGTTTCGCAGTGGACGCACCACTGCACCGACTTCATGCCCTTGTAGGCGTACCCCTTGAGGAAGATGTCGGCGAAGGCCCGGGCGATGGCGGCTTCGTAGGTGTAGTCCATGGTCTTGTACGGGTGTTCCCAGTCGCCGAAGACGCCCAGGCGGATGAAATCCTTCCGCTGGGCCTGAATGAACTTTTCGGCGTACTCCCGGCACAGGCGCCGGAAAGTGTGCACGTCCTCTTCTCTCACGCGCCGCCCTTTTTCCTTCTCGATCTGGAGTTCGATGGGGAGGCCGTGACAGTCCCAGCCCGGGCGGTAGGTAACCTTGTAGCCCTCCATGGTTCTGGACTTGAGGACGAAATCCTTGAGAATCTTGTTGAGGGCATGGCCCAGGTGAATGGGACCGTTGGCGTACGGCGGACCGTCGTGGAAGGAGTAGACCGGCGCGCCCTCGCGCGATGCCAGGATCTGCCCGTAAATCCCCCCCTTCTCCCAGGCCTCCAGCTGAGCAGGCTCCTTCTGGGTCAGGTTCGCTTTCATGGGGAAGTCAGTCTTGGGCAGATTCAGGGACGATTTCCAGTCGGCACCCACGGCACACCTCCTAAAACCCTAGATTTTACAATGCCTTCGATGAAATTACAATGAGAGGGACGGGGGACTAGGGACAGGATTGGGGCAGAGGGTTACTCATCACGGATGGCGGCGAACCGGGTCATTCGTCCTCGCTTCTCACTTCTCGCTTCCCCCCGGCCTCGACCACAGCCTCGCGCCGCCCCGCCGCGTCCCGTCCGAATTCGATCTCGATGATGGGCCTGCCCGAGGCCGCCCACAGGTCATCCGCTACGCGGGGCCACTCCACGACGACCACGTCGCCTCCCGCGAGGATCTCCTCCAGGCCCAGGCTCTCCGCGTCGCCGGGGCGCTCGATGCGGTAGAGGTCCACGTGGGTGAGGGCCAACCCCTTGGAGCCGGGCGGGTAGCGCTGGACCAGGGTGAAGGAGGGGCTCGATACCCAGGCGGGGTCGATACCCAGGGCCTCCGCCAGGTAACGCGTGAAGGTGGTCTTTCCGGCGCCGAGATCGCCCGAGAGGAGGATGAGATCTCGTCCCCTTAAGCCCCTGCAAACCCTGGCGGCGAGGGCCTTGGTGGATCGGAGCCGGGGGAGAGGAACCTTCATGGACGGCGCCGCTCCCCCTCGATCACGGGAAGGGCGTCGGCGGCCTCCGAGGCCAAGAGGCCATAGCCGCCCAGCCGGGCCGCAGCCAGGTCCGCGGCGGCTCCGTGCCACCAGGCGGCCAAAGCCGCCGCGTCAAAGGGATCAACGCCCCGGGCCAGAAGGGCCGAGGCCACCCCCGTGAGCACGTCTCCGAAGCCGGGCCCGGCCATGTGGGGGCCGCCCGAAAGGTTCATGCGCCAGGGGCGTCCTGGAGCCGCCACCAGCGTCCTGAATCCCTTGAGGAGAACCGTGGCGTTCCACTCCGCGGCCTTGGCGGGAACCAGGGCATAACGGTCCCCGATCACCTCGGCGGCCTCCCGTCCCACCAGCCGTCCCATTTCGCCCGGATGAGGGGTGAAAATCCTCGGGCCTGCATGGTCCGAAAGGTCGCCCTCCCGTCCCGCGAAGGCGTTGAGCCCGTCCGCGTCCACGACCATGGGCAAGGCGCCCCGCCGGAAGAGCTCCCGGCACAGGGCCGCCGTCTCCGCCGCCTGGCCAAGGCCCGGCCCCAGTCCTGCCGCGCTCGCCCCGTCAAAGGCCGACTGGATGGGCACGAGGGCGTCCATGCTCAGGGTACCTTCGGAGGTTTCGGGCAGGGGGAGGGTCATGGCCTCGGGAAGGGACGCCGCCACTGCGGGCTGCACCGAGCAAGGGCACGCCACGGTCACCAACCCCGCCCCCGCGCGCAGAGCACCTCGCGCCGCCAGCACCGCCGCACCCGATTTTCCCCTGCTCCCCGCCACGATGAGGAGGCGGCCCAGATCCCCTTTGTGGTCGAGGGCACCGCGCGGGGGAAACCGCCGGCTCGCCCAAGCCTCATCAAGGACCTCCCCCGCCGCGGCAAGGCGTCGGGTGGCCTCCTCGGGGATGCCGATGTCCAGAAGCCGCACCTCCCCGCAGCAGTGCGCTGCCTCCGGGGTGAAGAGGATGGGCTTGGGCAGGGCCAGGGTGAGGGTGAGATCCGCCGCCACGGCGGGACCCGTGGGGGCCAGGGCATCCCCCGAAAGGCCCGAGGGGATATCCACGGCGGCGACCAACGCGCCGCACGCGTTGAGGGCCTCGATGGCCTCGGCGTAAAAGCCCCGCACGGGCCCCGACAGGCCCGTCCCTAGCAGGGCGTCCACCACGAGGCCAGCCTGGGCCAGGCGCGAGCTCAGCATCGGGAGATCGGACGGGCCCAAGGACTGGCACGGCCCGCCGCACGCCGCCAGGCGGTCATACTGAACCCGTGCGTCCGGGGAAAGCCGGTCCGGTTCGCCCAGCAGGAACACCTGGGGCGCATAGCCGGCTCCCCTCAGCAGCCGGGCCACGGCGAGGCCGTCCCCCCCGTTGTTCCCCTTTCCGCAGAGCACGAGGGGCCGCTGGACGAGGAGGTCGGGGACCTCGTCCACCAGGGCGCGCACCACCGCGTTGGCCGCTCGCTCCATGAGCGCCAGCGACGGAATCCCCATCCCTTCGATGGCGATGCGGTCCGCCTCCCGAACTGCGTTGGCGAAGTACAGCTTCATGCCCGTGGCACCCTTCTTTGGCGTTTCAAATCCGGATCCCGAATTCCGGCTTTCTAGAACCCCCCCGCCATGAGCCGCCACTGGACGATCTTGAGGTTGATCTCCCTCAGGCGCTGGGTGAGGATGCGGCAGAGGATGGAGAGGAACTGGTAGGCCGATTCCACGTCCACCGACAGGATTTCGTTGAGCACCGACCGGGACACGGTGAGGACGGTGGTTCCGTTCACGTGGGCCTTGGCGTCCGCCGAGCGCTCTTCGTTGTCTACCAGGGCCATCTCGCCGAAGAAATCGCCCTTATCCAGGATCGCCAGAGCCTCCTCGCCCACCCCCGGGATGTTCTTGCTGATGCGCACCTTGCCGTCGAGGATGATGTAGAGCTTGTCACCCTTGGTCCCCTCCCGGAAGATCACTTCGTCCCGGTTGTAAAGCTCCTCCCCCGAGAAGGCTGCCAGAAGGCGGAGTTCGCGCGGGGAAAGGCCGCGCTCCTGGAGGACCTTGATCTTGCGGTCCAGGTCGATGGAGATGGCCTTGGAGAGGGTCACCTCCTCCGGCTTAATGGCCTTGGGGGGCGACGCCTCCGCATCGCCGAAGAAGGTCTTGAGCATGTTGTTGGCCTCGCGGGTGCGGTGGGAGAGGGACTTCCAGAAGTGCCAATAGAAGTGCACCGCCACGTCCTTGTGGGTGTCGAAAAACCCCTGGAGCTCGCCCATCTTCAAGGAGAAGAGGAGGCAGTCCGTGTGGGCCGTGGCGTCGGCGCTCCGCTGGGCCGGATCGATGAAGTTCATCTCGCCGAAGAACTCTCCCCTGCGGGCGATGGACAGGACCTGCTCGCCGAACGGGGTCTGCCTGGAGAGGTGCACCTCGCCCTTTTCGATGAGGAAGAGAGCGTCGCCCTCGTCGGCCTCGTCGAAGATGCGCTGCCCCCGGTCGTAGCGCTCCTCCCTCACGAATTTGGCCACCACGAAGAGGTTCTCGTCGCTGAGGTCCGCCATGAGCTCGAAGGCCCTCAGGCGCAGCGCCAGGCGCAGGAGATCCTGGCGCACCTGGTCGCCGGCTCCCGCGCGGGCCATTTCCTGGAGCCCCTGCACGGCGCCCTTTCCGAGGACGATCTCCTTCTGCATGTCGAGCTGGTTCACGCACTGGTTGAAGAGGCCGAGGCGGGCCTTCACCAGCTCCGCGCGGGCCGTCTTGCTGGTGTGGCCCAGTTTTTCGAGGAGGTATTTGAACTTCTCCTGGAGATCCTGGCCCGAGCGCCCTCCCGCGGCGTTCTCGAGGATCATGGCATCCACGATGCTGTGCAGGGCCCCCTTGTAGTTCTTGAGGTAGAAGAGGGCTCGTCCCATGAGGGCGTGGGCTTCGGCGTCGAAGGGGTTGATGGTGATGGCGGCGCGCAGTTCCTTGATGGCGGAGGAGAAATCGTTGGATTTGTAGAACACTCGCGCCAGGTTCAGGTGGGCCCGCTCGTTGGAAGGGTTGTGGACGAGAGCCAGGTGGTAGCACTCCGTGGCCTTGTCTTCCTGCCCCTTCTTTTCAAAGAGCTTGCCGATGGAGCAGATCTGGAAGGAGAGCCTGTCACGGCGGGCCCGCTCTTCGCCGAACTTGCCCATCATCCGGCGCCGCTCCTGGTCCTCCCTCTCCTTGAGGAGATTCCGGGCCTTGCCGAGATTGATCTTGAGGGCGAGGCTGGCGGGAAAGAACTTGATGCCTTTCTCGTACAGTTCCACCGCGTCCTCGTAGCGCCCCTGCTCCGCGAACTTGTTGGCGATGGTGCAGATGTCCTCGAGGCTGATGTTGAGGGCGGAGGCCTCGATCTGGGCCGGCTCCTTGCTCACCTGGCTCCTCCTTGCGCCATTGTAGGGACATGGGTTTTCCTTGACAAGAGGCGCCTGAGTATTGGAAAATAAAGCGATATGGAGGCGACGTGGCGGGACGGTTGAGGTGGATCGTGCTTATGGCCGTGTTGGTGTTCGGGGCCGGCTCCGCGCTGGCCGCGGCCGACCGGGTCACCGTGGTGGGAGGAGACGGAACGCCTTCCCTGTGGCTGCCCGAGCAGACCACCTCCGCCCAGCAGGCCTCAGCCCTTGACGAAGCGAGCCGGTTCCAGCGCCGGTGGACCGCCTTTTTCGGCGGCGCGGCCTCCCTTCCAGATCCGGTGGTGGTTCCCGCCGGCGGCGACTTAGGTGAAGCCCTGTTCGCCGCCCTTTGGAGGCCCGCCTCCACCTCATTGGCACCGGCGGACCGGCCCTCGGCCCTCGGCGCCTTGCGATGGGCGGTCCTGGGCGATTCCTCCGCGGTCAGGGCCACGCTGGCACGCGCCGCCTCCGCGGCTCAGTGGGGCCCCGCCCTTGCGGAGAAACCCACGCTGTACGTGTTTCTTTCGGAGCAGATGGCCGACCCCTCCTTTCTTGCGGAGGCTCTGCCCCCGGGTCCGGGCGCCCTTCGGCTCCGGAACGCGCTCGCCAGGCGGGACGTGCCGTGGGACATGTTCTGGAACCGGTACATGGCCTGGCTCCTCACCCGCGCCGTGGCGTGGGGCCTGGTGGCTCCCGCCAAGGGCAGCCTTCCCGCGGTCTGGGTCTTGGATTCTCAGCTCAAGCCCGGCGAACTCATGGGCTGGCTCTTCCCCGTGAAGGATCCCGCGGAGGGCGTAAGCCTGGAGCTTTCGGGCGACGTGGCCCCAGACGTCCGCCTCTTTCACCTTTTTACCGACGACCTCGGCCGCGTCACCTCCTCCGGCATGACCGGATTGAGACCCGGCCCCCTGGTCCTTCCCCGGCGAGGAAGCTGGGTCTGGGTCTTTATCTGGAACGCGTCGAATTCGGAGGCGGACGCGGGGGCCGCACTCACCCTGTGGTCCAGTTACCAGGTTCCCTTTGTGGTCCTCGATTCCTCGCGCAAAGGAACCGTGCTGGACCTCCACCTCCGGGAGAGCGAAGGCATCGGCGACTACCGCCTCTGGTCTCTCCCGCAGGATGAACCAGAGAAGCAAAGTCCCGGCCTGGCCGGTGCCTTCCCCTCCGAAGGGGAGGGCGACCACTACTACCGCCTTCAGCTCGCCGACGCCCCGAGCGGGGTCCACCTGCGGTTGACCTGCCGAACCCTGGCGGGGGGTTCCTACTCGGCGGACGTTCCCGCGCGGGAGAGCGGCCCATGATGGTCCGCCTCCACTCGGCCGACTTGAACGGCATTGACGCCGTTCCCGTCGAGGTGGAGGTGGACGTCCAGCCGGGCATGCCCAACTACGTCACCGTAGGGTTGCCCGACGCGGCCGTGAAGGAGAGCCGCGAGCGGGTCCGCGGCGCCTTGCTGAACTGCGGATACCAGTTTCCCCTGGAAGTCGTGACCGTCAATCTGGCTCCCGCGGACATCCGCAAAGAGGGCTCCCAGTTCGACCTCCCCGTGGCCCTGGCCCTCCTTATCGCCACGGGGCAGATTCGCCGGGAGGACGCGCACGGCCAGTTCCTTTTCGCGGGTGAGCTGGCCCTGGGAGGCAACCTCCGTCCGGTGCGCGGCGCCTTGGCCATGGCGCTTCTG
>JAKAKG010000143.1 GCA_021813555.1 Acidobacteriota bacterium
CGACGCGGATGGCAATCTCGACGCGCTGCTCTGTGGTGAGGGTCGGCAGGGGCACCTTACGAAGTGTGCGGAGCCAGCGGCTCCCACCCTTCGTGCCATCGTGCTCCACCGTCCTTCCCGCCTCCGCCTCCCAACAGACGGGGCGCTCGATTTGCGCATGGATGGGATTCATAAATGCCGCAAGCTCGGGGCTGTCATACCGATGAATGACGCCGTCCGAGCAGAGTCCACCCGTGCCCGTGGCCTCGTGGCGCACGCCCTTGCCCCAGAGGGTCTCGTTGTATCTCCCCCGCCGCGTGTAGCCGTCCGAATCCGTCAGCTTAAAGACGATCATGGGCTCTCCTCTCTGCTCTCGTCTCTCTGCCCGGTCCCCACCGGGCGACTGTGGACAATCTATGCCTGCCGCGCCCAAATGTCAAGCCCTCCGAGCATACTCGCTTATCCTATTGCGGGGCAAGGGCTTGCGGGCCAAGAGTAGATAATGGATGCAAGCGCCATGCCAGGTGAGACTATACGGGCTTCGCCGTAGACCGAGCTTGTCCCCCTACCCAGCCGAGCGGGCCGGGCCGTCCGGGCGAACCATTAAAGGAGTGGGCATCTTCGCAGTAACTACGAGCCTATATCCCTCGGCACCGAGACACTGAGGCAGGAGTGCCCGCAGCAAGGCAGGGCTGCGTGCACCGAGACAGGATCACAGAGAGACGGATCGCACATCGTCCGCCGCGCGCGCCGCCGCCAGCCTGCGCCGTCACAGCGGCCCCTCTCTCTCTACGCTCCGGCCCGCGCCGAGCCGCGCAAGAGCCACGCAAGTATCTGCCCAACTATCACCGACAGCGCGTAACCCCATGATTCCACTGGGACACGCGCAGGCTCTAGGGTCCTATGGACCCCCGCTTTCGTTGACCAGGCCGGGGGGAGGGGGGACGGGTCGGCATCGCGGGCCGGGGGTTTCCGGCCACCTAATAGCGCCTTCTCCCTGAGTTTTTTCCCGTGTTTTTTTGAGGCGCTGTGCCAGGGGGTTCGTAGTCGGCTTTTTGCCTCGCGTGAAGCGTGGGTGAGGCAGGGTTGCCCCGTTTCGGCGGATTTTGTGGCCTTTTTGTGCGTCTGGCGGGTATTCCCTCCGGGTTGCGGGATATGCTCTGAGGGCATAGATTGGGAGAGGAGGCGCTGATGAGGCTGATACGCGGATGGATTGCGAGGAATATTGGGGAGTTTTTCTTTCACCCGGTGAGTGTCGGCCTCGTCCCGAAGGTGCGGGGGCCGGAGGTGTACCCCTCGATTGTGGCGCATTGGTTGTGGTTCGGCTGGAGGCTGGCGGGGGTGGCGGAACTGTTCGCCTACCGCCTGATCTCGCGTGGGGAGCCGGTGCGTTGCTGGCTGACTGATGGGGAGTTTGTGCCCGAGGTTTGCAGGGAGGTGGGTCTGGTCAAGATGTGCTACGACTGTCCCCCCGAGGTGCGGTGGTTGCGCGGGCCGTGCTCCCATTCTTTTCGGTCGGTGTGGGTGTGGGGGGACCGATGGAAGTGAAGCGGTGTCTTGCGTGATATGCGCGCTGGGCATATAATGGCGGCAGGAGGCATACATGTTGGAGTTGCCCCGGATTCTGGCGTATGTGACGCACTGGGAGTATTGCAACGTGTTCAACGACCCGCTGGAGGGGGCGTGTACGTGTGGGTTGCGGGAGTTGCTGGAGGAGGTGGGGTGGACGGAGGAGGACTTGGAGCGCGCGAGGGCGGAGGCGGAACGGTGCTGGGGGTGTTAGGTGGCTAAGTCGAAGGTGCGGACGCCGCTTACGCCCGGGGGGGAGCTTGACGCGGTTGCGAAGGGCACGGGCGCGGGGACGAACTGGATTTTGCAGCTGGCGCAGGTTGCGCCGAATCTCCCGCAGGGGATCATCGACGAGCTCATCGACGCGGGGGAGCGGGGCATCCCGCTGGCGAAGAAGGTGATGCTGAAGAAGTTGCAGGACATGGACCGTGGGGACGCGGAGGCGCGGGCGAAGATTCGGTACGGGGAGGTTGCGAAGCCCGTGGTGGATCTGGCGCTGATGCTGTCCACGGTTTTGGGGACGCGCAAGGCGCAGGGGACGCTGACGGCCGATCAGTTGCTCAAGGCGCAGTCGGACTACGAGAAGCTGCAGGAGGCGATTCAGAACCTGGACCGGCTGGAGATGGTGGAGACGGAGCGGCTGACCGCCCTGGCTGCGGAGAAGGGCGGGGTGGTGGAGGCGGAGGTGGTGGATGCGCCCTGACTGCCCCGCGTGCCGCCTCCCGTTGCGCCGGGAGTTCGACTGGGCTACGGGCGTCACGCGCTGCGTGGAGTGCGGGCATGAGGCGTTCTATCCGGCAGAAGTTGAGCGAGGAGGAGTGGGATGTGGTGACCCGGTGGCGGCATTGTCTCTGCTACCTCGGGCGGCCGGGGGTGACGGCCGGGGTGAAGCGGCGGATGCGGCGGAGGGCGCGCCGTGAGCGGAGAGACGCTTGCCGAGGCGGAGGGCAGGCTTTCGGCGATCCGGGGCCTTCGGGACGTCCTGAAGGCGAAGCAGGAGTCGATTCTCCCCGTCCTTGAGGACAACCCCATCCGCCTGTACCGGCCGACGGGCCTCCCCCTGGAGTACGGAGGGCACCCGGACGCGCTCGGCGGGAAGCAGTACGCCTACCACTGCTCGAACGCGAGGGAGCGCCTGCTCACGGCCGGCAACCAGGCGGGCAAGACGACGGCGCTCATGGCGGAGGTGGCCTTTCACATCACGGGCGACTATCCCGCCTGGTATCCCTACGAGCTCCGCCTCTGGCCCGGGGAGAAGCGCCGGCGCCCCCTGCGCTGGCGTCTCCTCGCCCCGTCCCTCGAAAAGGGCATCAACGACAACGTGTGGCCCACGCTCGCGGCCTTTCTCCCGCGCTCGTTGCTCGCGGAGGCCACGTTCGCGCGGAACTCGGGCGGCGGCATCACGTCGGTCACGCTTCCCACGGGCGCGGAAATCTCGACCTTCGCCTACCTTCAGTCCACCAAGATCGCCGTGGGCGCGCGCTGGCACGGGGCCTCCTTCGACGAGCCCCCGGAGAAGCCGGCCCTCTACAAGCAGACGCTCCGGGGCCTCCTCGCCATGCGCGGGAGGGCATCCCTCGGCCTTACGGTGGTGGAGGGGAGCATCCCCTGGCTGGACAAGCGGTTTCTGCGGAACGGCGGGCGCTTCGACGCCCTGCCGATGGACGGCCCGCTTTCGCAGAAGCCCGCGATCTTCGAGCTCTCCACGCTCGACAACCCGTACCTGAGCCGGGCGAGCCGCGACTTCTGGCTGGCCTCGATGGACACGGAGGAGGAGGCCGACCAGCTCGTGTACGGGAAGCTCATCGGAGCGGACCATTCGGTGTTCCAGCCCTGGCGGGATGCGCTGCACATCTGCGCGCCTCCCGCGCTCGGGCGCGTGAAGGAGACGGGGCGCCCGGACGGCTGGACGCTCTACATGGCCTGCGACCCGCACGACGCGAAACCGCCCTACATGCTCTGGATGGCGACGTGGGCTCCGGACAAGCGCGGCGTGCAGAAAAAGCGCGTCGTCGCGGAGTCCTTCGAGCGCAGCCACACGACCATCGCGGCGGCCGTCCAGCGGTTGCGGGCCGTCGAGGCCGACCTCGGGATGCCCAAGCGGAGGGTCATGGACCCGAACTTCGGGCCGAAGCGGTACGGCAACTCCGGGCTTACGGTCATGCAGGAGTGGTCGAAGGCCGGGCGGGAGGCGAACTGGAACGTCTACTTCACGAAGGGCAACGACAACGTGGAGCTCGGGCACACCACGATCCGCAAGTGGCTTGTCGGCACCTGCGAGGACGGGACCCCCGAGTTCGCCGTCAGCGAGGCGTGCCCGTTCCTCATCGACGCGATGCGCTACATCCGCTACAACAAGGACTTCTCGGACATCCACAAGGACTGCCTTCACCAGAAGCACATGGTGGACGCCCTGCGGTACATGGCGCTATCGCACCCGGTGTACGTGGACCCCACGCCGGAACTGGACGTGGACCTTCAGGAGTGGGTGCCCGACGAGGTGACGGGGTACTGATCGTTCTCCAGGTTGCATGAACCATGCCAATGCGTTATATTATGCTCGGCGGGCATGAATTTTAGCCCGGCAGGAGGGTTCGGGTGCCTCGATACGATGCTCGGTGTATGCGTTGCGGGCGTATCTTCGAGGCGTTTGCCCCCATTTCCCGCCGGGATGCGATCACTTGCCCGCATTGCGGCGCTCAAGCGGAGAGGGTTTGGACAGGGAAGGCCCCCGGAGTGGCGTTCGTGGGCGCAGGGTGGACCAGGAACGAGTCGGGCTGGAAGTCGATGGAGGCTGAACGCTTGCAGAGCGTGGACGACCTCCGCGAGGAGAACCGGCCCAAGTACGCGCAAGCCTGGGAAAACGCGCTCAACAACGCTCGTGATTGGACGGACCAAGATCACGCCGATTACGAGAACGCCGTGAAGGCGCTCCGGAGGCCCGATGGAACTTTTGCCACAGCCGGTACGGCCCCAGGCTGACCAGCAGACGCCGTTCCCCCCGAACGCCAGCAAGAAGTTCCTCGAAGAGACCGCCAACGAGGTTGTGACCGCCTTCCGCTCCTACGAGTCCGCGTGGCGCTCGGACCAGGAGAAGCTGTTCGCCTGCTACGAGGACTTCACCTCCGTCTCGAAGCGCCGCGTGTCCAAGCTGTTCTCGAACCTGCTCCTCCCCACGATCTACACGGACGTGCGTCTCCTGGAGGGGCGCATCGGGGACGCCATTCTCGCCACCAACCCCCTCATCGACGTCATGGCCGAGGGGCAGATCCAGCCCGACGAGATGGGCGACGTGTCCGCGATGGAGCACGCCGCAGGCGTCCTCAAGCAGGTGCTCAACGATCTCTACGACTCGAACGGCGGCAGGCTTCAGGCCCTCGTCAACATCCTCGACGGGCTCATCTTCGGGCGCATGATCGCAAAGACCGGCTGGGAGGTCCTCTACCGCGAGGACGGCAACGGGTACACCGTCAGCCGCGAGTACCCCATCGGCGTCCGAGTCTCGCCGTTCAACTTCATGCTCGACCCCCGCGCCCGCAATGTGCAGGAGAGCATCCGCACCTTCGAGACCATCCCGACCACGCAATATGACGCGCATTTGCGCGCGGAGCAGGGCTTCTGGGACCCGAGCACCACCAAGGGCATGGCCTTCAACGTCCCCTCGCTCACGTCGGCGGCGGAGTTCCAGCGCCGGATGATGGAGATACGCAAGGCCGAGGACGTGGTGTACGCCCACGGCGTCACGGACGCCGTGGAGTGCATCCAGCGGCTCGACCCCGACGGCAACGGCCAGGCGACGATGCACTACATCTGGTTCGACCCCAGGACCGGGAAACTCCTCGGGATCCGCCCCTGCACGGTCATGGGCGGCGACCAGCGCCCCCTCGTGGTCGGGTATCTCTTCCCGGCGACCTCGGACCAGCCTTACGGCATCGGCGTCGTGGAAGTCCTGCGCGGGATGGCCAGGGCGAAGTCGTCGCTGGCGAACCAGGCGCTCGACAACGCCAAGGTGAGCGCGAACGCGCGCACGCTCGTGAACGTGAACGCCGAGGTGAACGAGGCCGAACTTTCCAACAGCGTCCCCGGAGGGAAGATCCACGCCGCCGACATCACGCCGAGCGGCATCGGGGTTTTCCAGGCCAAGCCCGTCACGAATGAAATCCTCGCCCTCGCGGGATACCTCGACGGCGAGATGCAGGCCGCGTCCTCCGTGACCGACATCGCGATGGCGATGAAGGCCCCGAGCACGGCCTACGCCACGGGGCTCGTATCCGCCCAATCCCAGGCGAACTTCGACATCATGGCCGTGTTCGCCAGGGAGTCCTTCTTCAACGACCTCTTCGACCAGCTGCGCCAGCACACGCAGCGGTTCCTCGACATGCGCGTTCCCGCGACCATCGACGCCGGCGGGATGCCCGCAGCCATCTGGGTGAACCGCGAGGCGCTCCAGGGGAACTTCCGCGCCCGGTGCAGCGACCTCCGCATCGCCGGGAAGCGCAAGGCGGACGCGCAGGTTCTCATGTCCCTCCTTTCCATCGTCGCCCAGACGGGCGCGCCCGTAGACCTCGCGGAGAGCATAAAGTACATCTTGAGCCTCAACGACGTGCCCCAGAACATCATCGACAAGGTGCTCCCGCCTGGGCGGCAAGTGATTCCGGCGCAGGCGCAGGGGGGCGTCCCGGGCCAGCCGAACCCCACGCAGGCTGGACCCCCTCCGCTGGACCCCAACGCATCGCGCTTGCAGATCAGGCCAGGCCCGGGAGGCGACGTGCCTGACGCCGGAGCAATGCCCATGATGGCGGGGACGATGCAATGAGCGCCAGAGACTTCATCGCCCGCGCGAGGTCGCGCCTCTCCGCCGCGCCCGCCCCGAAGACCAAGCATCCCGACGTGGACGCGGCCCTGGCGAGAATCGCCGAAGAGACCAATTACGTCACCTTGGGGCACATCGCCAAGGAGTTCATGGCGACCCCGTTCTACGCGGTCCTCGAAGAGCGGCTGAACGCGAAAGCCGACGCCCTGCACGAGGACCTGCTCAGCGGGGCCGTAGGCCCAGATGCCTACGCCCGCGCCTACAAGACCATCAAGGACGTGTTGCTTCTGGCCCCTTCCGCCGTGGAACGCGGTCAGAAAGCCGGTGAACAACTCAAGGAATGGCGCGAGGACGGAACCCTCGAAGAGGCGGAACTCTGGCGCAGCCATCCGAAGGAGTAGTCATGCAGTCCGCCACAGAACTGTTCAACCAGGCCATCGAAAACGTCGCGCCCGCCCCGGCCGCAGACCCGGTTCCTGCCCCCCCGGAACCTGCTCTCGCGACGGAAGGCGCGGCCCCGGAGACCGCACCGCCAGATCCTCCGGCCCCCGAGGGAGAGCCCGACCCGCTCGCCGCTCTCTCCGCCCTCGGCGTGCCCAAGGAGAAGCTGGCGGAGGCACAGAAGCTCTTCAACGACGCCAAGAGTCGGAAGGGCCGGGAACTGGCGGAGAAGGTCCGCCAGTACGAAGCGCAAATGTCGGACCTCCAGGCCAAGGCGCAGAAGGCCGAGGCGCTCGAATCGCAGTTCAAGCAGTTCGAGCCCCTGCTCTCGGCGCTCAAGCCGCCGGAACCCAAGCCCGACCCCATCAAGGACAACCCGACCTTCAAGGCCCTCATCTCCAAGGGATACTCCGAAGAGCAGCTCTCCGCCATCATGGCCCTCGCCAAGGCAGCGGTGGAACCGCAGATCCAGGCGATTCAGCAGCAGCGGGCACAAGAGGAGTTCGAGCTCCAGAGGGACGCCTACCTGGCCAGCATCATGGAGCCCTCGCCCGAGAACCCGGCAGGCTGGAGAGATGTCGCCCCACTCATCGAGGCCACGGTCTCGGCGCACCCGGAAATCGGGCAGACCGCCGACCACCTCCTCATGTCCGGGGCGTCCCCCAAGGTGGTCATCGACTACCTTCGGGGGCAGGTGGTCCTCCACAACCCCGGCGCTTTCTCCGGCCAAGCGGCGCCCCCGGCCGCCCCTCCAGCCCCCGCTCCGGGCAAGGCCACGGCCGCGCCCATGCGGGGCGCGTCCACGCCCGCCCCAACCCCACTTCACGACACCAACGCCATCGCCGCGCAGTTCTTGGAGGCCGCACGGCGGGCTAAGTAGGAGAGACACCTATGGTTGCCACCCCCGCGCTCGTTTCCCCCGGCTACGCTGGCATCGCGGACATCCTCGATGCACAGAAAGTCGTCCAGATCGAGGACGTGCTTCACTTCGACACCGAACTGACCATGCTGGCCCCCTGGCAGATGTACGATTCGCGCATCGGCCAGACCCGCCAGGTCGATGCGATGGAGTTCCTGTGGCTCACCGATGACGTGGCGCCCTACTCCGTCCTGCTCGACCAGAACTACGACGGAGTCAGCCTCGTGTTCTCCGTCGCCACGGGCTACGGGAAGTATTTCACTCCCGCCACCGTCATCCTCGGATCGAACAACGTCCAGTACCTCGTGTCCAGCATCAGCTACAACGACAGCGCCTCCGGGCACGACCTCATCACCGTGACGAAGGTGGACGCCGCTGCGGACGCCGCCATGACCACGGCGGCGGGCGGGAAGCTGTTCATCCTGCCCTCGGCCATCACCGACAAGGCTTCCGCTTCCACCGGATTCCACGACAACCCCACGCCCCACACCTCCTACTGCCAGAACTTCATCGCCGCCGTGTCCATGACGGACATCGCGGAAAAGACGGCGCTGTACGGCGTCAAGAGCCCGCTGGAAGCCGACCACCGCAAGCGGCAGTTCGAGATCGTGCGGATGCGGGAGCTCTCCCGCCTGTACTCCAAGGGGTACAAGAACGCCTCCTCCGGCACGACCACCTGGATCGCCGACGGCATCCGGCCCCAGTTCGCAACGAACGTGTGGGACTTCGGCAACGCGGTCATCACCGTGGATCTCATCAACGCGAAGCTCCCCGCCCTGCTGGAGCGCCAGCCCATCGAGGGCCTGGCCCTCTTCGCCCCTCCCGGCTTCATCTCGAAGTTCTCGGCTGACGCGCTCGGGAAGGTGCTCCTAAACCCCGACACGACCAAGTGGGGCATGAAGGTCAACCAGCTTGTCACCTACGCTGGCCCGCTCGACGTCATCCCCGAAACGCTGATGCGGAACTTCCTCGGCTCCTCGGCGGCCGTGGGCCAGGAGGCGTTCCTCGTCACGCTGGACGAGTGCAAGAAGGTCACGTTCGCGGACGGCGGCCTCAAGGTGCTTGCCAACAAGCAGAACCCGAGCGACTTCCAGAACCGCCTCGACATCTACACCAGCCGCACGGGCTTCCAGTGGGGCTCCGAGAAGCGCCACGCCCTGCTGACCAACTTCAAGTACGCATAGTCGTACACCTACGGGCCGGGGTGAGGTACGCAGGCGCCTCACCCCGGCCCCCTCAAGGAGGAGCGATGCCCAAGTACGTGACAGCCGACGGACGGTGCAGAGACGTCCTCATCCGCGCGGAGGCTCCGGCCAAGTGGGCGGAGTTCAACCCGATTTACGAGACCGACGACCCGCAGGACATCAAGGCCCTGGAGGCGAACCACAACGTGCGTCTCATGGGGACCGGGAAGCCCCTGGAGACGACGGAGGAGACGGTGGACTTCCACACCGTCAAGAACGCGGACGGCGTGGCGGTCGCCACGGTCCCCATCCAGAAGGGCCGCAGGGGCTCTCGGGCCATCGGACTGGAGTAGGCCATGACCTACCAGCAGATCGTAGACGCCATCGCCATGCGGATCGGAGGGGGGCAGACCCTCGCGCGCATCTTCCCCAAGGACGCCGAGGTGGACCTGGCCCTGGACATGGCCCAGCAGCAGGTGGCGGACGAAATGACCGCCCGGTTCGGCTTCGTCCCCGTCTACGACCTGGATCACGAGCTTGCGGACCCCATCAACACCGCGCTGACGGACACCGTGTACGCCCAGCTTCCGACCGCCGCGCCCGTGGTTGCGAGCATGGCGGGGGGAAACGACCCGAGCCTTCCCGAGTGCTACCACATGGCGCTCATGTACGCGGCCGCCCTTCTTCTCGCAAACAAGATGGGCGACAACATGCCCACGTTCACGAACCCGCAGAAGATGTACGCGGAGTACCAGGCCGCGCTCAAGCGCGGCCACAAGGTCTACGCTCTCACGCTCTACGCCAACGCGCCCGACCGCATCCTGGATGGCTACAAGCCGCTCCGGCACTACGAAGAGGAGTTCTAGATGGCAGTCCTCACCTACACCTTCTCGGACCTGAAACAGGGCGTCTACGTCCTGCTCCAGGGGCAGAAGTACGCGGAGACAGAGGCGGGGACGACCGCCATCAAGGAGCAGATCAACCGGGCGCAGGCCGAGGTCCTGTCCTTCTTCGGCACGCTCGCGTTCGCCGGTTCGCTCTACGCCTCCGTACCGATCACGCAGTCTGGCACGGCGGAGTCGTTCTCGTTCTCGGCGAACAACGTCCTTCTGCCCATCGCCGCCGAGGTTGCGGAGTCCGCCGGCGTCTACGCGACGGCCGGCTACGTTCTCCCCGACCGCTACTTCCGGCTGGGGCGGACGGCCCGCGCCTCCAAGGAGTACCAGTACACGTTCATCGGGACCAGTGTTTTCGTGCGCCCCATCGTCCCCCTGAACGGCGTCGTGACGGTGCAGTACATCGGGCAGCCCAACGCCATGTCGGCGGATGGGGACGTCATGCAGGCGGACCCCCGCCTCTTCCGCGCCGTGTGCCTCAAGGCCGCGAAGAACATCATGGAGAAGCTCCCCGGGGTGGCGGCGGACAAGCGGGCGCAGGTGGCGCAGGACCTCGAAACGGAGTATCAGGCGCTCAACGGCGTGCTGATGCGGGCGGTCAAGGCGGAATACGAGGGCAGGACCGGACGAGACGTTGACTTCGAGGGGCGCGCGCCCGGCCAGGGAGGCTAATGTGCCCCCCGCCCAACTGAAGGCGTACAACTTCACGAAGGGCATCAACCGCACCTTCGCGCAGTTGGAACTCCCCGAGGGATACGTCAGGGATGCGAAGAACTTGCTTCCTCGCATCCCTGGTGGCGTTCAATGCGTGAAGGGCGACACGGTGCTCACCGCAGCCATCGCCACGAAGCTGGACGACCTCTTCCCCTTCTATTCCCCCTCCGGCTCCTTCTATTGGGTGGGGCGCAGTTCCGAGGCCGTTTTCTACTCGTCGGACGGCGTCACCTGGGCCACGCTTGCGGGCGTCCCCGTGACTTCGGTCTCGGGGGGCCTGCACTCCATGTGCCTCTATCGCGGCTTCCTGGCCATCGCGGAGGAGGGGCGGACGATCAAGCTGTGGGACGGGTCGGCGGTGACGGACCTCTCCGCAGGCCCCTACGGCGGCCTCGTGGCAGAGTTTGCCGGGCGCCTCTGCTCGCTGGGGGAGAACACGCCCCCGGCCTTCCCGTCCATCCGCCTGCCCATGATGGGGACGGGCGTCCCGCTGGCGGCCTACACGAAGCTCGCCACGGGCGAGGGCACCATCGCGTCGAACGTCGTCACGCCGTCGCCCACCCCCTCGTGGACGCCCAACGCCTTCCAGGGCAAGATCGCCGTCCTCGGCGGCACGATGGCCTTCCAGGTCGCCAGCAACACCGCGACGACGTTCACCGTCACGCCCATCGACACCGACCCGTCCGACTCGGCGAGCGCCGTGCCGTTCGAGATCTACAACACGGCCACCTTTCTCGAAGTGTACCCCTCCGGGACGGTGGACCTGGGCCAGAGTCAGTTGAACTCGGACTCCGACCCCGCGACCGTCAGATTTCACAACCGCTCTCCCCTGCCCGTCCGGATCGCCGACGTGCGGGCGAAGGGCGCAGACTTCAAAATCACCGAACTCGCCGCGTTGCCCGCCACGGTCCCGCCGGGGGGCACGTTCGCCTTCAAGGTGGTGATGAACCCGTTCTCCTCCGGCACGGTGAACGGGACGGTCATCCTGGAGCACGACCTGTTTTGCCAGTCCTCCGTCACGGTCCCGCTGACCGGGACGGGCGTCACCTCCGCCGTCCTTGTCACGCCCTCGTGCGTGGACTTCGGTGAATGGATGACGGGCACGGCCTCGTCCGCCATCGCCGTCCAGATCAAGAACACGCTCAAAGAATCCATCACCCTCCCGCTCGCGGGATGGTCCGCCCCGACGGCCCCGTTCTCGCTCGTTGGCGGGCCGCCCGGGGACAAGGTGATTCTGCCCGGTGAGACATTCAACTTCACCGTCTCCTTCACGCCCGCCGCCGCAGGGACCGCGACGGGGACGCTGACGGCCACGAGAACGATGGCCTCGCGCCGCTCGCGCCTACGCATGAGCAAGCCCCTGGACGCGACGAAGTGGGACCACGACAGCGATTGGATCGACGTGCAGCAGGCGGACTCGTTCACGGGAGATCCCGTGGGCCTCGTCAACTACGACGACTCCCTCGTGGTGTTCAAGGAGAGCGAGATCGGCCAACTCCTCGTCGGCGGCCCGTTCGACTTCACGTACCGCCAACTCACCCTCGGCAAGGGCATCGGGGCGATGGCGCAACAGGCCATCGCCTCTGGGAACGGGAGCGTCTTTTGGGTCGCCAAGACGGGCGTTTACACGATGACCGCGCAGACGGTCTCGCCGATTCACATCCCGCTCGATGACGTGGTGAAGGCCATCGCCTCTTCGGACTTCCCGAAGGTGCGGGCCTGCTTCTACGACAACTTCTTTCTCTTCACCGCGCCGCTTCCGTCCGGGTTCATCGGGGACGGCGTAGACCAGGCGACGTGGGCGTACTACGACCCGATGGATTCCTGGTGGCGCCTGGACGGCACGGCCTCGGCTTTCGCCGTGCGCCGTGGCATCGCAGACAAGCCGCAGTGGTACGCCGTTTACGGCTCCTCGCCGTACACCTTCGCACGCAAGGATGACAACGCCGCCGCCGTCCTCTCCTTCTCGATAACTCCGGGCTACGTGGCCGGAGGAGAGCCCGGAGTCGTGAAGTTCATCGAGTCCGCCGTCCTCCACACGGACGCGGCCGCGCAATTCGCAGACGGGGGCCTGTACCTAACCTCGGACAATGGGGATAGGGTCAGAGGAATAGTACACGAACCCGCCAGCGTGGTCATCTACTGCGGCTTCGGAACCTGCGCCGGCGGCGTGCTCACCGATTCGGAGCAGTCGTGGGCGACGGACGAGCTCAAGAACATGACCCTGGAGGTGGACGGCGCCACGTACACCATCGCGGGGAACGGGGCCGCGACCATCTCCTACCCCGGCGCGGAAAGCGGGGGCCATTCCTACGTCGTATCGTCCGCCAACCCGTCCTCCGTCATCCCAGTTCCCGTGTATTTCCGGGAGTGTTTCGGCGGAGCGTTCAACGTCTCCCTGTCGGGGCAGAAGGGAGCCACCACGCTCGGAAACCTCTTCGGCCTGATTCTCAGCGTCGTCCCGATGGGCGAGCGGGTCGGGGAGCCGGGCCGTGGCTAAGTTCGTCTCCGGCCGCTCGATCGTCCGCAACGGGACGATTGACACCAAGGAGCTATCGGCCCGCCTCGACGCCCTGGACGGCAAGGTGGGGAGCTTCCTAGACGACCTGCGGGGCGTGGCGGCGCAGGCCGCCTCGGCGACCTCCTCGTCCTCATCTGGCGCAAGCCTCGATTCCCCTAGCGCGCCGACCCTCGTAGACGAAACGACCTACCCTCCTGGGCCGTCCTACACGAAGCACTGGCTACGGGCGAACTATCCCAAAAGCGACCCGAGCGGAAGCACGGTCGTCCCCTTCGTAAAGATCAGGGCCGTGCTCCCCTCCGGCATCACGCTGGAATCCAGCGTCTACACGCTCGTTCTCGGCGTGTGGAACTCCACGCAGGACGTGGGCATCAGCGTCACGCGCAACCTCTCGTCGCACGATGTGGCGGACGGCTACTGCGACCTCGTTGTCCCCACGTCGGACATGGCGTTGGGGGACTCCTGCTACGCCCTCCTCGTGGCTCTCGCCGCGAACGGCGGCTACGCCGAGAACGTGTACGACGCATCGGCGCGGCCCTTCCTGGCCGGGACCGGGCTCGGCCCTCCGGAAACGCCCACCATCGCCGTGATCCATACGCGGCCGCACCACACGGACTTCCAGCTGACCGTCGTGAACACCTACGACAGCGTGGAGCCCTATACGGGTCCGGACTGTTGCAACTTCTACGACAAGCTGGAGGTGTGGAAGTCCGAGGCCGCCTCCATCGGGCAGACCCCCGACTCCCCCGGAACCTCGGGGTGGTGGGAGGCGGACTTCAAGCCCCTCCAGGGCATCGTGCGCCGCATCAAGACGAACCCGTCCGACAACAAGAAGTCGTTCACGGTCAACCACAAGGCGTCCACCAACCTGCGGATGGCCTTCCGCATCCACCAGACGGACGGGCAGGTCGGCCCGTGGGTCACGTACACGGTGGGCCAGCCGGGCATCGATGACCCGGACTACGCGCCTGGGTACATGATCGTCTCGGGGAACTACGCCCCCGGGGGCGCGAGCAACCCGTGGAGCAACGCGGCGTCCGACCCCGGAACCGGGTGCTGGAACGCCGAAGAGGACCTTCCGGGTACGCCCGGCAAGGAGGTGTCCGTCCGTGCGCGCATCTACTTCACGGCCACGGACGGGGGCACGGTTCCCGCCGCGAACGCCAACAACCTCCACGGGTCTCTGCACCTCAAGGAGTACAACGCTTCCACGGGCGTATACAGGCACTTCACGCCGGAGTTCTCCGTCGTCACGCCCGCCACGGACACCTACGTGGACGTGGAGTTCAAGCACAAGTTCAAGAAAGGCAGGACGCTCACCTTCGTCAAGGGCGTCCTCAAGAACCACGGAGAGACGCACACGGCCACCTTCTCGCAGACCGTCGTCGCCGGCGGCGGGAGCATCACCGCCGCGCCGCTCGCGCCCACGCTCGGCGCGCCCACGCACACGAAGATGGCGACGGTGTGGCCGTGTACGCTCAACTCGGACGCCACGCATTTCCTCGTCGATCTTCGGAAGGTGGAAATCTACCTCGCGCCGACGGGGACGACGGGCACGCCCGACACGAACTCCGCCTGGAAGAAACGCAAGACGATGGACGTGGAGGACGACGTCGCCGCAGGCCGCACGTCCGTAGAGCTCTCGGTCAACCGGACGTCCTCCACGCAGAAGGCCGCCATTGCGCGGTGCAAGGACGCCTACGGCCAATGGGGCGCGTGGAGCGCCATCTCCGACACGGGCACCGTGCCGGGGACCGACGACACGCCGCCTTCCGTGCCCACCATCACCTCCACCTCGTCCTACCTCAAGGACCTGAAGGGGACGCCCCGGAAGGAGTGCGACCTCACGGTGAACTTCACCGCCCCGGGTTGCACGGACGTGGAAGTGTCCGTGGTCGATCCGGACGGGGCCGAAAAGAAACGCATCCGCGTCACGGGCTCGGGCACGGAGACCGTCTACTGGAAGCACAAGTTCGACTACGGGGACGCCCTGGCCATCACCATCAAGGGCATCAACGGCACGGCGGAATCCGCCTGGTCTGCGGCCACGAACACGACGGCGGGCGCGTCCACGGCCGCCCTGCCCTCGCAGACCGCGCTCGCGCCGGTCATCTCCTCGTGTACGCACACGCGCATGGGGAGCGTCTACGTGATCACCCTGCCGAACAGCGCGGGCACCGTCTACGATTGCATCCGCAAGATTCAATTCTGGTGGGCGCCCACGGGCACCACGGCCCCGACGGGGCAGGCCACGCCTTCCGCGACGTGGAAGAAGATCAAGACCGTGGACGTGGACGAACTCGCAGGCGGGACCAACACCACGATGGAGATCGAGGTCCACCGTCCCAACGGGACGCGCAAGGGCGCGGTGTGTCGCATTGTGGATGCCGCCGGTCGGCGGAGCGACTGGTCGAACGGGTACGACACGGGGACGCCGCCGGGGACCGACGACACGCCGCCGGCCACGCCCACCATCGGGACCGTCACCTCGGCGTTGAAGGACGTGAAGGGGACGCGGCGGAAGGAGTGCGACCTCACCATCCCGCTCACGTTCAGCGGTTGCGACAAGGTGGAGGTGGAGGTCTCGGACCCGGACGGGGTGGTCTCGCGGTCCAAGGTGGTGACGGGGCTGACGGCGGCCACGGTCTACTGGAAGCACAAGTTCGACCAGGGCGACACGCTCCGCTACCGCGTGCGCGGGAAGAACGGCACCGCCTACTCGGACTGGTCCACGCTGGACGCCTCCTGGCCCGGGTCCGCGCCCTCCATCGTCGCGGGCGGCGCCAAGGGCTCCACGCCCGCGTTCACGGGCCTCACCGTGCGTCAGGCGAAGCAACATCACACCGTGTTCGAGGCGGCGTGGAGCGGGGCGGCGGCCGGGGGATACGTGGCCGTCGAGGTGGAGATTTACGAGAACTCGACCTGGGTCCCGCTGAAGACCAAGGACATCGTGAAGCTCGCGTCCTCGGGCAAGTGCTCCATCCGCGTTCTGCACGAAGCGGCCTACGAGAAGCCCTGCATCCGCCTGAACTTGCGCGACCGATGGGACCAGGAGAGCGGGTATTACCCGTCCTCCTCGGGCACGGACGCGACGTGGTGGGCGAGCGGCGGGAGCGACCCCGGCGACGGCTCGAAACCCATCAGCGCCTACCCCTGGCTCCAGGGGGCGGGCTTCGCCTACAACGCGGCGGGGTACATCTCGCTTTCGACCGGAGCCTCCGTGGACCCGTCCCCGTCCTACCTCAACATCCCCCTGCACAAGCAGAGGGTGAAGGCGCACGGGAACTGGACATTCATCAACAACTTCAACGGACAGACCTTCGGCTTCCTCGTTCCCAATGGCAGCTACGGAAAGAGCGGGTACTACTTCAAGATCACGTCGTCCACGACGGGGCAGCTCTACGGGGTGAACGCCTCGGGAGGCGCAAGCGCCATCGGCGCCGCCGTGACGTTCCCCGCGCTGACGCTCGGGACGGACGTGGAGTTCAAGTTCGAGATCCACCGCACGAAGATCGTCCTCATCCTCGGGCCGCAGTCCACCCGCTTCGAGTGGTCGGACACGACCTACCGGACGGTGGGTTGGATGTTCTGCATTTCCCTCACGGCGGCCAATACCGAGACGCGCCTCTACTCGCTGGCGGTGAACAACGACGGGCAGTTCTACGACGGCCTCGCCGCCGCGAACACGCAGGCGAACCTCGACGCCAACGGCTTCCTCAACGCCGACAACGTGAAGGCGACCATCGGCGGAACGTCCGTCGCCCTGTCCACGCTCATGCACAAGGTGGGGTCCAACGTCTATTTCAACGGGGCCTACGTGCGCGGGACGTTACGGTGCTTCGCCTCGCTCGCCTCCTTGCCCACGAGCGACGTGAAGGCGGGGGACCTCGTGTGCTACTACGAGTCGGCCGGGTCCGGGGCCGGGAAGTACCGCATCGGGCTCTACCTGCCGACTGGGTGCCTCGACGGGACGAACCCGACGTCCGACCTCATCGTGAATTTCAACGGCGACGCGACCAACGCGGGTGCGGCGGGCTCCTCTGCGACGGGCGGGAGCGGAGGAACGGGCGGGACCTGCTTCCTCGGCTCGACGCTCGTGCGGACGCCCTTCGGCCCGCGTCGGTATGACGCCCTGCGCCCCGGAGACCTCGTGACGGGGTGCGACCAACTGACCGGCGAGGACGTGGACGATACCGTCGTGGACGTGAAGGAGCACGAGGCCGACTGGCACCTCGACCTCGGTCTCTTCGGCGTGACGGAGGAGCACGTCCTCTTCGCCTGGACGGGCGGCGCCAAGCCCGCCTCCTGCGTCCAGCACACGGCGGGCGCGTTCCCTCTCGGCGGCTTGCTCTACGGGCAGGACGGCCCCGTGGCCCTGGCGACGAAGGCCGTGGTCAAGGCCCCGGCCAAGGTCTACTCCATCACCACGCGGACGAAGGCGTACTGGGTGGGCGACGGCGAGGTGTTCGTCCTCGCCCACAACGCCAAGTCCCTGGACATTTAGGGTTGCGGTCTATGCTCGGTTGGCATATATTATGCTTAGAGGTGCTATGATGAAGCGGCTGGTCATTCTCCTCGCCCTGCTTTGCCTCCCGCTTTACGCGGCCACGACCTACGTCACGGTGACGTTGACGGTGGCGAACTCGGACGGGACGCTCCCCTCGGTCACTCCGGAAGCCTACGCTACGGTGACGTGGATGCCCGTGGCGTCGCCCGCCGTCATCGGGTTGTCGCAGAAGGCGACGTATGACCCGGCGACGGGGACGCTTTCGTGGACGCTCCCGGCCTCCTCGCAGGTGAAGTTTCGCGTCCCGCTCGTGCCCGGCGTCGGGGGCACCTACACGCTCCCGGCCTCGGGGACCTACGACCTGAACACGGCCGCTCCCGTCACCCCCGCCGCTTCGCCGGGATGGGCGTCGAGCATTTCGCCTTTTCTCACCATCCCGGCCAAGGGCTCCATCGCCGTGAGCAACGGGACCGCGTGGGCCATGCTCGCGCCGGGGACGAACGACTACCGCCTCACCGCCGACAGCACGCAACCCTCGGGCGTCAAATGGGCGGCGGTCGCCCTGTCCTCCACCGTGCCCGGCGGCAGTTCCGGGCAACTGCAATTCAACAATGCCGGGGCCTTCGGCGGCGTGCCCGGCACGAGCGTCAACGGGTCCACCGGCGCGATGACCCTGACGGCGCAAGCGGCCACCACCACGCCGCTCCGCGTGG
>JAKAKG010000203.1:0-2211 GCA_021813555.1 Acidobacteriota bacterium
CTTTCGGTGGAGGCTCGGGCCTTTGGCCTTCGGCTCCACCCTACGCCTCATCCCCCTTGGCGCTCTTGGCGTCTTCGCGGTTAAAGGGTTTTGAATATTCCTTCCTCCGCGTCCTCCTCCTTACTCCCCCGCGTTCTCCTGGGCGAAGAAGGCCTCCACGTCATCGAGGGCGTCGGTGAAGGTGAAGGGCGGGAGGGACTTCAGGAGGGTTTTGCCGTAGCCGCGGCGCCGGAGGCGGATGTCGAAGCAGGCCACGACGCCCCGGTCCTTGGCGGAGCGGATGAGGCGGCCGGCGCCCTGCTGGAGGAGGATGGCCGCGGAGGGGAGCTGGTAGGCGTTGAAGGGGTCCTCGCCGGCCTTGCGCAGATGCTCGATGCGGGCCTGGGTGAGCGGGTCGCTGGGCACGGCGAAGGGGAGCTTGTCCAGGATGACGAGGGAGAGGGCCTCGCCCTGCACGTCCACCCCCTGCCAGAAGGAGACGGTGGCCACGAGCACCGCGTTGCCCGCCTTGCGGAACCGGTCGAGAAGGAGGCCCTTGGGCTCGTCGCCCTGCACGAGGATGGGATAGGGCACGCGGCCTTCCAGGGCCTCGGCCACGGCGTTCATGCTCCGCACGGAGGTGCACAGGACGAAGGCCCGGCCGCGGGAGAGGCAGACCAGCTCCGTGACGGCCTGGGCGAGGGCCTCCTGGAAGTCCTCCGAGGAGGGGTCGGGGAACCGGGAGGGGACGTAGAAGAGCCCTTGGGAGGCGTAGTCGAAGGGGCTGGGCACGCGCAGCTCCTCGGCCCGAGCCGGAATTCCCAGGCGGCCCCGGAGGTAGCCGAAGGAGCCGCCCACGGTGAGGGTGGCGGAGGTGAGGACGGCGCCGTTCAGGCGGGAGAAGAGGTGGTCCTGGAGGATGGGCCCCACCTCGATGGGGCTCGATCCGAAGACGACGTTTTTGCCCCGCACCTCCATCCATCGGACGTAGCCGTCCTCCCCCGCGTCCAGGGCGAAATCGAAGGCCTCGCGCCAGGCGTCGAGTCGCTCCACGAGGCCGAGGGCCTCCTCCGTCCCCTTCTCGCTCTCCAGGGCCAGGGCCGCCGAGTCCAAACGCATGCCGAGCCGGTCCCGGAGGGCCTGCACGTCCGGCGACATGAACTCGGGGCGAAGGCTCTCCCTGCGCTCCTGGCCCTCGAAGCGGCCGAAGAAGAACTGGCTGGCCTGGCCCGCGTCGGCCAAAGCCCCCAGAAGGGGCCCGTGTCCTTCGCCCTTGAAGGCCTTGGCCGCATCGCCCAGCCACTCCTGGAGCATGCGCTTGCTGGCCGAGGTTCCGAAGAAGGAGGTGGCCGTGTCCTCCGCCTCGTGCGCCTCGTCCAAGACCAGATGGGCGTAGGCCGGGAGGGCCGCGGCATCCCACCGGTTTTTGAGGGCCAGGTCGGCGAAGAGGAGGTGGTGGTTGGTGACCACCACCTCGGCGGCCTCCGCCTGGCGCCGCAGGAGGACCACGTGGCACTCCTCGTAGAGGGGGCAGTGGCTCCCGAGGCACCGCTCGCCCCGGGCGTTGATGTCGCGCCAGAAGGGCAGATCCTCGGGAAGGCCCTCCCATTCGGCCTTGTCGCCCGTACGGGTCTCCTCGGCCCAGGACGCCACCGCCGCAAGGTGCCGCCCTTCCTGGGGAGAGCTGAACAGGGGCTGGGCCTTGAAGAGCCGCCAGTAGTAGAGGCAGAGGTAGTTGGCGCGGCCCTTCACCGTCACGGCGCGCAGGGGGCGGCCCAGGAGCTTTTCGCACAGGGGCAGGTCCTTGCGGGCGAGCTGTTCCTGGAGGGCCTTGGTTCCCGTGGAGACCACCACGCGCCGGTCCAAGTGGAGGGCGGGCAGGAGATAGGCGAGGCTCTTGCCCGTTCCCGTCCCCGCCTCGGCCAGGAGGAAGGACTCGTGGCGGAGGGCTCCCCACACGGCCTGGGCCATGGCCACCTGTCCGGGGCGGTGCTCGTAGAAGGACTGCTTGGCCAGCGGCCCTTGGGGGCCCAGAAGGGCGGCGAAATCCGGGTCGCGAGGACGGGGGCCTTTCATGGGGAGAGAGGGCGGGACGGGAAACGCGGGACGCGAGACGCGAGACGCGAGAAAGGAAAATCCCAAATCCTTCCCTGGGTGCCTGGGTGCCAGGGTGGTGAATCGCTCCTTCCGACTTTCGAATGCTGGAGTTTTCCCCAAGGCCCTCGTGATGAG
>JAKAKG010000203.1:2311-73316 GCA_021813555.1 Acidobacteriota bacterium
GACGCGAGACGCGAGACGCGAGAAAGGAAAATCCCAAATCCTTCCCTGGGTGCCTGGGTGCCAGGGTGGTGAATCGCTCCTTCCGACTTTCGAATGCTGGAGTTTTCCCCAAGGCCCTCGTGATGAGGAGATGCCGAGATGAGGAGATGAGGCGCATCTGGCACGACGGCCCGCGCAAGGTCCCCGGCTCCCCGCTCCCTGCTCCCCGCTCCCTGATCCGTCCGCGAGACGCGAGACGCAAGGGAGGAGAATGTGCGCGGGGAGCGGGAAGCGGGGAGCAGCGCTGGCTATCACGTCATCTTTCATCGTCCTAGTCCCCCAGTCCCCTAGTCCCCTAGTCCCCTAGTCACCTAGTCACCTAGTCCCCTAGTCCCCTAGTCACCTAGTCCCCTAGTCACCTAGTCCCCTAGTCCCCTAATCACGTCCAAAAGCCTCCGCCTGATCCTTGAACCACTCGATCAGGTTCACGGAGAGCTGCGACCGCGGGGTTCTCTCAGGGTGCCACTGGACGCCCAGCATCCTCGGGCAGACGGGATTCTCTATGCATTCCACGATCCCGTCCGGCCCCCAGGCCGTGGCCGTCCATCCCGGAGCCAGCCGCCCGAGGGCTTGGTGATGGGAAGAGACGACGCGAACGTTGCGGCTGGGATAAAGGGCCGACATGAGGGAGCCGGGCAGCACGTGGAGGCAGTGCCGGCTGGCGGGCGCGTGGGGCACGGCGCGCCGGTGGCGGGCCTTGGGGTCCTCCAGGTGGCGTACGAGGTCGCCCCCGAGGGCCGTGTTGATGGTCTGGCAGCCCAGGCAGATGCCCAGCACCGGAATGCCCAGGCGGAAGCACCGCCACACCAGGGCGAACTCGAAGGCGGAGCGGTCGTGGTGAGAGTACTTTTCTGACGGGAGGGGTTCGGGATCGGCTCCGTACAGATCGGGCCGGATGTCCCCTCCTCCCGAGAGGATGAGGGCCGACAGGCCTTGCAGCACGGCGTCCTCGGACCCCGGGATGGCGGCCAGCGCCACGGGAACCATGCCCCCGTCGTAGGCCCATTGGGCGTACTCCGAATTCAGCACCTGCCGCTTTCGGCCCGCCAGCTCTTCCCAGTCCGCCGTAATGCCCACCCGAACCATGTCACCTCGACCCTTTGACGTTCATGAGCGCCCTCAGGAGAGGAAGGGCGTGCAGGATCTTGCCCCCCAGGCCTTCCCCCGCGAAGAGGCGGGCCCTGTGGAAGAGCTCGATGCCGTCCACGCCATAGGGATACCACCACAGCTCCCCGTGTCCCGTGCCCTTCTCCAGCCCCACGAGCTGGGGCGTCGTGAGTTCATGCAGGGACCCCAGCCAGTGGGTCCGGCCCATCCCCGAGGCCTTGACGCCGCCCCACGGGCACTGGGCCTGGCCATGCGTGGAGGAGGAGTCGTTCACCCAGACGGAGCCCACGTGCAGGCGGCGGGCCAGGGCCTCTCCCGCGCTCAGGCCGGCGGTCCACACGGAGGCCGAGAGGCCGAAGGCCGTGTCGTTGCACCAGCGGACGGCCTCGTCCAGGTCGTCGTAGGCCACCATGGGGATCACGGGACCGAAGGTTTCCTCGCGCATGAGGGTGCAGTCCAGGGGCACATCCGTGAGGACGGCGGGCTCGAAGAAAAAGCCGGGGCCGGGCCGCCGCCTGCCTCCGCACAGCAGGCGCGCTCCCTTGGACACGGCGTCCTGAACCTGCTCTTCCACCCTCGCGAGCTGGTCTTCCGAGATGAGAGGTCCCACCTGGACCGTCTCATCCATGCCCGGGCCCACCTTGAGGCCTTCGACCCTGGCGGCCACGTCCTCGGCGAAGCGGGGCATCCATGACCTGGGTACGAAGTAGCGCTCGGAGGAGGAGCAGGCCTGCCCCGAGCCGAAGAGCCCGCTCCACACGGCGCCCTTCACGGTTCTCTCGTAGGGCGCGTCGGGCAGGACGAGAAAGGCGTCCTTCCCCCCCAGCTCCATCTCCGCGGGGATGAGCCTGGGGCCCAGGCGGGCCTGGATGGACCGGCCGGCCCCCGTGGACCCTGTGAAAAGGAGGCCGTCGAGGGGACACTCCACCAGGAAGGCCCCCGTCTCTTTCCCGCCGGTGACCATGTTGAACACGCCGGGAGGCAACCCTGCCCTGTGAAACAGGGTGGCGATTTTCACGCCCACCAGGGGCGTCAGCTCGGAGGGTTTGAACACCACCGTATTGCCCGCCGCCAGGGCGGCCACGATCTGCCCCATGGGGATGGCGAGGGGAAAATTCCAGGGCGAGATGACTCCCACGACGCCCAAGGGCACCCGCCTGACCGTGAGACGCCTGGCCCACAGGGCCGGGTTGGTGGCCTTCACGCGCCGGTCCGCCAGGTAGGCCTCGCCGCCCTTCAGGAGGCCCGTGAGGAAGTCCACCGAGTCTCCCACGTCCGCGAAATGGGATTCCAGGAGGGGCTTTCCGTTCTCCTGGGTGATGAGCGAGGCGAGCACGTCGCCTTCCTGAATGAGGAGGCTCCGGACCACGTCCAGATACCCGAAGCGCTTGCGCGCGGAGAGGGCCGCCCAGGGCCCCGAGGCTTGGCGGGCGGCGAAGACCGCCGATTCCACGTCCTGCTGGTTGCACAGGGGCACGGACCCGATCACCTCGCCCGTGGCGGGATTGAGGCTTTCGATCCGCTCGTCCTTCTCGTACCACGCTCCGCCCATGAGGACGCGGCCCTGGACCTGGCTTTCGGGGCAGGCAGGGGAGTTATTCATGAGTCAGGGACTGGACGAGGGCAGGGACGCCCTTAGGTGACCAGTCGGCCGCCCCTTGGGCGGTCCAGGCGATGCGGCCCTCCTTGTCCAAGACGACGGTCGTGGGTATGGCACTCACTCCCAGCGCGTTGGCCAGGCTCGCCGAGTCCCAGTACACGGTGAATGTGCCTGGAATCTTGGCCAGGAACGGTCCCACGGGGGCCGCGCTGTCGTCCACGGAGACGGGGAGGACGGCCCAAGAGGACTCGCCGCTGGAAGCCGCGGCGAATTTGGCGAATTCGGGAAACTCGGCCCGGCACGGCGGACACCAAGTGGCCCAGAAATGGAGGACGACCACCTTGCCCTTGAGCGACTTGAGCGAGACGGAGCGGGAGCCGTCGCCCACCACCTGGACGCTCAGATCGGGGACGCTGGCCCTGCTCGACACCGCCAGGACGCCGCGGACCGGCGGGCTGGTCCGCATAAGCCCCGATTTGACCAGGTATCCGATCAGCAGGACGGCTGCCGCCGCCATGAGAATCCAGAAAAGCTTGCTTGACGATGGGGGGGAAGCGGGACGGGATGTCGTAACAGCCATGTATGCCTCCAGACCTGGAATTATCATCCCCCGGTGCTCTTCAGGCAAGGCCCGAAGGGCTTCGTTCGCGTCCGTTCGGGCGCTTCCGTTCCTTGAGCCCGAGGCGCTCATGCGCTATGATACGTCAGATTGGGGAAAGGGCGTCCCATGGCCAAACGCGAGCTGGACTGGTTTACCATCAAATACAAGGACATTTTTTTTATCGTCCTGGGTGTCGCGGCCATCGCCCTGGTGCTCGGCGGCGCCTTCGCCTACTGGAGGTATCAGGGAAATCCCCAAGTGCGGGCCGAACGCGCCATCGCGAAAGCACAAAGGGCCGTGGAGATGCTCGAAGGGCCCGACGTGGCCGCTGAGATACGGTCGAGCCTCGACCAGGCCAAGACCATGCTCGGAACGGCGCGGGCCGAGCTGGCGCAGCAACACTACACCAAGGCCATCGCCCTCGCGGGGGACGTGGTGGAAACCCTCAAGAACGCCCGCAACGCTTCGCCCGAGAGCCAGAAATTCGCGGTCCTGGTGAGCAGCGAAGGGTCGGTGGAGGTGAAGCGCATCGGCGAGCACCTCTTCTCCACGGCCAAGGAGAACATGATCCTGGAGGACGGCGACATCGTGAAGACGGGCCAGAACGGCCACGCGAGCATCAAGTACCACAACAACCAGGTGGACATCATCTCGCCCGACTCCCTCATGGTCATCCAGGCCCTCACGGGCAACCCCAACGGCGGAAGCCGCATCGAGGTGGCGCTGAAACAAGGCCGGGTGGAGACCCGAACCCCCGAAACCATGACCGCAAAGGATGAAAGCATCATCCTCACGGAAACGACCAAGATCCGTCCGGCGCCCGCCTCCCGCGTGGGCGTGGCCCAAGAGGCCTCGGGACAGGTCATCACGTCGGTGCTGGCCGGAACGTCCGAGGTGGAGGCGGCGGGGCGCACGCAGAGCGTGGGGGCCGGCGCCACGGGCGTGTCCATCATCACATCGGCGTCCCAGTTTTCGGCGCCTGAGCCTCTCATCGTCCCCCCGGCGGCGGACTATCCCAAGGATTTGCAGATCATCCGCGTGGACGACCCCGCCAGGCACCCCGTCGCATTCGCCTGGAAAGGCGGCGCCACGAAGACCACTGTCTTTGAGATCTCGGCCAAACCGCTCTTCTCCAGCCTTCTGACGCCCGAGCGGGAAGTCTCCGGGTCCAGCCTCACGGTGGACGGCCTCCCCGCGGGAACCTATTACTGGCGCATCCGGTCCTCCGGAACCGATGAAAAGGCCTACTGGTCCCCCATCTACCGGTTCCGCATTCTCCAAGTCTATCAGCGGCCCAAGATCACCCGCGACCTCAAGCTCACCGTGGACGCCACACCCATCGGCGACGGCGTGATCATCCAAGGGTCCACCGATCCGGGCGTGTCCGTCTCCGTCAACGACCTGGAGATCCCGGTGAACGCCGACGGCTCTTTCAGCAAAATCGTGTTGTTCTCCGACGTCGGCACCCAGTCCGTGCAGGTGAGGGCCTTCGACGATGAAGGCAACGAAAAAATCTGGCGCAAGGCCTTCCAGTCCGTCGCCTACTAAGGCGCCCGCCCGCCGCGAACCGGCCCAAGGAACGGACGAGCTCGAAGGCCTCAAGGAGGCCTTCCGGATCAAATCCGAGCAGCTCCGCCTCCTGGCCGAAGTGGTCCGGACCGCCAATTCCATGCTCGAACCCGAGGCCCTCACGGCGTTCATCATGGAGCGGGTTCAGCTGCTCGTTCAGTCGGAGGCCTGGAGCCTGCTTCTCCTGGACGAATCGGGCCAGAAGCTCACCTTCGCGGAGGCCATGGGGAGCCGCGCCAAACCCCTCAAGGAGGTCAGCCTGAAGCTGGGAGAGGGGATCGCCGGAACCGTGGCCCAGACGGGCCGCCCCATGCTGGTCAACGACGCCCCCCGCAACGCCCTGTTCAGCCCCAAGATGGACCGGATGACGGGCTTTACCACGCGCTCCGTCCTGTGCGTGCCCCTCAGGAGCCGGGGCAAGACCCTGGGCGTCCTCGAGATGATGAACAAGAGCGGATCAAGGGGATTTACGGAGGCGGACCTGGAAACGACCCACATGTTCGCCGAAATGGTGGGGATCGCCCTGGAAAACGCCTTCGCCTTCCAGCGGATCAAGCTCCTCAGCCTCGTGGACGACTTGACGCAGCTCTACAACTCCCGCTACCTCCACCAGGCCCTGGCCGTGGAAATCACCCGCGCCAAACGTTACAGCTACGCCGTCTCGCTGATCTTCCTGGACCTGGACGGATTCAAATCCGTCAACGACCGCTACGGCCACCTCGTGGGCAGCCAGACCCTCAAGGTCGTGGGACAGATCCTCAAGGAGCGGGTCCGCAACGTGGACATCGTAGCCCGGTACGGAGGGGACGAGTTCACCGTCATTCTGCCCAATACCGACTTGGAGGCGAGCACCATGGTCGCGGAGCGCCTCCGCAGGGCCGTCGAAAAGCACGATTACCGAAAGGAGCCCGGCCGCGACTTTACCCTCTCAGCCAGTTTTGGCATCGCGGGGTTCCCCAAACACGGGGACGACCCCGAACTGCTCATTCAAAAAGCCGATCAAGCCATGTACCGCGTGAAAGAGAGCACGAAGAACGGCTACGCCGTCTTTGACTAGGAGCCCCTATGCCCTTCAGTTTCCGATCGCCCTTCTCCTTCCTCTCCAACGACCTCGCTATCGACCTCGGGACGGCCATCACGCTCGTCTACGTCAAGGGAAAAGGCATCGTGGTGCGAGAGCCCTCCATCATCGCCATCAACCAGAAGAACGGCAAGGTGGAGGCCGTGGGCACCGAGGCCAAGGAGATGCTCGGCAAGACGCCCGGCAATATCGTGGCCATCCGCCCCATGCGCGACGGCGTCATCGCCGACTTCGAGCACACGGAGCGCATGCTGGATTACTTCATCAAGAAGGCCCACAACCGGCGGGTCGTGGTGCGCCCCCGCATCGTCATCTGCATCCCCAGCCAGATCACCCAGGTGGAGAAGCGCGCCGTGCGCGATTCGGCCTACAGGGCCAAAGCGTCCGAGGTGGTCCTCGTGGAGGAACCCATGGCCGCCGCCATCGGCGCGGGCATGCCCATCACGGAGCCCACGGGCAACATGATCGTTGACATAGGCGGCGGAACGACGGACGTGGCTGTCATCTCCATGGCGGGCATCGTCTACTCCCGGACCGTCCGCGTGGCGGGGAACGAGATGGACGAAGCCCTCGTCCAGTTCATGAAAAAGCGTTACAACCTCGCCATAGGAGACCGCACCGCCGAGGAACTGAAGATTCGGCTGGGTTCGGCCTACCCCCTGGACAAGGAAGAGTCCATGGAGGTGAAAGGCCGCGACCTCATCGACGGCATCCCCAAAACCCTGGTGGTGAGCTCCGAGGAAGTGCGCGAGGCCCTCTCCGAAACCGTGGGCGTCATCATCGACGCGGTCCGCCAGGCCCTCGAACAGACACCCCCCGAACTGGCCGCGGATATCGTGGACCGGGGCATCGTCCTCACGGGTGGCGGGGCTCTCCTCCGAAACCTGGACAAGCGCCTTCGGGAAGAGACGGGCCTTCCCGTCCTGATCGCCGACGATCCCCTCTCCTCGGTCTGCCTGGGAGCGGGCAAGATGCTCGACGACTTCGAGCTGCTCAAGCGCGTCGCCGTAGAGTAATGGACCTCCGACCCACGGCCCGGCGCCCGGAGATCGCTCTCTGCCTCCTCGTGCTGGGTTTCTTTGTCTTGCTTACCTTCCAGGCGCGGCAGGGCAGCCGGTCTGTCCTGGGCAACATGGCGCTGGCCGCCTTCGGGCCCCTCCTCTCGGCCTACGATTCGGCGTCCCGCCTCACGCGCGAAGGGTTGCAGGCGTACCTCTGGCAGAAGAACGCGGCCCTGGAATCGGAGAACCTGGCCGCGGAGAACCGGAGCCTCCAAGGGCAACTGGAACTGGCCCGGCCGCTGGAAAAGGAAGTGCTGACCTTGCGGGAGCTGCTCCAAGCCCCCAAGCCGCAGGGCTATCAGGTGATCGGCGCCCGCGCACTGACCGCGTACGGCGCCCCTTTCAGCCGCTACCTCCTGGTCTCCTGCGACGCCCGCTTTCTCATCCCGGAGGGGACGCCCGTGATGGGCCCAGGCGGGGCCGTGGGCCACGTGCAGGGCGCGAGCGGCACCCTCCACAAGGTCATCCTGCTCACGGACCCCAGCAGCGCCGTGGGAGTCGCGTCGGAGCGGGCCGGGGTCAAGGGGGTCGCCGTAGGGAAAGGGACCGACATGGAAATCCGCTGGATCTCCAACGAATCGGACGTGCGCGTGGGCGACATGTTTGTGACCTCCGGCGAGGACGGGGTTTTCCCCCCCGGATTGCGCGTGGGCACGGCCGTCTCCGTGGAGGACGGCGGCGACTACCTGAAGAAGATCACCCTGAGCCCCAGCTCCAAGATGGATCAGCTCACGTGGGTACTCCTGTTGAGGAAAACCGTTGGCTAAGCGCCTGATCCCGGTCCTCGTGCTCCTCCTCCTGGCGGCGGGCGTTCAGACCCTCATCCCGCTCATTTCAGGAGACCTGACCATCGCCAATCCCTACCTGGCCGTCCTGGTGCCCCTCGCCATGCGCAGCGGCAAGATGGGGGGGGTGTTGTGGGGAGCCGTTCTGGGAACCGTAAGCGACGCCTACTTCTCGCCCTTCGTGGGCTTCCACGGCCTTTCCTTCTGCGTTCTCGGGTACGTTTTGGGATGGATGGGCGGCAAGCTCCTCATCGGCGGCATCCTGCCCATGGCCATATTTGCCTGGGCGGCCTACGTTCTGGATGCGGCGGCCGTGGCGGGCCTGTACCTGTTGCTGGGCCTGCCCCTTGCCTCGCCGTTTTGGGTTTTCGTCCTGCTGGGGAGCCTGATCACGGCGGCGCTTACCGCTCTTTTCGAACCCGTGGCCCGGCGCCTCTACCGGAAGGACCAAGCATGAACCTCCCGCTGGACTCGGGTCTGCCCGCCAAGACGGCCTTCCTCAGAGTCGGGCTCTGGACCGTGTTCCTCCTGTTCGCCCTGCGCCTTTTTTACCTCCAGGTGCTGCACGGGGACTACTACCGAACCCTGAGCGAGAACAACTACACCCGTACCATCGTGCTCCGAAGCCCGAGAGGCATGCTCCTGGACCGCAACGGCAAGGTCCTGTGCCGCAACCGGGTCAGCTTCTCTCTGGTCCTGGACGCGGCGCGGGGAGGCTCCATCGACGAGACCATCTCGGCCATGAGGCGCATCCTGGACTTCACCATGGACCGGGCCCAGGTGGACGCCGCCCTTCGCCGGAGCCCCGTGGCATCCCTCGCCGTGCTGGCCAGGGACGTACCTCCCTCCTGGCTCCAGAAGATCGAAGCCCACCAGCAGGAGCTCAACATGCTCCGCATCGAGATGGAGCTCAGGCGGGACTATCCCTACGGCCTCTATGCCGGCCACGCTTTGGGTTACGTAGGCCTCCTCTCGCCCGAGGACGCCGAGCGCATGAAGATCAAGGAAACGGACCCCTTCATCGAAGTGGGCAAGTCGGGAGTGGAGAAGACCGCCAACGTTCGTCTCATGGGGGTGAACGGCCGGAGGACCGCCCAAGTCAACAGCCTGGGCCGCGAGGTCGAGGACCCCAAACTGCGCCTTCCGGGCGTGGGCATCCAGGAGGATCCCGTACCGGGCAAGCCGCTCAACCTGAATCTCGACATGGACCTCCAGACCATCCTGGAGAATGCCTTCGCGGGGGAGACGGGCTCGGCGGTCTTCATGAATCCCAACACCGGCGAGATCCTGGCCTGGGTGAGCGAGCCCGAGTTCAACCCCAATCTCTTCTCCGGAACCGTGAGCGCCTCCGCGTGGAAGGACTTGGTGAACGACCCCGCGCGCCCTCTTCTGAACCGCCCCATCCAGGGTGCCTATCCTCCTGGCTCCACCTTCAAACCCTTCGTGGCCCTCGTGGGCCTGCAGGAGGGCCTCCTCTCCGCGAGCACGGTGTTTACCTGCGGAGGCGTGTGGGACTACGGCGGCCACCCCTTCCACTGCTGGAGCAAAGGCCACGGCACCATCGACCTCATCACCGCCATCCAGAACTCCTGCAACATATACTTCTACCACGCGGGAGACCGCATCGGCATCGAGCGGCTGGACAAATGGGGACGCCTTTTTGGCCTGGGACGTAAGACCGGCGTGGACTTGCCCGGCGAGACGAGCGGCGTCCTCGGCTCGCCTGAGTGGAAGGCGAAGCGGGGCCTGGGCCCGTGGTATCCGGGGGAAACGCTGCCCGTCAGCATCGGCCAGGGGTATCTTACGGTCACCCCTCTCCAGCTCCTGAGCTTTTACTCCACCCTCGCCACGGGAGGAACGCGCTACCGGCCCAGGCTCATATCGGGCCCCCCCGAGGTCCTCAGCACGGTGGAAGTCTCACCCGAAGCGCTCGGCGTCGTGAAGGAGGGACTCGCCAGGGTCGTGAGCAGCGGCACGGGGAAGGGATGCCAGATTCCCGGCGTGGAGGTGTGCGCCAAAACGGGAACGGCTCAGGTGGTGCAGGCCAGCTCTGGAAAGAACACCTACTCTCTCGACAAGGCCGAGCGGGACCACGCGTGGATCGCCGGGTTCGCCCCGCGCAGCAACCCCACGGTGGCCTTCGTGGTCATGGTGGAGCACGGCGGCCACGGCGGCGACGTGGGAGCCAAGATCGCCAAGGCCGGCCTGGAGTATCTCTTCCTCGGCAAGAAGCCCGGAGAGGTGATCGGACCGCCCAAGCCGCCTTCCGCGTCTCCCCCGCCCCTGGCGGAGCCGGAAATCCCCACGGACCTGCCTCCCGAGGTTCCGCCTCCCCCGCCAGAACAGCCCACGCCCGAAGGCATCCCCCAGGGGACCCTTCAGGACCAGAACGGGCCCGCGGGGGTGCGCCCATGAAGAACACGCTCAAGGCGTATATCGCCTACGGCGACCATCTCACCACGCTCTTGTTCCTCGTCCTTCTGGCTGGCGGAGCGGTGATGGTGCGCTCGGCCACCTTCGGCACCAAGTTCGCGCCCCTCGCCGAGCGCCAGACCACGTGGTGCGTCGTGGCCATCGCCGCCTATGTCCTGGCCACCCTCGTCCCCTACGAAGTCTGGATCGAATACAGCTACATCCTCTACGGGCTGTGCATCGTGGTGCTCCTGGGCGTCATGATCTTCGGGCACTCCGTGGCGGGCTCCCGGTCGTGGTTCGTCCTGGGCCCGGTGGGATTCCAGCCCTCGGAGCTCGCCAAGGTGGCCGCGGCCCTCGCCGGCGCGGGCTATATTAAAGATCTCTCGCACAAGGTGATCGGGATCAAGGAATTCTCCATCCTCACGGGCATCATCGCCCTTCCCATGCTGCTCACGCTCCTCCAGCCGGACTTTGGCACCGCCACCACTTTCCTGCCCATGATCCTCGCGGCCTTCTACCTGAGCCGAATGGGCCTGAGCCAGATCCTCAAGTGGGCGGCGCTGGCGGCCGCCCTGGGAGGTGTGGTCTTCGTGCTGGGCTGGTTCACGTTCTTCAAGCCCTACCAGAAGGAGCGCGTCCTTACCTTCCTCAATCCCGCATCGGACACCCGCGGCGCGGGCTATCAGGTGCACCAGGCGAGAATCGCCGTGGGGTCGGGAGAGCTGACGGGCAAGGGACTCTATTCGGGCACCCAGAACCGCCTCAATTTTCTTCCGGCACCCCACACCGACTTCATCTTCGGCGTCATCTGCGAGGAGACGGGTTTTCTGGGCGCCGTGGCCCTCCTGGCGATCTTTTTCGCCCTATTGGGGCGGTTTCTCAGCACCCTCCTGGTGGCGCGGGACATGGAGGGCCGCTTTCTGGTGCTCTGCGCCTTCTCGGTGATCCTCTATCATCTCTTCATCAACGTGGGCATGGTCATCGGCCTCGTGCCGACCACGGGCATTCCCCTGCCCTTTCTCTCCTACGGCGGGTCCTCCCTGGTGGGCCTCAGCCTCTTCGTGGGCTTGGCGGCCAATGTCCGCGCTCACCGGTTTGTACGATGAACCGGCGCTACGCCCGGCAGGCGATCCTCCCGTGGCTCGGCGAGGCGGGTCAGGCTCGCTTGGGGGCCGCCACGGCGGCGGTCGTGGGCCTCGGAGCCCTGGGGTGCACGTCGTCCTCCCTCCTGGCTAGAGCCGGCGTGGGGCGCCTCCTGCTCGTGGACCGGGATTTCGTGGAGACCTCCAACTTGGCGCGGCAAGTGCTCTTTACGGAGGCCGATGCCGCGCAGCGGCTGCCCAAGGCTGTGGCCGCGGAGGCCCACCTGCGGGAGGCCCGGTCGGACCTCGCCACGGAGATTTTCGTGGCCGATCTGGACGCCGAGCTGGCCAGACACTTGTTTGCCCGGTGCGATCTCGTCCTTGATGGCACGGACAATTTCGAGACCCGCTACCTCATCAACGACGCTTCGGTCTCCACCGGGAAGCCCTGGGGCTACGCGGGAGCCGTGAGCACCTACGGTTCGGTCATGCTCTTCCGCCCTGGAGAGACGGCCTGCCTGCGCTGCCTTTTTCCCCAGGCACCCGCCCCCGGCTCGGCTCCCACGTGCGACACGGCTGGCGTCCTTGGACCCGCCGCGGCGGCCGTGGCGGCCATCCAGGCGGGGGAGGCCATCAAGCTCCTGGCGGGACGGGCCGACCTGTGCGCCTCGGGCCTGCTCACCCTCGATTTGATGACGTGGACCTTCGGCCGTGCGCCCGCCTTGCGGGATCCCGACTGCCCATGCTGCGCGGAGCGGCGTTTCGACTTTCTGGATGAGCATTCGGGGAGCCGAACCTACCGCCTGTGCGGCCGCGATGGCATCATGGTCCTCGCGCCCAAGGGAACGCGCCTGGACCTGAAAACCATCGAGAAGCGGCTCTCCTCCATGGGGCCCGTGTTCTCAAATCCCTACCTTCTTCAGACCGAGTGGGAGGGGCACCCCGTCACCCTCTACGAGGACGGAAGAGCCCTCATCCAGAACACGGGAGATCCGGCGCGCGCCAGGATCCTCTATTCGAAATACTTGGGAATGTGAGATTAACAGGCGGAATTCTGAAAGCGGAAAAAGGAAGGCGATTTACCACCAAGACACCAAGGCACCAAAAGGGGCCGGGATCGCGACGCGCGGACTGAAGAGGAACACCGAGGCGGAGGGCGGACGTTGAAAAGAGAGCAGAACGGCCCTAGGCTTTGGACCTGCCCTCTGTGGCCGCTGGGCATGGGGTCCCTGGGCCTAGCAAGGCTCAAGGCCTGGCGCTACGGCCGCCGGTCTGCCCCCGTGCGTCTGGGCCGCCCCACCGTCTCCATCGGCAACCTGACCTTCGGCGGAACGGGGAAAACCCCCTTCGCCCTGGCCATGGCCCGCGTGCTCCTGGAGATGGGCGAACGTCCCGGGATCCTCCTTCGCGGCTACGGACGGCGAACCCGCGGCGCACGCCGCGTGGACCAGGCCTCCGCGCCCGAAGAGGTGGGCGAGGAAGCCCTGCTCCTGGCTCGCGCCCTTCCGGGGACTCCGGTGGCCGTGGGCGAGCGCCGCGAGGAAGCGGCCGCTCTCGTGCGGGAGCTCTGCTCCGTGTTCATCCTGGACGACGCCTTCCAGCATCTGCGCGTCCACCGCGACGTAGATCTTCTGCTCGTCGACGCTTCCCGTCCCGGCGATCTCCACGCCCCCCCCGTGGGCCGTCTGCGCGAACCCCTTTCGGCGGCGAAGCGGGCCTCCGTCCTGGTGGCCACGCGCGGCGAGGTGCACCATCTGGCCCCCTCGCTCCTAGGATGGACTGAAGGCGTGCCCCGCGTGAGCGCCCGCTTCGAGTGGGAGCCCGCGCCCCTGGGCTCTGCCCTTTTCCCCTCCTGGAAGGCCCTGGGCGGAGTGCCGGTCGTGGCCTTCGCGGGCGTAGGCCATCCAGAATCTTTCTTTGGGCAGGCCCGGGCCGCCGGCCTATCCCTGTCCGCGCGCGTTGCTTTCAGAGATCACGCCCGGCCCACGGCCGGCCGCCTGCAACACATCCTCTCCAAGGCTCGGGAGACGGGTGCGGGGGCGGTCCTCACGACGGAGAAGGACGCCGTAAAGTGGGCTCCGCTGTGGCCCGAAGGCCTCCCTCTCGTCTATCCGCGGCTCACCACCCTCCTTGAGGGGGACGTGGAGGAGCTCCGCGCCCGTCTGGCCGAGGCATGCGGCCACGGGGCAAGCTCCGCGCTGCCATGAGCCCCTCGCCCCCGCGCTCCAAGGACCCGCGACGTGTCGTCCAGGTGGCCCTTCCCCTTCCGCCCCGCGGTACCTTTTCCTACCTCGTCCCCGATGGCGTTGAGACGCCTCTGCCCGGCTGCCGCGTCCGGGTTTCCTTCGCAAGGGCGGAACATATCGGCTATGTGGTCGAGGACCTAGCCGCCGTTCCTCCCGAATCCCTCAAACCCGTGAAAGACATCCTCGATCAGGCCCCCCTCTTCCCGGCCGATCTTCTCGAATTCACCCGTTGGATTGCGGACTATTACCTCGTGTCGTGGGGTTCGGTCCTCAAGTGCGCCTACCCCTCGGGGCTGGATCCGGCCCCCCGGTCCAAGTACAGGCTGGCCGAGCCTCCGCCGGATGCCGATCCGGGCGACATCGCTCCCCTCCTCCACTGCCTCGCTCAAGGGCCGCGGGCTCTGGCCGCCCTGCGAGCCTCCCTGGGGCCGGGCGCCGATGCCCTCACGGGCAGGGCCGTGCTGGAAGGCTGGGTGGATGAGGAGACTTCCTGGAAGACTCGCAGGCGCTACGCGGGGGGCGACCGGATCGCGCTCCTCCTCACCCGGGAGGAGGCGCGCACGAGGATCGAGGACGGAGACACTCCGTCCCAGTTCGCCAAGACCCTCGGAGCCCTCTTGGCCTTCGAGGAACGGGGATTCCCTACGGTGGCGGATACAGCAGCCGCCGCCAAGGTGCCCCAATACGTTCTTCAGGAGATGGCCGAACTGGGATGGATCGAACTGTTCGGCCTCCTCCCCGCCAAGCTCCCGGGGCGTCCTTCCCCGCACGTCCTGACTCCCGCGCAGCAGCAGGCCATCGGCGCCGTCGGTAAGGCGCTGGAGGAGGGACGGCACGAGACGTTCCTCTTGTTCGGCATCACGGGCTCGGGGAAGACCGAGGTCTACATGAGGCTCATGGAGCAGGCGGCCCACGACGGCGGGTCTGCCCTCTATCTCGTCCCCGAGATCTCCCTCGCCTCCTTCCTCGCGCGCCGCCTCCTGGAGCGATTCGGAAGCGACGTGGCCATCCTCCATTCCTCCATGACCGAGCACGAACGCGTGCGCCAGTGGCGGCGCGTGGCCGAGGGCGGGGCGCGCATGGTCATCGGGCCCCGCTCGGCCCTCTTCGCACCCCTCCCGAGCCTCCGCCTGATCATCGTGGACGAGGAGCACGACGGAAGCTACAAGCAGCAGGAGTTTCCCCGCTACCACGCCCGGGACGCGGCCGTGCTGCGGGGGGCCAAGGCCGGGATCCCCGTGGTTCTGGGGTCGGCCACGCCCTCCGTGGAATCGTTCTACAACGCCGTGGAGACCCGAAAGTACACGCTGCTCAGCCTGCCGGAACGGACGGGGAAGGCCGTCCTGCCACCCGTGAAGGTGGTAGACATGCGGGAGGAGTTCCGCGCCTCGGGCCAGCGTCTCACCCTCTCCAGGAGCTTGGAGACGGCGCTGGAAAGCGCGCTCACCGCCGGACGCCAAGCCATCATTCTGAGGAACCGGCTGGGGTTCTCTACCTTCGTCCTGTGCCGTGAGTGCGGGAAGACCATCCAGTGCGGCCAGTGCTCCGTGGCGCTCACGTTTCACCGACGGGCCTCCCAGCTACGGTGCCACTACTGCGGGCGCATGGAGCCGGTGCCGGAAACCTGTCCCGGATGCGGCGGCGAGGTGCTGCAATTTCTGGGCGAGGGCACGGAAAAAGTTGAAGATATCCTGGCCAGCCGGTTTCCCCAGGCGCGGGTGAGGCGCATGGACCGGGACGCCGTGAGGACAGCCCCGGCCTATGACGCCCTCTGGAGGGACTTCGAGGGGGGGGGGGTGCAGATTCTGGTGGGGACCCAGATGGTCGCCAAGGGACACGACGTGCACAACGTGACCCTCGTGGGCATCCTGGGAGCCGATTTTCTCTTGGGCATGCCCGACTTCAGGGCCGCCGAGCGCACCTTCCAGCTCATTACCCAGGCCGCGGGCCGCGCAGGCAGGGGCGAAGCCGCGGGGACCGTTGTCCTCCAGTCGTACCATGTGGACCACTACGCGGTTCAGGCCGCCAGCGGCCACGATTACGTCACCTTTTACGAGAAGGACATCCGGTACCGGAAACTCGTGGGGTATCCACCCGCCGGGGCTCTGGCGCGCGTCGAGATCCGCCACGCGGACCCCGCCAAAGCCGAGTCGCTGGCGAACCAAGCAGCCCGGGCCTTGCGCGCCCCCGGCGCGCGGGGGGTTCGCATCCTTGGCCCCTCGGAGCCCCCCCTCGCCCGGCTGGAGGGCCTTTACCGGCGCCACATCCTCCTGAAGGCGCCTGCCCGGCATCAGCTCCGGGCTCTCCTCGCCTCCCTTCTGGACGGTCCTCTGGGCCGCCACACGGGAAAAGCTCTGCTCGTGGAGGTGGACCCTTACGTCCTCATGTGAGGAGCCGGCGTCCTCTCGGGTTGCTTCGATCCATCAGTTCCGATATGGTAAAGCGAAGGAGGATCAACCCCTTTGGCCGATCCCGTCTCCCTCCGGCCCGCACGGCGTGGCGGGGCTCTTTTTGGGACGCGGCTCCTTGCGCCGCGAACAGCGGGAGCCCTCCTGCTCGCGTGCGTCCTTCCTTGGCTTTCCACCCGCCTCCCGGCCCAAAACGTCGCTCCGGCGAGATCCGCGGAGCTTTATGACACCGCCGCTCTCGATCGGGCCCAGCGCGCCCTGAAGGCGGGAGACCTGGCGGGGGCCGTGCAGGACTATTGCCGCATGTTCGCAGGGAGGGGCGAGGGCCTGTGGACCATGAGTGTCATCCTCCTGTGCGATCAGGGAAAGGTCGCGGAGTATGCCGCCATGATCCGAAATCCCTCACCCGTTTTCGTTCAAGCTAAGCAGTTCCAGGGCCAGTGGTGCTACCGCGTCTGCGCGGGGGTCACACGGAACCGCGGCGAGGCCATCCGGTGGAGAGCGCTGCTCCCCGACAAGCTTCAGGCCGAGGGGCCCTTCCCGGTCCAGATCACCAGGCCCTGTGAAGAAAGCCCGGGGAGCGCCTCATCCGTGGCAGCAAGTCCTGCGTCCCCCGGAAGCTCGCCGCAGTTGAGCTCGGATGCACCCGCGCAGAAAGCCTCCCTGGTTCTTCCTGAACTGCCGGCGCCCACGGCGCCCCCCGGAGCACCCCAGTCCCCCGCCAAACGGGCGGAGGGTGAAACGTGGTTTCAAAAGGGGTTGACGGCTCAAGCCAAGGGGCGGCGGAGCGAGGCCGAAGGGGACTACCGGAGGGCGCTCGAGGCGGACCCGGGGCGTCCGGAGGTGCTCAATAATTTGGGAGTCCTGTACCTCCAGCAGAACCGCTACGCGGAGGCCCAGGCGCTCTTTCAGGAGGCCTTGGACCGCGCGCCCGCCTACTCAAGGGCCCATCTGAACCTGGCGGGGGCCCTCTGGGGGCTTGATGACCGGGACCACGCCATCCTCGAAGCGAGAAACGCGGTGACCCTGGACCCAACCGACGTGAGTGCCCATCTAACCCTGGCCTCCTTTTTGTTGGCCACGGGCGAGAAGGCCGCCGCCGCCGAGGAAGCCCGGCGGGTCCTGCTGCTGGATCCAGGAAACTCACAGGCCAAGGTGTTCCTCGCCTCGGCCGTCCCGGCGGCCAAACCGGGGGCCTCCCCTTAACAGGCTGTTAGGGAACACCTGACCGTCCCAAACCTGGCCTTCGCCTGCCCCGCCTCCCCCCCCGGCATGGGTCGTCTCATGAGGCGCCGGCGACAACGGGTGGAGGCCTTTTAGGGAGCGCCACCGCGAGGCGTCATGGAGCGGGCCGAACCGGCGGAAAGCGGAAGAGGCGCCCGGCTCTGACCAGGCGCCTCGTGGGTTCGGAACTGCGGGGCGAGGCTAGTGTCCTGTAACAGCGGTTCGCTGAGTAAATCCGGACGGTCTGGCAGGACACGAAGGGGTGCGGGGAAGGCACTTCCCCGCTTTTTCGGGGTAACAGCCTGCCGCAGGCAGGCGCCCTAGGGGCGGAGCCCCTTGGGAAGTGTGGCGTCTCCAGCCTGCCCAACTTATTCAAGTTTGTTCTGAGACGCCACACTAGTTGAGGGGGACCTGTTCCAGGTGAACGTCGTCCACCCAGCAGGTACCAGTGCCGCTCACGAGGAGATTGAGGCTGACCTTGTCAGGTTTCTGGCCCTTCTGGACGATGGCGAAGACCTCCATGGGAGTCCACGCTCCCGGCCCCTTGGTGGTCTGGTAGGTGTTCACCTCACCGCCGTTCTTGAAGTGGATGATCATCTGGAGGGAAGCATCTCCCAGAAGGTCTTTCACGTTGACTTTGGCCTTGTACACGTATTTGGCGTTCTCCGCGCCCGGTGCGGACACCTCGAAAAGCCTGACCGTGCTTGGCTGATCCACGGTCACCTTGAGGGAGCCGGCCCCATCCGCGGAGAAGCCCTTGTCCAAGCTGACCACGTCCGTTGAGATAACTTTGTCCATGCTGTCGCAGGGGAAATACTCAATGTCGCTGGGCTTTCCCGGGCCCTTCTTGTTGCAGCCCGCGGCGGCCACCAGCAGTGCCAGCACCGCTGCGGCCATGAAACGGTTGGTCTTCATTCCAGCCTCCTCGCGTTCGGTTTGGACCCGGTCCCCCCCGGGCCTGGGCTAATCCAGGTCGATGTCCCGCTTGACGGGGCCCACGGGCCCTTCCTTGGCCTTTTGGAACAGGTCCTGGAACTTCTTTTCGAGGACATCCTTCTTGCTCTTTTCGGCGCGGACCGACTCTTGAAACTTCTCCTCGGCCACGCGCTTCTCCTCATCGAGGGTCTTGAGGCGGGCGTCGAAGGTGGCCTTCTCGCCCGTCGAAGGCGGGGCCTCGTGGCTCACCACCACGCGGGCTTCCGCGTCGAGGGTCAGACGGGCCCCGCAACAGGGGCAAGTCACGGTGTACGTTGTCTCGTCGCTCATGTCACACTCCGGTGTCAGCATACCAAAGAAGGCGCCGGGGCGCCAAGGGGTCCCTCGCCTTGTGGTAAGGTTTAGGGTTGGGAGGTGCCCGGTGATCGTGGTCGTGCAGCGGGTGAGCCGGGCGTGCGTCCGCGTGGACGGGCGGCCGGTGGGATCCATCGGCAAGGGCCTGCTCGCCCTGGCGGCGGTGGAGGAAGGGGACACGGAAGCCCAGGCGGACTGGTGCGCCAGGAAAGTCGCCGAGGCAAGAATCTTCGCCGATGCCGCGGACAAGATGAATCTTTCCGTACGTGACATTGAAGGGTCGGTCCTCGCCGTGAGCCAGTTCACCCTGGCGGGGGACCTCCGAAAGGGAACCAGGCCGTCCTTCTCCCATGCGGCCCGGCCCGAGATTGCCCAGCCCCTCTTCGAACATTTCGCCGAGGCCATCGGCCGGTTGGGCGTCCATGTGGAGAAGGGGATCTTTCAGGCCATGATGGAGGTGGAGTTGGTAAATGACGGCCCGGTAACGATCATTTTGCGGCGAAGCCCCGGCCAAACCGGGGAGGAAGTTGCCTGATGGCGACCGGACCTTTTAGGAGCTGGTTCATGGAACCGAGCGCTTTCAGCCGGGGATGGAGGAGCGATACCGGTCCCCACGGAGGTTTGAATGGCCTTGCCCGAGCTTAACGCCGTCGTCGCCCAGCGCATCGAAGTGGCTCCCGGCCTCATCATTCTCCGCGCGGCCCCAGAGGGATGGGCCCTGCCGGACTTCCACCCCGGCCAGTTCACGGTCATAGGCCTGCCCCCCAGCGCGCCCAGGTACGCCTTCTCGGACCCCGAGGACCCCCCGCTGGAGCCCGACAAGCTGATCAGGAGGGCCTACTCCATCGCCTCATCTTCGGTGGACAGGGAGTACATCGAGTTTTACGTGACGCTCGTCAACTCGGGGGCCCTTTCTCCGCGGATCTTCGCCCTCAAGGCGGGTGACCGCCTGTGGCTTTCGCCCAAGATGACCGGCATGTTCACCCTCAAGGAGGTCCCCGAGGACAAGAACGTCGCGCTGGTGGCCACCGGCACGGGCCTGGCTCCCTACATGAGCATGCTGCGCACCCTTTTGGAGCCGGGAGGGCCGAGACACTTTGCCGTGGTCCACGGCGCCAGGAGATCCTCGGACCTCGGGTACCGGTCGGAGCTGGTGACCCTACAGCGCATCTGCAAGAATTTCGCGTACATCCCCGTCATCAGCAACCCCGAGGAAGATCCCGTTCCTTGGCTTCAGGCCACGGGTTGGGTTCAGGACATGTGGAACTCCGGGGCGGTGAACCGGGCCTGGGGGATGGAGGTGACTCCGGAGAACACGCACGTCTTCCTCTGCGGCAACCCCGCCATGGTGGAGACCATGGTCTCCATCTTAGAAGGCCAGGGGTTTTGCGAGCATACGCGCCATAAGCCCGGGCAGATCCATGTGGAGCGGTACTGGTAGGCAAGAAGTGAGGAGTGAGGAGTGAGGAGTGAGGAGAAGCGCCCGAACGCCGAGGAAGGGAACGTCCCCTTTCCCAACGAATTGGCCCTGTTCCTGGATCACATGACCGTGGAACGGGGCCTCTCGCCCAGGTCGGTGGAAGCTTACAGGAGCGACCTTCTCCGGTTTTTCGCCCACTGCAAGAAAGCACCGGCCGATGTGCGCCGGGAGGACGTGAGAGCGTTCATGGCGGGAGAACATTCCGCCAGGAGAGCTGCCTCCACGGCGGCCAGGCGCCTCGTGGCCATCCGTTCCTTTTATCGGTTTCTCATTCTGGAACGCAAGGTGCCGGCGGACCCCACGGAAAACGTGGATCCCCCCAGGGCTCTCAAGCGGCTTCCCGGCTACCTCACGACGGAGGAGGTGGAGCGGCTCCTTGCCGTGCCCGATCCCTCCAGGCCTCTCGGGTTGCGCAACCGGGCCCTCCTGGAAGTCATGTACGCCACGGGAATCCGGGTCTCCGAGCTCACGGGCCTCACCCTCGATCGGACCAACGCCGAGGCGGGCTTCGTCCTGGTCATGGGCAAGGGAAGCAAGGAGCGCGTGGTGCCCTTGGGCGAGGTGGCCCAGGACTGGGTGGCGCGCTACCGGGCCGAAGCCAGGCCGCTGCTTCTCAAGGGCCGCTCCGCTCCGGCGCTCTTCGTGACGGCTCGCGGAGGGGGCATGACCCGGCAGATGGTGTGGATCATGATCACCTCAAGCGCCCGCGCCGCCGGCATCACCAAGCACCTGAGCCCGCACACCCTGAGGCACTCCTTCGCCACCCACCTGCTGGAGCACGGGGCAGACTTGCGCGCGGTCCAGATCCTCCTGGGCCACGCTGACATTTCAACGACCCAGATCTACACCCACCTGGAGCAGGAACGCCTCAAACGGATCTACAGGCAGTTCCATCCGCGGGCCTAGCACCGGGCCTCAGGCAGGTTGCTAGTGCATCCCCTGAGCCATGTTCTGCAGGAAGCTCATGCCGCCCCAGAACATGATCCAGATAATCTGGAGGCATCCCACGATGAGGGAGAGAATACCCAAGATGATGCCCGCGACAGCGAAGCCTTTGCCTTTGGGAGAACTCTCCAGGCGCTTGATCTTGCCGTTCTCAATGAAACCCAGAACCAGCGCCGGGATGCCCGCGAAGATCCCGCAACAGCAGAACCCCAGAATCCCCAGCACCAAGGCGGCGATGGCCATGCCGCTGGCCTTGTCCGGGTAAGCAGGAACTGAAACCGCGTCATAGGTCATATTCTCGTCGCTCATCGCTCTCCCCTTCCCCATCCCTTATGAAATCCCTCTGGCACCATAAAAGGTGTTCAGCTTAACACCCGGACGCCCCAGACCGCCAGAATCAGCACGATGAGACTTAAGGTGACCACGAGGAAGGCGGGCTTGTCGAAGATCTCCATGGGCGGCCTGCGGCGCACCCACATCCACGGCAGGTAGGCCAACAGGAAGGCCCCAGCGAAAAAGACGGCGGCCCCCGCGGGCTGGACCTTCACGGCCTCCACGGGATGGCCGTGCATCATCCAGGCGAAGGCCGTGGTCATGCCGCATGAGGGGCAGGGTTTGTGGAACATCTCATAGAACCCGCACGGAGGAAGGTGAAGCTGGGTGTGGGTGCCCAGGCCCGCCGGATCGGGATGAACCCACCCCGCCAGGGCAAACACCGTGATCAGCGCCGCAAGGACGACGCCGTAGGCCGCGTGCTGAGGGAGCGATAACCGTCCCGGCGCCTCACCTTTGGCTTCCGAAGCGAGCTGGCTCAGCGGGGCAGACTTCATGGAGACGGACCGTTTCAACCCTTCTTCTGCAGCCTGTCGATGGCCGTGAGGATGGTCTCGATGGAGCCTGGATCGGGCAAGAGGCAGAAGTGGCCCGTGAAGGTTTTGTCCCTGGTGGCGAAGTCGGTCTGTATGACGAGGGCCTGGTGGGTCACCTCCGCGAGTTCGATCAAGAGCAGGTCCACGACGGCTTGCGCCATGTCCATGGAGAACGCGGGTATGGAGGGGATGAGCGGAATTTTGAGCAGGGAGCCGATAGCCGTCAAGTAGGAGGACGTGAGGATGTTGCCCACTTCCTTCAGCGCTGAGATCTCCATATCCCCCAAAGGTCGCTTGGGGCCGTCCCCGTCAAAGAGGACGGTGAGGAGGTGCTCCGCCGACGTGCGGGACATGACCACGAGCATGTTGCCTCGGGACCCGCCGTAGACCCTGAAGAAGAGCCCCACCACCTCCTCTTCGAGTCCGCCCAGCCTGTGGGCCACTTCCGAAAAGGGCACCAGGTTCACCGCGGGAACCTCGAGGGTGATGACCCGCCGGGTCATCTGGTGGAGGGCCGTGACCGCGTGCCCGGCGCCGATGTTGCTGATCTCGCGGAGGGCATCCAGCTCCCGCTCTTCAATGGGGTGAAACGTGGCCATGCCTAGTCTCCTTCTCTCCTGATGAGGACCCGGCCGTCAAGCACGTAGGCGATCTCTCCCGTGGCCAGAAGCGCCCCGCCCATCCACTCCGACACCATCTCCAGGGGCGCGCCCCAGGGCATGATCACCACCCGCTCTCCCTGGTAGACCCGGCTCACGAGGAGCACCCGGTCGCCCTGGGGATGGACCAGGCGCAGTCCCGCGCCGTCCCGCCCCACCGGGCCCGCCCTCCATTCCAAGACGGGCAGGAGTTCCTCGCCCGCTTGAAGGAAGCGGCGGGTTCCGGACCAGACTAGGGGCGCGCTGGAGAGGGGATAAATGTGCTGGATCTGGGAGGCGGGGATGCCGTAGCGAACCTCGTCGTCCCATCCGAAAACAAGGACCCTGGTGAGGGTGGTGGCCGAAGGAATGACGAGGGTGAACCGGCTTCCCCGGCCCTTCTCACTGGCCATTTCCAGGTGGCCCCCCAAGGACTCCACCGCGGACCTCACCACGTCGAGACCCACGCCGCGGCCGCTCACATCGGTCACTTCCTTCCGGGTGGAGAAGGCGGGCGCCGTGAGCAGGTCGAGGAGTTTGGTGTGGTCGAGCAGAGCCGCCTCATGGGGGGCGAAGAGACCCCGGTCCACGGCGGCCTGGCGGATCGCCTCCACATCGATGCCCCGTCCGTCGTCCGCGAAGGAGATGAGGAGGGCTTCCGACTCCCGGCGGATATCAAGGGTGAGCCGGCCGCCCTCCGCCTTCCCCTCGCGCCGCCGCTCTTCGGGCGCCTCCAGGCCGTGGTCCATGGCGTTGCGAACGAGGTGGTTGAGGGGATCCAGGAGCCGTTCCAGAAGGCCCCGGTCAACCCGTTCTTCGGCCCCCGAGACGGTGAGGCTCGCCGCCTTCCCGAGCCGGGAAGAGAGTTCCCTTGCGGTGCGCCCCAGGCGTTCGGCCAGGACTTCAAAGGAGACGAGCCTCATGGACAGGACGCGGTCGAAGAGGCGGTTGAGGTGGACCCGCTCCGACTCCAGCCAGAAGTGGTGACGGCGCTTTTCTTCGGGCCCCAGCGCGGCTTCGAACTGGTTCAGATGGTAGAGGAGGTCCGAGGCCTGCTCCCGCAAGGCGTCCAGGTCTTCTGGAGAGACCCGCATGCTCTGCACGAGGGTCCCCTCGGTCCCGGACCGCAGCGGCGGGGCGGAGGCCTGCTCCAAATCCACGTCGGCCACGTCGGGGAGGCTTCGGAGGGAGAGGGCCAGATCTTTGAGGAGGGGTCCTGGCGGAACCAGGAACACGGCGGACCGGAGGCCCGCCTTCACGATGTGCTGGAGGTCGGGTTCCAGGACCGCCGACGGCTCCTCCGCCTTGACGCGCTCGGCCATGACCATGAAGCGCGCCGCCGGCAGGGGACACGACGGGTCGATGGAGACCTTGATCCGGGCTCGGGGCCCGGGGGCGGGTGGGGGGCTGCCCGTAACCGGCCTTCCCGGACCCTCGACCGTGGCGGCCGCCTTGCTCGCCTCCGTGCCAGTCGGGCCGGCGGGGGGGAGTCCGGCCTCGGGCGAGGCAGAGGCCGCCCCCAAACCGGCCACGGACGCCTCAACCCTCGGGGCCATGGCCCCGTCGGAGGACTGGCGCTCCACCGCGTCCATGCAGGCGTCCAATACGTCCACCGCATCCAAGGCCGCCGCCCGCTGCTGGGGCGTGGCCTCGGCGCCTTTCCTCCAATGGTCGAGAAGGGCTTCTAAATCGTGGGAGAGGCGGCTGGTGAGCTCGAACCCCATGGAGGCGGCCATTCCCTTGAGGGAGTGGGCATGCCGGAAGAGGTCCGTGACGGCGTCCACGGAAACGGGCCCCTCCAGCGGGAGGCCACGCCGCAGGAGGCTCACGTGCTCTCGGCCCTCACTCAGGTAGAGTTCGAGGTACTTGGATAGGTCCATCCCCGCCTCACCGGTGGCCGGGACCCGGCCCGATCATCCCGCCACGACGGAGTCGAGGACCTTGAGCACCTTCTCCGCCGAGAAGGGCTTCACGATAAAGTCCTTGGCGCCTGCGGCGATGGACTCGATGACCAGGGCCTCCTGCCCGAGAGCCGAGCACATGACCACCCTCGCCTTCGGGCTCTGTTTGAGGATCTCCCTCGTGGCCTCGATTCCGTCCATCTGGGGCATGACGATGTCCATGGTCACCAGATCGGGGCTGAGGCTCCTGTACTGCTCCACCGCCTCCTGGCCGTTGGCCGCCTCACCCACCACTTCGTAGGCACCTGAGTTCACGAGGATGTCCCGGATCATGGCCCGCATGAACATGGCGTCGTCCACCACGAGTACCTTATGAGGCATGCTCCCTCCCTGTTGATTGGCTGCGAATGGCCAGGGCCATGGCCCTGGCCAGTTCGGCGGCCGCGGCCGCCGGATTGATGACGCTGACCCACACCTCCTGCCAGGGGTACACCCCGGCCCAGATTCCTTCCGCCCCTTCCTCGCGCAGCGCGAGCTCGTGGAAGGGGATGACGCTCTCGATAGCCGGAACCGCGAAGCCCAAGTTCGGCGCGGGCGCCGCCAGCCGCAGCAAAAGCCCTTCCTGGAGGGATTCCTCCGCCTCCCCGATGAGCGTCGACGTGTTCACCACGGTGATGAGCCGCCCCCTCATGAACGCCGTGGCCATGAGGTGGGGGAAGGGTTGAGCCAGCGGGAAGAGGCGCGGCATGGCGGCGATCTCCTCGAGGTGGCCCGTGGCCCAGCCCACCCTGCGCGTACCGATCCTCGTGACGAGCAACTGCTGCACCCTGGAGATCTCCTGGCGGGTTCCGGCCCCGCTATAGCTTGAATCTGTCCACGAGGGACCGGAGGCGGTTGGCCTCCGAAAGCAGAGCCTGGGCCTGCTGGTTGATGGACTCCATGCTGGCCGTGGTCTCTTCCGTGGCGGCGGAGGCCTCCTGGGTGCCCGCGGCGTTGTCCGTGGCCACGCCCTGAATCTCCTCCATGACGCCGCTGAGCTGTTCCATTCCCTCGGCTTGGCTCACGGCTCCCTGGGCGATGGTGCGCACGGAATCCTGCGTTCCCGTGGCTCCGGCGGTGATGCGCGTGAGAGCCTCGGTTACGGCCGCGGTCTTGCGGTGCCCCAGTTGGGCCGCCGTGCGCGTTTCTTCCATTCGTGTGGAGACTTCCTGCGTCCGCCCCGTGATGTTCTGGGCGAGGCGCGCGATCTGAGCGGCCATTTCCCTGGTGTTCTCCGCCAGACGGCGCACCTCCTCGGCCACGACGGCGAAGCCCCGGCCCGCTTCCCCGGCCCGGGCCGCCTCGATGGTGGCATTGAGGGCGAGGATGTGGGTCTGATGGCTGAGGGTGGTGATGCCCTCCACGAGGGCGTGGATCTCCGTGGCTTGGTCCTTGAACGTGTGGACCTGGCCCGTGGACTGCTCCACCTGGGCCAGGATGTCGCTCATGGCCCGGCTCGCCTCCTCGGCCGCGGCAGCGCCCTCGGCGGCGCGGCGGGCGGAGACCGAGGCCTCCTCCTCCGCGGAGCGGCTCCGGTCGGCGATGACGAGGGCCGTGGTGGCGATCTTTTGGGTCACCTCCGCGGCGCGCTCTACGCTGGATGCCTGGGTTTCGGCCCCTTTGGCGATGTTCTGGATGTTGGCCGCCACTTCGGATGTACTGGCGGTAACCTCGGTGGTGGAGACGGACAGGTTCTGGACGGCCTCGTACATGAGGCCCGTGCTGGTCTGCACCTGCCGGACGATATCGCGGAGGCTCGCCATCATGGTCCTGAGTGACCCCGCGAGCATCCCCACCTCGTCGTCCGTCTCGACCCGAACGTCCTGCGACAAGTCACCCTCGGCCACCTTTTGGCTGGCCTCCGCCAGGCTCACGAGGCGCCTTGTCAGGAAGCGGGCCCCCGCCCATGCGGACAGGAGGGCCATGGCCAGGCCGGTGAAGAAGACGATGAGGCGGTTCTGGGACAAGTCGTGGGGGTTGATCCAGTAGTCGAGGGCAAGGCCCACGAGGATGGGCAGCATGACGGCGCCGACGAAGGCCCACGCGATTTTCTTTCTCATCCCGCTCCCCCAGTCCGTTCGTAGATGCGTGCGTCCCTCTCCACGAGGGCCCACGGCCCCAGGGCGGCGCGGGGCAGGATTTCCACGCGCCCCAAGACCAGGAGTCCGCCGGGAACCAGGGCCCTCGCCGCCTCATGAAGGAGGCGGCCCTGGGCCGATTCAGTCAAGTAAATGAAAAAGTTTCTCATCATGACCAGGTGAACGCCGTCCGCCGGTATTCCGCCGCCCAGATCACAGCAGACGGGCTGGATGCGGGCGGCGATGTCCTCCGTTATCCTGGACGTCTCTCCCTCGTCTCTAAAATACCTCGCCCTCCGCCGCAAGTCCACCTTTTCCGTGGAGCGCCGGGGCCAGAGGCCGGTTCGAAGCGCGCCCAGAGACCGGCGGGATCGGTCCAAGGCCACGATATGGCCCCGCAGGCCGAGTTCGCTCAGGAGGATGGCCAGGCTCACCGCCTCTTCCCCGGTTGAGCAGGGTGCGCACACGGCGCGGAGGGCGGTCCACCCCGGGCGGGACGTCCTGGCGACGAGCTCCCGGCCCAAGGCATGAAACACTTCGGGATTCCGGAAGAACTCGGTGGTAGGAACCAGGAATTTGGAGGCCAGGGTCAGGGCCTCCGCGGGGTCGCCGCGTACAAGGGCGAGATAGGATGCCACGTCCGGTGTTCCCGTGGCCCTCATGCGGGACCAGAGGCGCCGGGCAAGGAAGGCGGGACGGTAGATCTCTCCCTCCATGCCTAGAGCTTGGGCCATCCAGGCCCTCAGGGCAAGCAAATCTTCGTCCTTGAGCTTCAGCATGGCCGGTCCCCGGTGGGAGGCGGAGCAAATACGAGCCGCTGGGACTCGGAGGTCCGTCCCAGAGCCTCGGGTGCCTCGCAGCCAAGGAGCGTGCAGGCAAAGGCCGGATCCATTTGATGTGGCGGAGCATACGCGCGAAGGACGTCCTCGACGGAAAGGCGCTCGGAGGGATCCTCCCGGCCCGCGGCCGCGAGGAAGTTGCGCGCGGGATCCGGGGGCTCGATGGGAAAGTCTGTGCCCATGCGGAGGGGCACTCCGGCCCGAAGGAGGGAGCCCCACCGGTAGGCCCGGGACATCCGCCCGCCGAGGCGTTTACCCGCCCAACTTCTGTCCGAGAGATAGTGGCAGGGTTGGATGCCCGCCGCGAGGCCCAGGGCCGCCATGCGCCTCACATCGCCGTCTGAGACGAGCTGAGCGTGCTCTATGCGAACGCCCGCCGTGCCCCACATGGCAGCGGCGTCCAGGACTTGCCCCACGGCCCGGTCTCCGATGGCGTGGACCGCCGGCACCAGCCCCGCCGCTCTGGCTTCCTTCAAGACACGAGCCATTTCCTCCGTCTCCCACAGGAGAAATCCCTCCGTGCCGGTAGCATCGCTGTAGGGCTCGCGCAGCGCGGCGCCGCGGCTTCCCAATGCGCCGTCGGCGAAGAGCTTGATCCCCCTCAGGTGAAAGCGGGAGCCCGTCGCCGGGGCGGGCAGATCGCGCTGGCCGGGGCGCACCCACGCGAAGCCCTCTACGGGAAGGGGCAGGGCTCCCTCGCGGTCCAGCGACGCCAGGACGTCCACGTGGGCGGGCTCCAGTCCCATGTCCGTGACCCCGGCGAGGCCCGCCCCCAGGAGGTGATTCAGGGCATTGAGAACACGGCGGCGCAGATCTTCGAACGAAGGATCGGGCACGTGGGCGGCGACGCGCTCCATGGCCGTGTCCAGAAGGATGCCCGAAAGGCGGCCCCCGTCGCGTAAGAAGGCGCCGCCAGGAGGATCGGGAGCGTCTTCTCCGATGCCCGCGGCGGCCAAGGCCGCGGAGTTCACCCAGGCGGCGTGGCCATCCACCCGCCGCAGATAAACGGGCCGGCTGGGAAAGAGGCGATCCAACGATGCACGGCCCGGGTAGACCCCTCCCCAAAGGTTCTGGTCCCAGCCGAATCCTTCGACCCACGCGCCCGGTGACGGGCCAGCCGCTTCCCGGACCAGGCGATTCAAAGCCTCATCTACGCTGGAGCATCCGCGCAGGTCGGCCTGCTCCAACAGGGCGCCGAGCCACGCCACGTGGCCGTGGTGGTCCCACAGGGGCGGAAGGACAAGGAGGCAGGGGGCTTCGCGCAGCGGGCCGTCAGAGGGCAGGAGGGAGGCTACCCCCAGTTTGGGCGCGACCTGGACGGGACCTTTGCCTGGTACCCATCGAAAGAGGTCCAATTAACCCCCTTTTGGCCGTGGCTCAAGTCGGGTGCCTCTCGTCCGCCACCCACACGCTTACGAGCGAGAGCGAAAAGTCCAGCCGCCGACGCCCGAACCGGGCTTCCCTTTGAGTCCACTGTCCCCCTACAAGGTCCCCAGCGCGTCCTGGAGATCCCGCTGAATGTCTTCGACCCGTTCGAGCCCCACGCTGATCCGGATACCTCCCGGATCGATGCCGGCGGCCATTTGCGCCTCTACGGGGAGGGGCGCGTGGGTCATGGAGGAGGGATGCTCGATGAGGGTTCGGATCTGCCCGAGGGAAACGGCCAGGGTCACGCTCAAGGCGTGGTCCGCCAAATGGTTCATGACCTTGCGTCCGGATTCCCTCGCCTCTTCGGGGCTGCCCTTCAGAACGAAGTAGATCAGGATGCCCGGGGCGAACTTCCCGTCCGAGTCCACCATCTGCTTCTGAGCGAGGGCGTGCTGCGGGTGGCTGGGCAGGCCGGGATAGACCACGCGCGCCACGGCGGGATGTCCGTCGAGGAAGCGTGCGAGGGCCAGAGCCGTCTCCATCTGCCGGCCGGTCCTCAGACCGAGGGTCGGCAGGCCATAGACCAGGGGCGGCCACGCGGCTTTCGGGGCCAGAGGCGCCCCAAAATCTTTGCGGAAAAGGAGGATGTCCGGCTCCAGAAGGCGGGGTCCCACCCACATGCCCCCCATGTCGGTGCCGAAGCCGCCCACGTTCTTGGTGATGGACTCCACCACCACGTCGGCACCGAGGGTGATGGGGCGCTGGCAGAAGGGCGTGGCGAACGTGTTGTCCACGACGATGAAAATCCGCCGCTTCTTGGGATTCCGAGCGGCGTTGGCCCTGTCCACCGCTGCCCGGACCGCGCCCACGTCCACCAGCTCCAGAATGGGGTTGCTGGGCGTCTCGAAATAGACGGCCGCCACCTCCTGAGTGAGGGCCTTGTCCAGGGCATCAAGGTCGAGGCAGTTCATCATCTTGACCGTGACCCCGAAACGGGGCAGCCAATTCGTAAGGAGCGAGTAGGTGCACCCGTAGAGCGTGTGGTGCGCGAGCAGAGTGTCCCCCGATTTGGCCAGGACGCAGAGACTGGCGGCGATGGCCGCCATGCCCGTGGAAAAGGCAACTCCGCACTCGCCCTCTTCCGCCGCCGCCATGTTGTCCTCAAGCATGGAACGGGAGGGTTCGTCCAGCCGGTCGTAGATATAAATGGGCGGGTGCGTGTGGCGGTTGAACTCGGGGTTCGCGAACTCCTGGAACCCTTCGGCACCCCGCTCCGCGCTGCGCAAGCGGTAGGCGGCTGACGCGGAGATGGGCGGCACGATGTGGTCGCTGTAATCCCAGTGAGGCGAGTGGAAGTCGCCATGGATGAGACGGGTTTCCTTATGGTATCCCTTGTCGTGCTCGTGTTTTCGGGTCATGGTTCTCCCCCCTTTAAGCAGTTTATATTCTACACCATGCCCGGCCGTTACGAGCCTCACCGCGGGACGTTGGTCGCGGTGGCCTCCTCTGGACGATGAGGGGCAGCGAAGCGGGGCTGGCGCCTCCTTTCGCGCGGTGGCCGGCAAACGTGAACGAGGGCGGGTCCGTGAACCCGCCCTCGCCGGTGTACCGCAGCGCAGTGGCTAGGAGTTGTGCTTCTGGAAGTAGGCCTTCGCCCCCTGAGGATCGGCCTTCATGGTGTCGTCTCCGGGCTTCCAGTTGGCGGGGCAGACCTCGCCGGTCCGCTTCACAGTCTGGATGGCCTGAAGGGTTCGGAGGGTCTCGTCCACGCTTCGGCCGATGCCGAGGTTGTTGATGGTGGCGTGCTGGATGACGCCCTCGTCGTCGATGATGAACAGGCCGCGCAGGGCCATGCCACCGTCGAGGAGCACGTCGTAGTCGCGGCTGAGGGTCTTGTTCAAGTCCGCCAGGTGGGGGAAGGGCAGCACGCCCAAGCCGCCCTCTTTGCGGGGCGTCTGCTGCCAGGCCAGGTGGACGAACTGGCTGTCCACGGAGGCCGCCATCACCTCGGCCCCAAGCTTCTTGAAGTGATCGTAGGCGTCGGCGAAGGCCGTGATCTCCGTGGGGCAGACGAAGGTGTAGTCCAGGGGATAAAAGAACAGCACGACGTACTTGCCTTTGTAATCGGAGAGCTTGACCTTCTTGAAACCACCCTCTGCGACCGCGTCGATTTCAAATTGCGGAGCTTTCTGTCCTACCAGACTCATGATGGGCCTCCTTCCGCGCACCTGGCGCTCGGTTCGGGTTAGACAAACCTCTTCGGGGAATCCCCCCACTCACCACTTAGCAAAGGGCGTACCATACCAAACCGATGATTTTAATGGCTTTGTTTCTCGCGTGAAACCCAGCAGGGCCTTGGGGCGTTACACCAAGGGAACGAGAATGCTTCGCTGCCGCTTGGCGTTCAAGGGTTATGAAGAGTGAGAATGCCCGCAACTAATAAGGAGGCCCAGGGACCGTGCTCGTGCGGGCCAAGTCTGGTACGCCACTTGCTGAGGTTAACCTTTGTGGAGGCCCGATGCAGACTCTCTTGACGGTCAAGACCCATTTTTCCGCCGCGCACCGGCTTTACCAGCCCGCCTGGGACGATGTCAAGAACGACCAAGTCTTCGGGCTGTGCGCCAACCCCAACGGCCATGGCCACAACTACGAGCTGGAGGTCACCGTGGAGGGTCCCGTGAACCAGGAAACGGGCATGATCATGGACATGAAAGCCCTCAAGACTCTTATCCAAGAGGTGGTTCTTGACCGCGTTGATCACAAGCACCTGAACCTCGACGTGCCCTTTCTGAGAGGGATCATCCCCACGGCCGAGAACCTCGCCGTGGCCTTTTGGGAGGTCCTGGATCCCAGGATCCCCGCCGGGAGACTGTATGAACTTCGACTCCAAGAAACCGAGCGCAATATCGCCGTCGTCCGCCGCTGAGGCCGCCGACCTGCACCGTTCCGTAGGCGCCGCAGCGGCGCTCCACTTCGTGCCCATGGAGGAGGATCGGCTGGAGCCGGGCGACGCCATGGAGCCCATGGTGGCGGGCATGCTCGATGCCCTCGGCGAAGATCCGGCCCGCGAGGGGCTGGAGCGGACCCCCCACCGCGTATCCAAAGCCATGCGGTTTCTGACGTCCGGGTACACCACGGACCTGGCTGAAGTCGTGAATGGGGCGGTCTTCGACGCCGAAGGTTACCAGGAAATGGTTTTGGTCAAGGAGATTGAGTTCTACTCCCTCTGCGAGCATCACATGCTCCCCTTCTTCGGCAAGGTCTCCGTGGCCTACCTGCCTCACAAGAAGATCATTGGCCTCTCCAAGATCCCCCGGCTGGTGGATGTCTTCGCCCGGCGGCTTCAGGTCCAGGAGCGCATGACCCAGCAGGTGGCCGAAGCCATCGATGCGATCCTCGCCCCGAGAGGCGTGGCGGTGTCGGCCACGGGGTTTCACCTCTGCATGGCCATGCGCGGGGTGGAAAAGCAGGCCAGCCAGACCACCACGACGGCGTTTACGGGGCTGTTTCTAGGGGACAAGGACCTGCGCCGGGAGTTTCTCGTCCAGATTCGATAGGGCGAAGGGTTGCACCGAGCGGGGAGCCTCCCTCCGTCGAGCAGAACCGGCGAGAGGCGGCTGGAGGCGTCAGGGCTTCAAGTCCGAAACGCTTACGCCACCCGGAGCCCCGGCCTGAATGGCTGCCCTGGGGACTTTGGGGAGGCCGGGAGCATTCCGGCGCCTGGCCTCCATGAACGCGTTCACCCCGTCCAGCACTTGCCGGGCCAGGCCCCCTTGGAGATCAGCCAATTGGGAGGGAGATGGCGCCTGCCTGCGCCAGGATGTCGTGGCGGCTTCCACCTGCCTGAAAACCGTCGCCTCCTGAGCCAGGAGCGGGGCCAGAATACCCGTCTTGGGATCGCTGAGGGCCTCCTGGTCCATGTATTTCTTGAGATCGCCCCTCGTCTCCGGGTAGAGGGCGTCACGGACCGCGTCGAAAGCGACGTTCAGCGGAGCGGATTCAGCGGAAGTCCCCATGTCGATGGGAACGGAACCGGCGGCCGCCCATACGGGGACGGCCACGCCCGCCGCGGGGAGTCCCAGGATCACCCACGCCGTGGCCAGGGATGCCGGCTCCGAGGGCCCCGGGCCTTCGAAAAGGACGCAGGAGGAGGTGTCAAAGCGGCAGATGCTGTCCGCGGTGTAGGCGTAAGGCGGGAAGCCCTTCTTGCGCCACGCGCCTGGGTAGGATCCGATGCGGGCGTTGGCGGTGTCGCGGCTCACGTCCTTCAGCACGCTCTGGGCGTTCAGGGCGTGGGCCTTGACCAGGCCTTCGATGAGGGCCTGGGCTCTGTCGTGGCGGAGGAACCCCGTTCCTTTGTCCAGGTTCGCCGACTCGCTGTAGTTGCTTCGGACGAGGAACCCGCGGGGAGCCAGAAGAGGATCGCAGGCATTGAATCGCTTGTAGGCGTGCATGCCCGTTTCAAAATAGCAGGCGCCGCCCTTGGCATCGATCACGCCGAAGTTGGCCGAGACGTCGCGGCCTCCCGCGTTGGTCTTCTCCAGGAGGGATTGGAAATCCCCGACGCTGGCGCAGGTCTGCAGGGCGAGCTTCATGAAGGCCCCCTCGCCCCGCGTGTCCTTGTCCACTTCCATGTTGTAGGAGGCGGCGTTCATGATGGCGAACCCTTCCGCGTTCATGCCCGCCCAGATTTCCATGCCCGCCGCATCGCCTTTGTTGACCAGGCCCACGTAGGGATACGTGCCGTCGGCGCAGTACACGACCTGGTTGTGATGGTCGTCGGCGTCCCGGTTCTTCCAGAGAAGGGGCCGCCCGTTGGTGGTGGCCGAGGCCGCCACGACGGCGGTGGTGCACGCCGCGGTGGGCGGACCCCACGAGGCCGTCAGCGCCATGGCCAACATCATCGTCAGCGCCCAGGATCCGGGGGATCGTGTCATGAAGGAGCCTCCAAACAAGGCGCCTAGTGTACGGCCGCGGCGCCCTCCAGGGAAGAGCCCGCAAGCCCCTCCCGTTTGCCAACGGCATCCCGTTCAGCTAGATTGAGAAGGGAGGCATCGGATTAATGGCACCAACCGGCTCGGCGGCCCTCATGTCCCCTAAAGTGCTCCTTCTTGGTTTGGACCGGCCCGGCATCGCCGCCGCCTGTGAGGGCCTCGGGCTGCAGCCGTTCCATCACCGGGAGATTTACAAGTGGATGTACGCCCGGAGAACCTTGGACCCCATGGCGTGGACCAACGTGCCTAAAGCCTCGCGGGCGCTCATGGCCTCGCGCGTCCTCTCTGGCCTCCCCGAGGTTGTGGGGGACCAGGCCTCCTCCGACGGCACCCGCAAATTCCTCCTGCGCCTCGGCGACGGCCAGACCGTGGAGTGCGTCTACATCCCGGACCGTGAGCGCAGAACCGTGTGCGTCTCCTCGCAAGTGGGGTGCGCCATGGGATGCACCTTCTGTCTCACGGGCAAGATGGGGCTGAGGAGAAACCTGACGCCCGGGGAGATCCTCAGCCAGTTCTTCGTTCTCGAGTCCCGGACGGACATCGCCGAGACCTCCTACAACGTCGTATTCATGGGTATGGGCGAGCCCATGGCCAACCGCGCCAACCTGGAGGCGGCCCTTGCGCTGCTGGAGGACCCCGAGGGGATGGCCATCTCCCCCCGCCGCATCACGGTCTCCACTTCCGGCCTCGCGGAGGCCCTGGAGGCCTTCGCCCAAAGCCCCGTGTGCCCCCGCCTGTCCCTCTCCCTCAACGGGGCCAGGGACGAGTTGCGCACGCGCCTCATGCCCATCAACGCGAGGTATTCCCTCGCCGACCTTCGCCGGGTTCTCCAAAACCTCACGCGCAAAAACCGGGAGCGGATCTCGCTGGAGTACGTCCTCATGGGCGGTGTGAACGACTCGGAGCAGGACGCCCGGGACGTGGCACGCTTCGCCCGCGGGCTCAAAGTCAAGGTGAACCTCATCTCCTTCAACGCCGCTGAAGGGTTGCCCTACCAGCCCAGCACCGCCCAGGCCACGTCGGCCTTCCAGGAGGTGCTCAACAGGCAGGGGATTACGGCGACGGTGCGGCGCAGCCGGGGATTGGACATCCTGGCGGCCTGCGGCCAGCTTGCCCGGAAACACTGGGACGAAGGGGTTTCCCCTTGAGCCGCCCGGCCACGGCCCTTATTCTTCTCGCGCTCGCCGCCTTGCCGGCGGCGGCCCAACTGCGCGTGGAGCGGGACCGCAACGGCCGCATCGTCATCACCAACAAAGGGTCCGCCGCCGCCTCCAAGCTCGCGGCCCCCGAATCGGCCCAGTCCGTCCCCAAGGTCACGGCGGCCCAGCGCCAGGCCATCCAGGGCAAACTCAAGGCGGCATGCTCCCGAACGGGGTTGGACTACAACCTCGTGACGGCCCTCGTACACGCCGAGTCGGGGTTCCAATCCAATATCATCTCCCGCAAGGGCGCCATCGGCCTCATGCAACTTCTCCCCGAAACGGGAAGGCGCTTCGGCTGCAGCGATCCTTGGGACTTGGACGAGAACATCACGGGGGGGACCAATTTTCTGGCCTACTTGAGGGACCTCTTCGGGGGCGATGTTCCCCTCATGCTGGCCGCCTACAACGCGGGCGAGAACGCCGTGCAGAAATACAGCAACAAGATTCCGCCCTACGCTGAAACGGTCCGTTACGTCTTCGCCATCCTGGCCGACTACGGCCGGCCGGCGCTGGTGGAGGCCGCCAAGGCCAAGCTCGCCTCTCCCTCTGACTACAACCGGTTCTACGTTGCCCGGCGCAATGAGAAGCCCGTCTTCAGGACCTACTACATGTACTTCGAAAAGGGCGTCCGCACCATCGTGGACTATCCCCCCAGCGGAGTCACTTTTGTCCCCATCGTCTATAAGGACGAGTGAGGGTCCGGGATGAGGAGATGAGGAGATGAGGGGAAAGGGACACCATGGCGGGCGACGAGAGAGCGGTCCCTCATGTCCGCGTCCCCCCATCCCCTCGTCTCGTCCTACTCTTCCAAGTCCTCGCGTTCCTGAGAGTTGAGCCGCGCCAAGGCGGAGCGGTAGGGCCAATCCTCGATGAAGCCCTCCTCCCGAAGCACTTGAAGCTTGGCACGGTGGTACTCCCAGTAGTCGTCCAGATGAATTTCATCCAGGCGATCGGCGAGGTGAACCAGGCGGGCGAACCAGCCGAGGGCCTCGCGGCGCGGCGCCCTGCGCCACCAGGGGAGGTAAGGAGTTCGGGCCGGCTGGGGACCCGCCGCCACTTCGACCGCCGCCCCCGTCAAGGCCGCGGCGCCAAGGGCAAAGACAAGGAACGCGCCGGCCGATCCCCAGATCCACGGTGTCAACGCCTCGCCGCCCCCCCGCGCCGCTTCGGCGGCAAGGGCGAGGCTGATGGCCCCCGCGCCCAAGGCCGGCCCGATGAAGACCCACGGGGCGCGCCAGGCCAGCCGGATGGGAGGTTCCAGGGAGGCCAGGGAAAAGAACATCCGGCTGGATCGGCCCAGCGGGCCTCTGCTTTCCAGGACCACCCGGTCGTAGAGAAATACACAGGTCCACAGGCTCATCGTTCCCCTGATGGCCAGGCGGCCCTGATCGAGGCCCTCGAATACGTTCTGTAGGGCGAACCGGTGTGCCGTCACCCGGAGGTTCAGCTCTCCGAGGAAGTCCTCGAAGGAGCGCCCATCCAGTCCGTGAAACGCGGCGATCTCGTATCCGTCGTAGTCGAATACTTTGACCGTCCTGAGGCGTGCCTTCCAAACGAGGAGGGCCCAGGCGGCGCCCAAAACCGCCGCGTTAAGCCCCGTGAGGGCCTCGGATGGGCCAAGAAGGAAGGCTCCCGCGGCCCACGCCAGCGTGAGGATCGTGAGGATGGCCAGCTGCCACACCGGCAGGCTCTGGCTGCTGTAAGTGTCCCATATCTCCCCGTAGGGAATGATCTGCCTGTGGGTGGGCACGGAGGAGGTAAACTCCTCCCTCAACAAGCCCCTCCCGTCGAGGGTGAAGCGCACCAGGGTTCCAGCCCAGGGCCGCTCTTCGTGAACCAGAGACGCATCACGGGACACCGGGGTTGGCCTCCATGATGGTGGCCACGAGGGCCCGTGCAAAATCCCTGGCAACCACGTCGTAGGCCACCACCTCTTCGCTGATGTAGTTGCCGGGCGTCGAGGAGCGCTCGTAGACTTCGCTGAACCGGTATCCCTGGGACTCGAAGAGGACCTTCCCGTCGCGGCTGGCCAGACGGACTTTCGCCGTCATGGTCACCTGGTACCGGTTGGCGCGGCCCGCCGAGTCGTAGGAAAGAGGCGCCACGCCGTAGCCCGTGATAGCTCCCGTAAGGACCGCGTCAGCACCCTCCTTGGAAGACTGAACCTTCACGCGGGCGCGCTGGGCCAGCTCGCGGGTCACGGCCTCGGTAACCCGCTGGTCGAGCTGCAGGACCGGCACTTGCCGCTCGAAGGGCAGGACGGCCACCACCTTCACCGACGGCGGCAGGGCGCCTCCCGTACCGAGCAAGTGATAGCCGCAAGCGGTGAAGAGAAGCATCACGGCCAGAGATGCGACGGCGAATCGAGCCCTCATCTCCTCATCTCCTCATCTCGTCATCCCTGTCCTACCGAACCACCAGGGTCACGATTTTCCCGGGAACCACCATCTCCTTGACGATCTGCTTCCCTTCAAGGTGGCCCGCCACCTTCTCGTTCGCTTTGGCCGCGGCCAGCACTTCTTCGGCACCTGCGTCCGCGGGCACGGTGATTTGCCCCCGCACCTTGCCGTTCACTTGCACCGCGAGGGTGATCTCGTCCTCCTTCGCAATGGCCGCTTGGGAGGATGGCCACGGGCCGTCCACGAGGAATCCGTCGTGACCCAACATCTGCCACAGGGCGTCCGCGATGTGCGGGGAAAAGGGCGAGAGCATGGCCACGAGGGATTCCACGGCTTCCCGAAGCACGTAGCGCTCCTGGGGCGTCTTCCTGTAGCTCGCCAGGTAACCCTGCGCGGCGTTGACCAGTTCCATCAGTCCCGCGATGGCCGTGTTGATCTTGAGGCGGTGGTCCAGCTCGGCCGTCACCTTGGCAATGGTCTGGTGGGTCTTGCGCCGCAAGAGAGGCACCTCCCCTCGCGGCTCCTGGACGGGTCCCTTCAGATCCTCGGCCAGGTCCTCCACCAGGGCATAGACCCGGTTGAGAAAGCGATAGGCGCCCTCGGCGCCGCTGTCTTTCCAGTCGAGCTGGTCCCAGGGCGGCGAGAGGAAGAGCATGTTCAGCCGGACCGCGTCAGCCCCGTAGCGGACGATCATGTCGTCGGGCTCCACGAGGTTGCCCAGGCTCTTGCTCATCTTGGCCCCGTCCTTGATGACCATCCCCTGGCACATGAGGCGCTTGACGGGTTCGCCGAAGGGCACGAGGCCCAAATCGCGCAGGACCATCGTGAAGAAGCGGCAGTAGATGAGGTGCATGGTGGCGTGTTCGATGCCGCCGATGTAGAAGTCCACCGGAGTCCAGTAGCGCACCGCCTCGCCCTCGAACGGCGCACTCTCTTCGCGCGGGCTGCAGTAGCGAAAGAAGTACCAGGAAGAATCCACGAACGTGTCCATGGTGTCCGTCTCGCGGCGGGCCTCCCTTCCGCAGGCGGGACACGCCGCCTTCACGAAACCCTCGTGGGTGGCCAGGGGGCTCTCGCCCTTGCCGGTGAACGCCACGTCTTGCGGGAGGAGGACGGGAAGCTGGTCCTCAGGCACGGGAACGGTACCGCAGACCGGGCAGTGGACGATGGGGATGGGGGTGCCCCAATACCGCTGCCGAGAGATACCCCAGTCTTTGATGCGGTAAGTGACGGTGGGTTCTCCGAAGCCCCTCTCCTTGGCGAAGGCACCCATGACCGCCATGGCCTCCCGGTTGGGCAGGCCCGTGTAGGGCCCGCTGGATTCGAGCACGCCGTCCGCCGGGGCCGCCTCCGCAAGCCGGTCCGACTCCAGGCCCCCGCTCTGAACCACCACCCGGATGGGCAACCCATAGGCTTTCGCGAATTCGAAGTCCCGCTGGTCGTGGGCCGGGACGCTCATGATGGCGCCCGTGCCGTAGTCCATGAGGACGAAGTTGGCCAGGTAGATGGGGATGCGCTCGCCGGAAAAGGGATTGATGGCGAAGGCTCCCGTGAAGACGCCCTCCTTCTCCTTGCTGGTGGACCGGTCGTGGGTGCTCTGGGCGCGGACCCTGGCCTGGAACGTCTCCACGGCGGGGCGCCTGTCCTGAAGGGTGACACGGCGGGCCGCCGGGTGCTCGGGCGCCAGCACCAGGAAAGTCGCGCCGTAGATGGTGTCGATGCGCGTGGTGAACACGCGGATGGGCTCCGCCTGTCCTTCCACGGCGAAGTCCACGAAGGCACCCTCGGAGCGGCCGATCCAGTTACGCTGCATGGCCGCCACTTCGGGAGGCCACTGGCCCAGCGCGTCCAGGTCGTCGAGCAGCTCCTGGGCGTAGTCCGTGATGCGCAGGAACCACTGCTCCATTTCCTTGACCGTGACGGCGTTGTGGCAGCGCCAGCACGTCCCGTCTTCCACCTGCTCGTTGGCCAGAACCGTGGCGCAATCGGGACACCAGTTCACGGAGCGCTTGGCCCGGTAACACAGGCCCCTCTCGAACATCTTGAGAAAGAACCACTGGTTCCAGCGGTAGTACCGGGGCTCGCACGTGCGCACTTCGCGGGTCCAGTCGTAAAGGAATCCCATGCGCCGCAACTGGCCCTTCATCGTGGCGATGTTGGCGTCGGTCCACGCCTTGGGGTGCGCTCCGCCCTTGATGGCCGCGTTTTCCGCCGGGAGCCCGAAGGCGTCAAATCCCATAGGGTGGAGGACGTTTTTGCCCCGCATGCGCTGGTAGCGCGCCACCACGTCGCCGATGGTGTAGTTGCGAACGTGGCCCATATGGATCTTGCCGGACGGGTACATGAACATTTCAAGGCAGTAGAACGGTGTCCGGGACGGATCCTCCGCCACGGTGGCTACGCCCGCTTCTTCCCACCCCTGCTGGAAGCGGAGCTCGACGGCGTGTGGATCGTAGGGCATGCGCACCCTCCTCCAGAATCAGTTAAGTATAGCCGTGTGGGCTGGAAAACGCAAGACTGAGAAGGGTTTACGGGGTCGGGTACACGAGAAAGGGGAGCCCGATGGCTCCCCTCTCCCGTCCAGGCTTGCGTACGGATCGTTACTTTTTCTTCATTGCTTCGATTTTCTTGATGGTGTCCGCCACGCTTTTCTTCTCTTGCTCGTTCTTGGACACCTGCATGTACTGTTTGAGCAGGGGCAGGGCATCCTGGGCTTTGTCCATCATGATCAGGGCCCTGGCCTTGCCTTCCAGCGCCATCTCACTGTTCGGCCGAATGGCCAGGAGCTTGTCGTAGTAAACGATGGCGTTGGCGTAGGCGTCTTTGGCGACCTTGTCGGCCGCCGCGACCTCGGCTTTGTCTTTCGGGTTCTTCACAGCCGCCGCCGCGTCCTCCGCCTCTTTCATATAGAGGCCGGCGACGGTCTGGGTGATGGCCGGCTTGTAGTTCTCGTTCTTGGTCACATCCAGGAAGGCCTTCAGGGGCGGAATGGCCTTGCCGAATTCTTTCAGCTTGAGGAAGTTCTGGCCCTGCGCGAGGAGCGCTTCCTCGCCGCTGGGATTGAGGGAGACGGCCTTTTCAAAATAGGGCACCGCCTTGTCGTACTGGCCCTTGTCGTAGTAGATCACGCCCGCGGAGTAGGCCACGTTCTTGTACGCCGGGTCGAGCTTGTAAATCTCCTCGTACTGGTTCAGGGCATCGTCCACCTTGTTCTGCTTGTCGTAGATGACCGCCAGGGAGTAGCGGAGATCGAGCTTCGTGGGGTCGATGTCCAGCACCCGCTTCAGGGTTTCGGCGAGCTTGACCATGTCGTTCTGTTCCTGGTAGCACGAGGCCTCGTTCAGGAGGGCCGCGGTGCCGAGGGGATCCAGCTTGACCGCCTCCTCGTAGGAGGCGATGGCGTTGGGGTAATCCTTGAGTTTCTGGTACGCGATGCCGAGATCGATGTAGAGCCCTTCCGTAACCTGCTTGGCTTCGATGAACTTCTTGGCCAGGTCCACGGCTTTCTGATATTCGCCCTTGGTGATCAATTCCTCTATCTTCGGACTTTCCTGACCTTTGGCTTTGTCCTTGGGCTTATCTGCCGCCCAGACACCCGCCGACACGGCCACGGCGGCACCCAGGACAAACCCCAGCGCTAAACGACGCATCCTTGACCTCCTCGCCCCCCAGGGGCACAAGGCCCGTAAGGTAGCACTCTCCCCCGAGCGTGTCAACGAACGGACCCTGTTTATATTATAATAACAAGGAGAAGGAGGCGCCCCATGGCGCAGGTGCAAGCCAGCCGCGGAGAGCTTTGGAAGAAATACTACGACATCAGCCAGGACCAGCTCCAGGAGCTGGACCGCCAGATCGAGGCACTCGGGCAGGCGCCCTGGGAACAAGGTCCCCTGAGATCGGTCCAGCGCGTATTCCACAACTTCTCCGGTTCGGGCGCCTTGTACTCCGCTCCCCAGGTTAGCGCCCTGGGCGGGGAAGGCGAATACATGTGCTCGAGCATCCTTCTGGCGGGGCGGGCCATCGGTGAGGGTGAGCTCCAGCAGATCGAAAGCCTCGTGCGCCGAATCCGAGCCGAGTTCCAGAACCTCATGAACGCCGCGGCCAAAGCGTCCGCGCGTCCGGCCAAACCCGCGCGGGGCATTCCCCTCCTGTTCCTCCTCGCCCCCGAGACTCCCGAAACCAAGGCCCTTGCGGAGTACCTGAGCAAGCGGCGCGTCCAGGTGGAAATCCTGCCCACCCTGGCCGTAGCCGAGCGGAGGCTGGACGCGGGCCTGCCCGATCTCGTGGCCGTCAGCCTCAAACTGGACGGCGGGTCGGCCTACGATTTCGTGCGAAGCCTGAGGATCATCGAAGGGGAGCCTTCCATCCCCGTTCTTCTCCTTGGCGAGAGCCAGCGGTTCCTGGACAAGGTCGAGGCCATCCACTGCGGCGCCGATGGATTCGTGGCGGCCCCTCCCGACCCCGCCACCGTTCTCAAAAAGTTCAAGGCCGTTATGGCCAAGCACAAGGGGGTGGCCTCGAAGATCCTGGTGGTCGAGGACGACCCCGCCCAGGCGCGCTTCGTGGAGGAGTGCCTCGTGACGGGCGGGTATCAGGTCAGCGTCTGCCAGGACCCGTCTCTTTTTGAGGCCGACCTCTACGCGTTCCACCCCGCCCTGGTCTTGATGGACGTTCTCCTTCCGGGCGCCAGCGGGTACGACCTGGTGCGATTCATGCGGCAGGAGGAGGGCTTCGCGGCGATCCCCGTCATCTTCATCACGACCGAGGGGCAGCGCCGCAGCCAGATCCTCGCCGCCGAAGCGGGGGGCGACGACTTCCTGGCCAAGCCCGTCACGGCGGAGGATCTTCTCTCCATCGTTCGGTCAAGGCTGGCAAGGCACAGGAGCCTGCAGGACCTGATGGATCACGACGACCTGACGGGACTACTGGCTCACACGCCCTTCCTGCGCGAGGCTCGCCTCTGCCTGACCCGTTACAGCCGTCGGAAAATCGCTTACGCCGCGGTTTTGTTCCGGGTGGATCGCCTGGATGAATACGGGGCTCGTTACGGCGCCAAGGCCGGGGACACACTCGTGGTGGGCCTCGCCAAGTTTCTCCAGCGGAAAATTCGCCAGACCGACGTCATGGGCCGATACGGAGACCAAGAACTCGCGGTGGTCCTGGAACATCTCTCGGAGACCGACGCCCTGAGGCTCATCCAGCGCCTGCAGCAGGAGTTCCAATCCATCGAACACCCCCTCGGGGGGGATCGCAACCTCCGGGCCACGTTCAGCGCCGGCATCGCCATGACCGGCCCCGACATGAAGACCCTCAAGGACTGGCTCGATCGCGCGGGCGCGGCCCTCCAAGACGCCATTCGGCAGGGCGGGAACCGGACGATCTTTTTCGGGCGAGCCGGCGGCGAGGCTACTTCCCCATCACCCTGAGCAGGTGCCTCTCGACGATGGCCCAGGGCGGCCCGGGGTCCCCCTTCAAGGCCAAATCCAGCTCGAAGAGGGCACCCAAGGTTTTCCGGACGCGCGCCTCGGGCCACTTGGACGCGACGCCGAGGAGCTTCTGGGCCGGGTACGGATGGTTGAACCCCAGGCTCCTGAAGGGAATGTCCCGCCGCTCCGCCCCTCGCGCTTCCAGACCGTGCATGAGCAACAGGGACCTGAGCTGCTTGGCGAGCATGCCCACGAAGAGGAGGGGCACCGAATCGGGATCCTGGGCGATACGCTGCAGGAGGTCGAGAAAGGGCCTCACCTCGCCCTTGAGGAAAGCATCCTGCAAATCCCATTGCTGAGGCGTCCCGCCGGCGCCTAAAAGGGCCTCCACGTCCTCCGCTTCAAGGCGCTTCTCCTCGTTCCTGTATAGGCACAAAAGGTCCAAGGCGGAGACGAGCCTCCCCACGTCTCCGCAGGACCATTCCTCCAGGGCCGTAGCGGCCGCCGGGGCGATGGAGAAGCCTTCGGCGCGCAGGCGCTTGGCCACGTACTCGCGGCCGCCGCGAGGCGTGCACGATCGGGTGGGAACCTTGTCCATGAGGGCTTTCCAACGCGCCGGGACCTTCTTATCGGAGAGGTCCCCTACCACTTCGACGAGCAGGGCGGTGGATGTCGCGGGGTTGTCCAGATATCGGCCGAGGGCCTTGATCAGATCGTCGGAGGCCGATTCGGCCTGCCTGAGGCGAACCACCTGGCGCTCGCTCCACATGGGAAGGGTATTGAGCTCGACGCCGAGCTGCCCCGGATCGAGACCCGCCGCCGAAAGATTGGTCGCTCCGTCCTCACCGCCCCACCGCTCGGCCCATCCGCGGGAGACTTCATCCAGGAAGCGGCCGTCCTCCGCCCATATGAGAAGGTTCTGCGGATAGCTCCCCGCCCCCGCCTTCTCCTTCTTCTCCTCACTCCGCACTCCTCGCTCCTTTTTCTTTTCCCTTTTCCCTTTTCACTTCTCACTTTTCACTTTTTACTTCTTACTTTTCACTCCTCCGCCCTCGGGTCCAGTGCGTCGCGGACCCCTTCGCCCACGAGATTGTACGACAGAACCGTGAGGAAGATGGCGGCGCCCGGGAAGAGGCCCAGCCACCACTCGTCCCAGTAGCGCGTCACGAGGCTGAGGATGTTGCCCCAGGAAGGATCGGGGGGCTGGACCCCAACGCCCAGGAAGGAGATGGCCGCTTCCATGAGGACGGCTCCCGCCACGTCGAAGGTGGCGTTCACCAGGAGGGGCGTCATGGCGTTGGGCAGGATGTGCCGCAAGGCCAGGCGAAGGGGCGAGGCGCCCAGCGCCTTGGCCGCGGCCACGAAGTCGGCTCCTTTCATGCGCATGAATTCGGCCCGGGCGTACCTCGCCATGCCCGTCCAGGAGGTGGCGGCGATGACCACGGTGATGGTCCAAATGTTGAGGTACTTGGGGTCCATGACCGCCACCGCCGCGAGAATGAGGAAGAAGGTGGGAAAGCAGGCCATGACTTCGATCAGCCTTGATACGATGAGGAGATCCAGCCAGCCGCCGGCGTAGCCGGCCGCGGCCCCCACCGCCACGCCCAGGAGGCCCGAGAGGCCCACGGCCAGGAGGCCCACGAGCAGGGACACCTTGGCCCCGTGCAGAACCCTGCTCAGCACGTCCCGGCCGCTGTCGTCACAGCCGAAATAGTGGCCGGTGCGCCAAGACGGCGGCGTGTTCACGTCGTCGAGGCGCTGCTGGAGGGGCGAGAAGGGGACCGGCGGAAGGAGAACGGAGCTGACCTTGGGATCGGGACGGGTCCTCTGGTTGAGGAGCCAGTCCGGATCCTCCACGAGGCGCAGGCTCACGGCGTCCCGCTTCAGAAGGCGATTGAGAGGGAACAGGCCGCGGAAGGCCGTAAAACGGGCTACCCCTTCGTAACGGATGAAGAGCGGTTCGTTGTTGGCCAGGAGCGGAGCGAAGTACGCCGCGAGCGCCAGAAGGAGAAGGAACGCGAGCCCCCGCGCCGCCCCTCTGCGCCGGGCGAAGGTCTGGAAGGCCGAAGGCCCCGGCGCGCCGTCTTGCGCGTTGTCTTTGTCGCGCGGTCCCGCGGTCTCCATCCCTACTCCAGCCTCACCCTTGGATCGGCCACGGTGTACGCCACGTCCGTCGCGAGGTTTGAAAGGAGAACCGCCACGGCGCCCATGAGCGACTCGGCCATGATGAGGGGATAGTCGCGGCTGTAAATGGCCTTGATGTACATCTGGCCCAGGCCCGGCCAGGAGAAGATCTGCTCGATGATGACGCTGCCCGAGATGAGAGCGGGCAGGAGGATTCCCGAGAGGGTCAGGAGCGGGATCAGCGCGTTGCGAAGTCCGTGCCGGTAGAGGACGGCCGCTTCGCTCACCCCCTTGGCCCGTGCCGTGCGGATGTAATCCTGGCTCAGCACGTCCAGGAGGGCACCCCGGGCGAACCGGGACAAGAATGCGAGCCCGCCGTAGCTCAGGCAGAGGGCCGGCAAAGCGGCGTGCTTGAGGAGGTCCCAGGCTTTGCCCGCCGCGGACATGGCCTCGAACCCATCGGAGCGCATGCCTATAAACGGCAGCCACTGAAGCCTGACTCCGACCAGGAGGATGAGGAGGATGGCCACCCAGAAATTGGGTAGCGAGTAAAGCACGTAAAGGGCCGCTGAGCTGGCCCTGTCGAACCATCCCCCTTGCCTGGCCGCCGCATGAAACCCCGCGGGGACGGCCACCACGACCATGAGGAAGAGCGCCAGAGCGTTGAGAAATAAGGTCGCCGCGAACTTGCTGCTCAAGACCTGATTCAGGGCCGACCGCAAGGAGCCGCCTTCCGCTAGGACGCGCGCCGGCGCGTTGAAGAACACCTCAGAGACGGGCCGCCGCTCCGAGAAGGAGTCGCCGAGGGATCCCGTGGCCAGGGTCCCCAGCCATCTCCCGTACTGGACGTACCACGGCCGGTCCAGCCCGTATCGCGTCAAGAGGATTTGGTAGTCTTGGGGATTCATCTGCCGAACGGCGGCTTCGCCCGAGGCCTGCGCCGCGGAGAAAGGATTGCCCGGGGCCAGTTTCATCACCGCGAAGACCACCGCAGTGATGAGAAGCACCGTGGGCACCATGAGCACAGCGCGGCGAGTGAGGTAGCTCAGCACGGGCAGACCCGGAGCGAGCGAAACGCGAAGAGAGATACTCGGCGAGCCGGAGGGCGATGGGCGGCCTTCATCTCCGCTGTCATCGCGGGTTCACTGGCTCCCTGCTTCGTTGAACCATGAGCTCCTTCACTACCGCAAGCCCTTCGGCACCCACCACTCCTTGACGGACGGATACCAGGTAAACAGCCCATACCCCGCCCGGCTCACCCGGACGTTCTGAAACTTGCTCCTCACGGCCACTATCTGGCTCCCCATGAAGAGGTAGGTGTGAGGCTGATCTTGGGCCACCAGTTCGTGGATGCGCCAGAAGGCCCGCTGGCGAGCCGCCCGGTCGAAGGTTCGCTGCTCCGTCTCGATGAGCCGGTCTACCTCGGGACTCATGTAGGACACGTCGTTCTGTCCCGTCCCCATGCCATCGGGAAGGAGCTTGGCCTGAGAAGAGTGGAGGAGGCCATAAGGGTCTGGATCGTCTCCCAGGCTCCAACCCGAGAGGTAGGCCTGAAACTGGTGCCTTTGGGTCCTATCCAGGAAAACGCTCCACTCCACTTTGCGGATGGCCATGGCGACGCCTATCCGCCTCAAGTCTTGCTGGAAAATCTCGAGGAAGCGGGAGAACTGGTCCACCTCCGCAGGCACCAGGCACTCGAAAGCCAGAGGCTTGCCGTCCTTTTCCCGGACCCCGTCCCCCTTCCGGTCCTTCCACCCAGCCGCATCCAGAAGCGCGGCGGCTCTGGCCGGATCGTAGGGGTAAGGCTTGATGGCGGGGTTGCTCTCCCAGCTTCCGGGATAAAACGGGCCGGAGCACGTGATGCCATGTCCGTCCAAAACCTTATCCACGATGCCCTGGCGGTTTGTGGCATAGGTCATGGCCTGCCGGACCCGCCTGTCCCTGAAAAAGGGGTTGGAGCCATCCATGTTCCAGGCCAAGTACATAAACTGACGCCCGTAGTACTCGAACACCGTGGCTCCCTTGAGAAGCGCTTGATCCGCCTTGAGCTGGCGCCACTGTTCGGTGGAGATGGCCGTGAGATCAAGCTGGCCCGTTTGGTAGGCCGCGAGCTGGGTCTGGCTCTGGGGAATGATTTTGAACACCATCGTATCCAGGTGTGGCCGCCCTCCGAAATAGCGGGGATTTGCCTTCAAGACGATGCGCTCCCCGCGCTTCCACTCCGCGAAACGGAAGGGCCCCGTGCCCACTGGGGGCACGTCCGCGGACCCCTTATTGAAGTCCTGGCTCCGGCCCTTGGCGTAGGCGTATACGTGCCGTGGCATGATGTGAAGGTTCCAGGCCATGAGCCCCGGCGCGTAAGGCTCCTTCCAGGTCACCTTCACCGTGAAGTCATTCATCCTTTCGACCTTGGCCACGGCTTCGAAGCTCGGCCGCTTGTTGATGGCGTCTACGGCGGGATCCATGCACGCCTCATAGGTAAAGAGCACGTCATCGGCCGTGAAAGGCTTGCCATCATGCCATGTCACGCCCTTGCGCAGGTGGAAGGTGGTGGTTGTGTTGTCGGGGGAGTTTTCCCAGGATTCCGCCAGGACGCCCACGGGGTTCATGTCCTGGTCCACGTCCACGAGCGGGTCGTAGATCCACTTGTAGACCAAGTAGGACACCATGTCGTTGGCGATCACCGGATTGAGGGTGACGGCGTCGGCGGGGAGCGCGCGGGTGAACGTGCCGCCGTCTTCCGGGGCCTCGGCCTCCAATCCGGGGAGAAACGCCATGGTGCGCTCGGCTGGAGACGGGGTGCCTGCCCAGAACGGCGCCGCAAGCCCGCCGGCCAGCGTCAGAACCAGGGCCGCGGCCCACGGCCCTCCCGACGCCTCCCGCTCCTTCCTGCTCTCTGAAGGTCCCAAGCCCACCCCCCCACGTTTGCTTTCAAGTTTAGGCCCGTCGTGCCCCCCCCGGCAAGGGCGCGAGCGAGGCCCACACGGCGCCGGTGTCACGCCCCTTTCATTGACAGGTGCCGTTCCCTGTGCCATACTTTTGTTCTTTTTAGAGGCACCGCGGCATCCGATCCGCCACCACGTAAGCGTCCACGTCGTCAGGGGGTCAAAGTGAAAGTTCACGAATACCAGGCCAAGGAAATCCTGCAACGGTACCAGGTGGCCGTCCCCAAGGGCAAGGTCGCCTTCTCCGCCGAGCAGGCGTACGCCATCGCCAAGGAACTGGGCGGCACCGTCGTGGTGAAAGCACAGATCCACGCTGGCGGGCGGGGCAAGGGCACCTTCACGGACGGCTTCAAGGGCGGCGTGAAGCTGGCCAAGACCGCCGACGAGGCGGCCGAGTACGCGAAGAAAATGCTCGGCAACACCCTCGTCACGCATCAGACGGGATCCGCGGGCAAGCAGGTCCAGAAAATCTACGTGACCGGCGCCAGCTCCATCGCCAAGGAGTATTACCTCGGCATCGTGCTGGACCGGTCCAAGCAGATGAACGTGATCATGTCCTCCACCGAGGGGGGCGTCGAGATCGAGAAGGTGGCCGCCGAGGCCCCCGAGAAGATTCTCAAAACCTGGATCGATCCGCTCCTGGGCATCCAGCCCTTCCACGCCCGCGAAATCGCCTTTGGCCTCGGCTTCACGGGCGAAGCCTTCAAGGAGTGCGTGAAGCTCGTTACGGCGCTGTACAAAGCCCACGAAGAGACGGACTCGACTCTTACTGAAATCAATCCTCTCATCCTCACGGAAGACGGCCACGTGCTGGCCCTCGACGCGAAGATGAACTTCGACGACAACGCCCTCTACCGCCACCAGGACATCATGGAGATGCGGGACTTCACGGAGGAGGACCCGCTGGAAGTGGAGGCGAGCAAGTTCGACCTGAACTACATCAAGCTCGACGGCTCCATCGGGTGCATGGTGAACGGCGCGGGCTTGGCCATGGCCACCATGGACGTCATCAAGCTCGAGGGGGGCGAACCGGCCAACTTCTTGGACGTGGGGGGCGGCGCCACCACGGAGCGCGTGAAGAACGCCTTCCGTATCCTCCTCTCCGACAAGAACGTGAAGGCCGTCCTCATCAACATTTTCGGCGGCATCGTCCGCTGCGACGTGATCGCCGAGGGCGTCATCGCCGCGGCCAAGGAGATCGGAGTCAATCTGCCCGTGGTGGTGCGCCTCCAGGGCACGAACGTGGACAAGGGCAAGGCCATGCTCACGGAATCGGGCCTCAAATTCGCCGTGGCCGACAACCTGAAGCAGGCGGCCCAGATGGCCGTCGCATCCGTGAAGTGAGGGGGGGCCATGAGCATCTTAGTCAATAAAGACACGCGTGTGCTGGTGCAGGGCATCACGGGTAAAGAGGGCTCCTTCCACACCAAGCAGTCCCTGGAGTACGGCACCAAGGTCGTGGCGGGCGTCACTCCGGGCAAGGGCGGCACCACCTGGGAGGGGAAAGTCCCCGTGTTCAACACGGTGGCGGACGCGGTCAAGGCCGAGGGCGCCAGCGCGGCCCTCATCTTCGTGCCGCCGCCCTTCTCCGCCGACGCGGTTCTGGAAGCGGCGGACGCGGGCGTCGCCGTGATCGTGTGCATCACGGAGGGCATTCCGGCCAGGGACGAGGCCCGCGTGAAGGCTGCCATCAAGGCCAACGGCGCCCGCCTCATCGGGCCCAACTGCCCCGGCATCATCACTCCCGGCGAATGCAAAATGGGCATCATGCCTGGGTACATCCACAAACAAGGCCGGGTCGGCGTCATCTCCCGCTCGGGCACCCTCACCTATGAAGCGGTGTGGCAACTGACCGAAAGCGGCCTGGGAGAGACGACGTGCATCGGCATCGGGGGCGACCCCGTACCGGGAACGAGCCACGTGGATGCTCTGCAGCTCTTCAACGCGGACCCGGCTACTGAAGGCGTGGTCCTCATCGGAGAGATCGGCGGCACCTCCGAGGAGGAGGCCGCCGCGTACATCAAGGCGAACATGAAGAAGCCCGTGGTGGCCTTCATCGCCGGCCAGACGGCTCCCCCCGGCCGCCGGATGGGCCACGCCGGCGCCATCATCGCCGGCGGCAAGGGCACCGCCGCCGAAAAGATGAAAGCCCTTACCGAGGCCGGCGTGGTGGTTGTCAAGTCCCCCACCGAGCTCGGCGCCGCCATGATGACGGCGCTGAAGGCCTGACGGACGGACGCGCGATCAACAACCTGCGGGGGCAGGCGGAAGGGTCCGCTTGCCCCCGTTGCACTTAGCACCAACCCGAGGGGCACGATGCCCCGGATGCAGAGGGAGCAAAGATCATGAGCACGCCGACGGAGCCGCGCAGCGGGGTTCGGGAGACGGGCGAGGCCGTAGGGTCCCCCCGGCTCGTGCAGATCAAGAAAGAGAAGGTCGCCACCTCGGGGCACGGCCAGAAGGTGAAGAAGGACGTCCTCATCACCGTGATCTCCGGCCATTGCAAAGGAGCCCTCTGCAACATCTGCGTGGCCTATTGCCCCGAAAAGGTCCTGGCCATGGGCTTTAAGACGGTGGAAGTGGTGAACGTGGACGCCTGCACCAAGTGTATGCTCTGCGAGATCCGCTGCCCCGATTTCGCGATTTTCGTGGACTGATGGAACGTGACCGGGTATCAGGCGACGGGGCCATCTTGAGGCGTTGATCACACGATCACATGATCCGTTGATTACCTGATCACGTTGACCTTTCCGAAAGGGAACCCGATGAGCGCAGAAGCTACCGAAAAGAAAGCCCCGGTGATCAAATTCCTCGCCGGCAACGAAGCCTGCATGGAGGGAGCCCTCGCGGCGGGCTGCCGGTTCTTCGCGGGCTACCCCATCTCGCCCTCCTCCGAAATCGCCGAGAAGATGTCGGGGCGCCTGCCCAAACTAGGCGGCAAGTTCATCCAGATGGAGGATGAAATCGCCTCCATGGGCGCCATCATCGGCGCCAGCCTGGCCGGGGCCAAGTCCATGACGGCCACGTCGGGTCCGGGGTTTTCCCTCATGCAGGAAAACATCGGCTACGCCATGATGGCCGAAGTGCCCTGCGTCGTGGTCAACGTCATGCGCGGCGGCCCTTCCACGGGCAACCCCACGGGGCCGAGCCAGTCGGACGTCATGCAGTGCCGCTGGGGCACGCACGGCGACCACCCCGCCATCGTGCTGTCCCCCAACTCCATCCGCGAAGCCTTTGACACTACCGTCCAGTGCTTCAACTTCGCCGAACAGTTCAGGACGTGCGTGGTGCTGGCCATGGACGAGATCGTGGCCCACATGCGAGAGAAAATCGTCATCCCGGCGAAGGAAGACATCAAGATCGTCAACCGGAAGAAGCCCAACCTCAAGCCCGGCGATCCCTACAAGCCTTACGAGGCGGATGCCAGCCTCATTCCACCCATGATGAACTTCGGCGAGGGCTTCAGGTACCACGTGACGGGTCTGGACCACGACGCCACGGGCTTCCCCTCGGGCGCCCCCGACAACCAGGAGATCCTCCACCGGAGGCTCGTGGACAAAGTAGAGATGCACAAGGATGAGCTTTTCCTCTTCGAAAACCATCGCACGGAGGACGCGGAGGTCCTGGTGGTTGCCTACGGGTCCACCTCCCGCTCGGCCAAACGCGCCGTGGAGGAAGCCCGCGCGCAGGGCATCAAGGCGGGGCTCTTCAGGCCCATCACCCTCTTCCCCATCCCCGAGAAGCAGATCGCCCTGGCCGCCAGCCACGCCAAAAAGGTCGTAGTCCCCGAAATGAACCTCGGACAGTACCGCCTGGAGGTCGAACGCATCCTCGGGCCGGCCGTTCCCGTCGTCGGGGTCCACCGTGTGAACGGTGAGCCCATCGCCCCGTCCCTGATCCTGTCCGCCATCGTGGGAGGCTGAGCCATGTCGATGGACTATTTCCAATACCTGCGCAAAGAGCGCATGCCGCACATCTGGTGCCCCGGCTGCGGCCACGGCACCATCATGAAATCCATCCTGCGGGCCCTGGACAAGCTCAAGTGGGCCAAGGATGACGTGGTGGTGGTTTCTGGAATCGGCTGCAGCAGCAGAACACCGGGCTACCTGGACTTCAACACCCTTCACACGACCCACGGCCGCGCCCTCTCCTTCGCCCAGGGTGTCAAAGTGGCCAACCCCAACCTCAAGGTGATCGTCATCTCCGGAGACGGAGACGCCATGGCCATCGGAGGCAACCACTTCATTCACGCCTGCCGGCGCAACATGGACATCACCCTCATCGTCTTCAACAACAACATCTACGGGATGACCGGCGGACAGGCTTCCCCCACCACCTTCACGGGCTCCAAGGGCACCACCGCCCCCTACGGCGCCATCGAGCAGCCCTTCGACGTGTGCAACATGGCCCAGGCCTCGGGCGCCACCTACGTGGCCCGCGCCCTGGACATCGACGCCGTCGCCATGGACCGCGTCATCCTGTCAGCCCTGCAGAACAAGGGATTCTCCGTCGTGGACGCCTGGTCTCAGTGCACCACCTACTTCGGCCGCCAGAACAAATGGGGCGACGCCTCCGAGATGATGGACCGGTACAAGGAAATGACCTACAACGTCCGCCTCGCCGAGAAAATGAGCCCCGAAGAGAAAGCCGGGAAATACCCCGTGGGGATGCTCTTCCAGACCTCCCGCCCGGAATGGTGCGAGGAGTACGGCAAGCTGATTGAGAGAGTGAGCAAGTGAGGAAGTGAGGAGTGAGGAGTAAATAGTGAAAAGTGAAAAGTAAAAAGCGAGCCCTCAACAGCGGGCCGCGTTCCTTCCCACTCTTCACTTTTCACTTTTAACTTTTCTTTTAAAGGCAAACGCGCCATGAAATTCCCAGGGGATCTGACATGAGCAAACGCTACGAAATACGATTGGCGGGCCTCGGCGGACAGGGCCTGGTGCTGGCGGGCGTGATCCTGGCCGAGGCGGCCTCCATTTTCGAAAACAAGAACGCCGTTCAGAGCCAGTCTTACGGCCCTGAATCTCGCGGCGGTGCCAGCAAGAGCGAAGTCATCATCTCGGATGAGGAAATCGATTACCCCAAAGCGACGCACATCGACCTCCTCCTGTGCCTAACCGATGCGGCCGCCGAAAAGTATTTGAAGGATTGCCCGGAAACGGCCCTCGTCATCGCCGATTCGGACCTGGTACCCTCGGCCATCCCGGAGAAATACCGCTCCGTCAAAGCCCCCATCACGCGTTTGGCCCGCGAGACGGTGGGCAAGGAGTTCGTCACCAACATCGTGGCCCTGGGCCTCATCCAGGAACTGACGGGCATCGTGGGTCTTCCTGCCCTGGAGAAAGCCGTCCTGGGCCGGGTGCCCAAGGGAACCGAGGATCTGAACAAGCGCGCCTTGGAAGTGGGCCGGGAAGCGGCCCATGAATACGGCGCCCACATCCTCTCAGCGAGGGGATAGCCGCATGGCCGAGCGAACCTTCACCATCTTCAAACCGGACGCCCTTCGCAAGGGCGTCCAGGGGCACATGCTCCAGCGCCTTCTGGACGAGGGTTTCGGCGTACGGGGCCTCAAGATGGCCCGCCTGTCCCGGCTTCAGGCCGAGGCCTTTTACGCCGTCCACCGGGAACGCCCCTTCTTTCCCGAACTCGTGGACTTCATGACCTCCGGCCCCGTGATCGTCATCAGCCTTGAACGAGACAACGCCGTGGCTCACCTGCGGGCCGTCATGGGGCCGACCGACTCGGCCAAGGCGCCCAAGGACACGATCCGCGGGCAGTTTGGGACGGACATCCAGTGCAACGCCATCCATGGGTCGGACAGCGTCGAAAACGGCCTCATCGAAACGGCCTTTTTCTTTTCGGGCGCCGAAACGGTGGGAGACGCCGTTGCGCCGTCCGCGGCCAAGAAAGCGGTCGCGGCTGCGCCCGCGTGGCAGGCCAATCCTCTGGGCCGCCCTCCGAAAGGCCGCTGAGGCCGCGCTCCCCATGGACCGGCCCGTCGCCCCGGGGCACTTCTCCGGCCCGCTCAACCGTCACGGCGACGGCGCGTTCACCGTCAGCGTGGGCGGTATCGCCGTTCAGTTCTCTGGGCTTTCCGAGGCGCTGCTCCCGGCGGCCCAGGAGCGGTATTCTCCCTTCCTCTCCGATGAACCGCCTCTGCACACGGTCGTCCTTTATGACGGGCCGGAGCACTACCTCGACATGGCCGAGGACGGCTTCATGCGCGTGGAGGAGCGCGACTTCCCTGAAGGACGGATCATGGTGTCCCATGATTTCGCCGCCTTCTGGCCCGCGGGAGCCTCCGCGGGAACGCTCCGGGTGAGCGTCGCCTTCCCGCTCTCGAAGGTTCTGTCCGCCATGGAAAACTACCTGCGCTGGTGCGTGGCCGATCTGGCCATCGAGCGCGGCGGGTTCGTCCTGCACAGTGCGGGCCTGGTGCTGGAGGGGAAGGCCTACGTCTTCTTCGGGCATTCGGGCGCGGGCAAGAGCACGGCCACGACCCTCTCGCTGGAGGGGCGGGGCGCCCTTGCCCTCTCCGACGATCTCGTCCTGCTCCTGCGCGAGGGAGACCGCTTCCTGGCGGCCGCCACCCCCTTTCAGGGAAGTATGGCCCAGCGCGTCAAGGAGAAGGGGCTCTGCCCCCTGGCAGGCCTCTTTCACCTCCGCCAATCGGCCGAAGTCGGGACTCTTCCCCTTGCCCGGGCCGCCGCCGTGGGTATGCTCCTCTCCTGCTGTCCCTTCGTCGCCGATCCCGGCCGGAGATCGGAGTATCTCCTCCCCATCGTGGAGGATCTGTGCCGGGCCGTTCCCGTGCGGGAGCTGCTTTTCAGGAAGGATCCGTCCTTCTGGGACGTTGTGCTCAAAAGGGAGGATCAGCCGTGAGCGAAGAGACTCTGCCGAAAAGAAACCCCGACGTATCCTGGAGGACCATCGAGGGCCAAGCCGTCCTCATTCATAACCGCCTGGGCGAGATCCAGGTCTTGAATGACCTGGGAACTTACATATGGGAACACCTGGAGCTCGGGCCCGAGATCTTGGCCAGGAATATAGCGCAGGAGCACGAAGTTTCAGTGCCAGACGCCCAGCGCGACGTTGAAGAATTCATGCAGGCGCTGCGTGGCTCAGGAGCTCTGGCCGATGGAACAGACTGAGCGAGGAACACCCCTGCAGCGGTTGCACGACAGCGCCTTCCGGGCGCGGCATCCCCTGTTTGCGTCGATTGAGCTCACGTACACCTGCAACCTGGCCTGCTACTTCTGCTACAACCCCGTCCAGCGCAAGAGCCAGAAGCGGACGCAGCCGGCCCCGGAGAGAGCCGAGTCTCCTTTGACCTTCGAGGAGATCGTGGGCGTCCTGGACCAATTGAAAGAGATGGGCGTCCTCTACCTCACCCTCACGGGCGGCGAGCCGCTCATGCATCCCCGGTTCTGGGATATCGCTCAGGCTGCCAAGGACCGGGCCTTTGCCGTTCGTATATTCACCAACGGCGCGGCCCTCACTCAAAACGTGGTGGACCGGCTCGCGACTCTCATGCCCTTTTGCCTGGAGATGTCCATCCACGGAGCCAAGGCCGAGACCGCCGAGGCCCTCACGCAGGTGAAAGGGTCCTTCCAGCGCCAGATGAACGCGCTCTCCCTTCTTCAAGGATCGGGCCTCCGGGTCTTTCTCAAGTGCACCGTGACGCGCCTGGTAGAGAACGAACTGGCCGACATCAAGGCGATGGCCGACGGTTTCGGGTTCCCCCTTTTCTTCGACCCCGTCCTCACGATCTCGGACGACCGGCAGTTTTATCCCATGGAGCTGCGGGCCTCGGACGAGGCCATCGCCTGGCTCTACAAAACCTCGGGCTTGAATCTGGGCAACTCGCCCTTCGAGCGGGAGCCCGGCGATTTTAATTGCAGCGTGGGCACGGGAACCCTCCACATCACCCCCTTTGGAGAGATTCACCCTTGCGTCCAGTGGAAGCAGTCCGTGGGCAGCGTGCGGGAAAAGACCCTTCAGGAGATTTGGGCCACCTCGCCCCTCCTGATGGCGGCCAGGGAGGCTAACCTGAAGAGCGCGGCCATGCTCAAGGACACCGTGAAGGAGCACGCCTTTTGCGCCCATTGCCCAGGACTGTCTCAGTTGAAATGCGGCGACCCCCTCCGTCCCGACGAACAGTACGTGAGGGTGGCGAACATCCGATCCAAGCTAGCGGAGACGTAACCGGTTCAGCGGTTTCTTGTCTTGCCTCAGCGCCGCGGGCGCTTGGGACCAACGGGAACGATTGGGACTTGACAGGCGGCACGAGATGTCGCAATTTACCTTCGGGAGAAGGAGAGGTGGCAGAATGAAAAAGCCCTACGAGAAACCCGCGGTGATTTACAAGGAGCGGATTGAGGCCAGAGCTTCGAGTTGCGGGGTAAGCCCGAGCAAGGCTGGAACGGGCACCGGTTGCTCTGCCCCCTTCGTGAGCTAGCCGGTTCGGGGCTATCTCTTTTGCAGGTGGCACGGATCCAGGGTTTCAACCGCCGCCAGGCATTTTGGCACATCCTCCTTGGGTTGGCGGCTTTTGTCATAAGTGTTCACCCTCCTGCCGCCTCCTCCGGGGGGCGTCAGGTCTTCCATTTCAGCTGGTCCCCCGCCCCGGGCCAGGCGGCCTTATGGGCCGAACCTTCCCCTGAGGGGCTCCCGCCGCGAACGCCCTCGGTTTCCATTAAAGTCGCCCTGCCGGCCAACGCCCAGAAAGCATCCCTTCGCGTGGTGACCGCCCACTGGCAGGCGGTCCCCCCTGGCCATTGGGTCCCCGCCACGGGCGAGGCCGCCGTTCTCGGCCGGCGCGGGGTGTGGCACGGTATCCCCTACCAGGAAATCATCGTGCATCCCGTCCGGCGAGGTCCCTCCGGGGAAGTGGAGATCTTGTCCACCCTCGTAGGGACCCTTGAGGTGCCCGGCTTGGCCGGCTCCCTTGATCCTCCCCTGCCGCCCGGGATCCGCGCGCGAACGGACGCCAGCCTCTTCCTCAACCCCACGGGCGCCCTTGCCTTCCGGCACGCCTCCGAGACGGGCCGAAGCATTTCCAGAACCACCGTCTCCACCTTTCCGCCCGGCGCCAGCCCCGTGCGAGTGGAGGTCGCGCAGGACGGCATTTACCGGTTGGATTACACCTATCTCACCTCCCACGGGTTAAGCCCCGAAACCCTGGTGGAGACCATCCACCTGGAATGCGGGGGGGTGGAACTTCCCATCTGGATCGAGGGCCCATCCTCGGGGCCTCTTTCTCCGTCCAGCGCCGTGGTGTTCTACGGCCAGAAGCTCGCCATCACGAACCGGCCCATGTTCGATGGCGGCGACTTCTCGGATACCAACGTGTACTGGCTGTACTCCAACGGCCAGCGGGGGCTTCGGATGGCCACCGCCCCCGCGGCGCCCACGGGCCGCTTCCCTTCCGTGGCACAGTTTGCGGCCACGGTCCACTTGGAGGTGAACACCTACCTGGACTCACTGGACCACTTCAGGCCTGACGGGGACAACTGGTTCTGGGCCCCCATCCTGGCCGCCCCCGCTGGGTCGAGCACCTCCAGGGATTTCAGCGTGAACCTGCCCCACCCCTCCGGAGCGGGCCTCTCGGCCACTGCTGTCCTGGCGGGCCTCAACGACGGCCAACACGGCATCACCCTGGCGCTCAACGGTGCCTCGCCCAGCGCGGGACCCGATCCCGGTCCCTGGCAGGGCAAAGCCATCTCGGCCCAGACGTGCAGCTTCAGCTCGGGCTTGGCCAACGGAGCCAACACCGTCACTCTGACGTTGCCGGGGGTCGCCGGACAGCCCGATTTCCAGCTTCTGGACTACTTCGATTTCACCTATTCGAGGACCTTGGATTCGGACTCGGGCACTCTCCTCATCACGGATGTTGAGGCTTCCGCTCAGTACGCATGCCCGGGGCACCAGACGGCACCATACATTCTCGATCTCTCCGCCTCGGACCCGGCGACGGGGCTCAAGCGCCCCATCCTGCTCACGGGAGCCACGTTCTCCGCGGGCACGGCTACCTTCGAAATGCCTGCAAATCCTGGCGTGACGCGGCGCCTCGTGGCCCTATCCAGCGCGCCGCTCCTGCCAAGCGCCGCTTATGTGGCGGCTGCACCCGCGATTCCGGACCCCGCCAACCCCGCGGACATGGTCATCATCACCCATCCCGACTTTCATCCCGCGGGAGCCGATGCCGTGTGGCAAGCCTACCTGGCGAGGCGGTCGGAGGCCATGACGGTAGTAGCGGTGGATGTGGAAAGCATCTACAACGCCTATTCCTACGGCCTCATGGACCCAACAGCGATTCGGAGCTACCTGGCCGCCGCCGCGGCAGCATGGGGCCGGGCTCCCAAGTACGTCCTCCTCGTGGGGGACGCATCCTATGACTACAAAAACTACACGGGGACGCCTGGCAACACCAGCCGCGTCCCTACCATGATGTTTGAAGACGCGGGGGATTCCACCTACATGGGCCGGTATCCTTCCGATGCCTGGTTCGCCGACGTGAACGGAGACGGCTACCCAGATTCGGCGGTGGGCCGCCTTCCCGCACGGTCCTATGAAGAGCTGGCGGGCATGCTCACCAAGATCATGGCCTATGAGGATCAGGCCCTGGCCGGCACCTGGTACAAGAGCGGCCTCTTCGTGGCCGACACGTGGACCCAAACCTGGGAGCAGGTCTTCGAACAAGCCAACACCCTCCTGCAAACCACCTACATGGCACCGCCCTGGAGCGGCACCCACCTGTTTTTTCACGACGCTCCTTATAACGGCACCGACGCCAACGCCTTCGCCTCCGCCTTGAGGGCGGCATGGCCGGGCGCCGCGCTCATGCACTACAGCGGACACAGCGGCATAAGCAGCCTCGGCAACCAGTATGCTTTCTTCACCTCGTACCCCTCCCGGAATTGCACCAGCGGTACGTGCAGCGATTCGGACGTAGATCTGCTCCCCCCAGTGGACCTGACTCCCTCGGCCCCCTCAGCCCCTCTGCCCTTCATCGTGAGCAGCAGTTGCTACAACTCAGCTTTCGACGAGGTGAGCACCGACGCCCTCATGGAAGTTCTGTTAGCCAGGGCGGACCGGGGTACCATCGGGTCCTGCGGATTCTCCACTATCGCCTACCCCGACGAGGAGCACACCTTCGCCAACGCATTCTTCGAGCAGGCCTTCGGCCCGTCCAAAACTAGACCGGTGGGGCCGCTGGTGGATGCGGGGCGCTTCTCTCTGCCCTCCTCCGATGCCCGGTCGGTCATGGGGAACATCCTCATGGGCGATCCTTCCGTCTCCCTGCGCCTGCCCGCCCCCGATCCTCCGCCGGCCTTCGCCGCTTCGCCCGCGGACGGAGCCGTGGTTCTGTCCTGGGGCTCTCCGGCGGCTCCCGTCTCGAGATTTGAACTCTACAGGTCCGGCGACGGAGGCAAAACTTGGGCGGCGGTGGCGAGTCCAGGGCCCTCGGACCGTGGATATAACGATGGCGGCCTGGTGAACGGCGCGGAGTACACATACTACGCCACGAGTCTGGACACGGGCGGCTTCGAAGGCCCGCCGAGCCTTGCGGCCACCGCCGTGCCCGAACCCGGCATCTGCACCGTGCTGTGCCAGGCGCAGGCGCCCACCTCGGGCTCTCCAGGGACATCCGTGCCCTTCCAGGCTTCGGCCACCAGCACGAGCTGTGCTCAAAGTTTGGCCTATGACTGGGATTTCGGAGACGGCAGCCTTCGCGCGAGCATCCCGGCCCCCACCCATGTCTATGCCTCGGCTGGCGCCTATACCTGGACGTTCACCGCTTCGGCGGATTCGGCCTCCTGCATGAAAAGCGGGACTATCGTGGTGGCCGTCCCCCCCCACGTCACGCGCGTGCAGAAGGCCGCGAGCCCCTTCCGCATCATCATCACGGGGACGAACCTGCATGCCGACGCGAGCGTCTATGTTGGCGGCCAGCGGTGGGCCACGGTCAAAATCGTCCCGGAAACCAAGGTCGTCCTCAAGGGCACCGGCCTCAAGGCGCTCTTCCCCGCGGGGGTCTTCGTGCCCGTGCGCCTGGTGAACGGCGACGGCGGCGAGACGACGGTGAGCTACAACCGCACAGGCAACCAGTGGCGCCAGGGCCCGTAACCCTCTTCCCTCCACCGGCCACACGTTCTTTCCTTCGCGCATGGGGATCCGTATAGTGGAACCGGGCATGAAGGGGAGAGGTGCGGGTGCAGGACCTTGTCGCGGTTGAACAGTGGCTTCGGGAGGCGAAGGACGGCGACGAGGAGGCCTTTGCCCGCCTGGTGAAGGCTTACTATGGGCCCCTCTTCCGCCTCGTGTACCAGATGGTGCCTCGCGCCCACGATGCGGAGGACATCCTCCAAGAGACGTTCTTCAGATTCTTTCAGGCTCTCCGGCGGCTTGTCCCCGGCCAGGACCCCTTCCCTTTCTTGAAAAGCATCGCGGTGCGGCGCACCTACAGCTTCTTGAAGCGCAATGACCGCATCCATGTTTCGCTGGACCACCTTCCCGAAGACACTCCCCAACTTTCCGTCCAAGGACACCCGTACGAGATCCGGACCCTCTACCTCTGGGCGGCGAAACTGCCCCCGGCCCAGCGTCTCGTGTTCCTCCTGCGCGACGTTCTCGGAGTAGAGGACGGTGAAATCGCCCGCCTCACGGGCCTCCGGGAGGTGACCGTGCGGCGCCATGCCTCCCTGGCCCGGCAGACGCTGGAACGCGAATTCGGCTCCGAGTCCCTCTGAGGGGCGTCCGCCTCCCCGGAGCCGGCTGCGCCTCCCACGGCCGACCTTCGAGCTCGGCTGGTTCTCCGCGTTGCGGAGGCCCCCCGGGTCCCTTATAATGGGCTTTAGATGGGAGCAGAACGTGGACTTGGCGAAGATCCGAAAAAAAGCTCGGGGCGGCGCGCCGGGAGGAACGAGGGCCGCGGGACCGCCGCCGGAGGCGGAACCATCGGCACCGGCGGCCCAGGCGGCGGACCCGGATGTTCTGCCAGGGCCTGCGGCCGACTCCGAATCGCCGGCCTTCGCCCTCCCGACGGCCCAGCCCGCAAAGGAGGACACGGCAGCTCCCGCCGAGCCCGCGGCCGCAGGAGAGCGCCTCCTCATCTTTGATCTGGACGGCGAGAAATACGCCATCCCCATCCACGACATCGCCCAGATCATCGACATGCCCCCCGCCACGTTCGTCCCCAACGCACCGCCCTTTCTGTCCGGCATCTTCTCCCTCCGGGGGCGGATCGTCTCCATCATCAACGTGGCGTCCAGACTGGGCCTGATCTCCTCCAAACCGGAGGCACCCAAGGTGATCGTGCTGGATTTGGGCGCAGACCACATCGGACTTCTCGTGGACCAGATCGACCAGGTGGTGGAGGTGAACGTGGCCGCGCTGGAACCGGTGCCCGAGGGATTCAAGCCCGTGGTCCAGGACTTCGTGGAGGGTGTCTTTCACCACAAGGGGCGAGCCGTTGGCTTCCTCAATCTGCCCATGTTCCTTGCATTCGACGTCTGACCCGGGGAGCCGCCGCCATGTTCGTCCAGTGTCCGAATTGCCTCAAGCGATACCGCCTCAACGAGAGTCAGGCCAGGCTCCTCAGAATCCGGTGCCGAAGCTGCAGCACCGAGTTCCTCGTGTCGCCCTCCGTGGAGCCGAGCCATGAGCTGGCGGGAGCCCACGGGCGTGCCACGGCCGTCGTGGCCGACATCCAGCGGGACTTCCGCAACAGCTTGGTGGAGCTGCTCCACCGCCTGGGCCTCAACCTGGTGGTCACGGAAGACGGCCTCACGGCGCTCGCGGAGGTCCGGTCCAGGAGGCCCCGTCTCCTGCTGGTGAATCCGTACCTTCCCGGGCTCATGGGGACGGATCTCATCGCCCGGCTCAGGGCCGAAGAGGCGGCGCCTCCAACCATCATCCTTTTGGGAGCCATCCACAATCGGAAGCGATACAGACGGCGGCCCCAGTCCCTTTACGGAGCCGACGACTACCTGGACGAGGGGGGTTCGGACGAAGCGGTCCTGCGCAAAATCGAGTTCCATCTGCAGCTCGCGCCATCCGCATCGGCCCCAGAGGGCTCCGACGAGGAAGCCACGAGACTGGCGAGAAGCGTCTTCGCCGATCTGCTGGTGTACGATCCGCGGCGTATGGCCCAGGTAAAAACACCTGAAGACTTCTTTCGGCTCTTCCGGGACGAGGTGGCTGAGGGACGGCGTTACATCGAGACCCGAAAACAGGGCGCCGGTGACCACCTGCGGGACGTGGTCGCGCGCTACCTTCAGATCGCTGAAGAGGGGGAAGCATGAACACGGAGTTCGCCCGAGAGATCGCCTCTCCGGACGTGGAGACGCGCCGAAGGGCCGCCATCGCCCTGGCGGACGAGACGGCGGCGACGGCCCTCCCGTGGCTGGACACCCTCCTGGGTGACCCCAACTGGCGGGTCCGGAAGGCAGCCGTGGAGACGGTCTTGGCCCTTCCCACCGAAGCCGTCATGCCGACGCTGATCCAGGCGCTCTATGACCCCGAAAACGCAGGCAAGCGCAATTCGGCCTATGAATCTCTCGTCAAGGCGGGCCCTTCGGTTCTTCCCCACGTCTACGACCACCTGGTGGAGGAAGACACGGACGTAAAACTCGCCCTCATCTCCTTGCTGGGCGAGGTGCCGAGCCGAAATTCCGCCCCTCACCTCATCTACTATCTGAGCCACGACAACATCAACGTCGTCTCCGCGGCCATCACCAGCCTCGGGCGCCTGAAAGACGCGGGCAACCTGCCCGTTCTCGTCGACCTTTTCCAGCGCCAGGACGATTGGGTCTGGTTCCATCTCATCGAAGCCCTCAGCGGCATCGGAGGTCCCGCCGCCACGTCCAAGCTCATCGAACTGTACGAGCATCCCAAGTACCGCAGGGCCGTCCTCAAGTCCTTCGGGAGGATGGGCGATCTTCATACCGTATCCTTCCTCCTCCAGCGGGCCGCCGACCCCGGTTCGCCCCTCCTCGCCGTGATGGAGGCCCTGGGACAGATCTACAACGCCAACATCCCCGAAGCCCTGTTGCCGCGCCATCACCGGGAAGTGGCGCGTCAGATCCAGCTTCACTTCCCCATGGAGGTCCTGTCCCGCCTCGAAACGGCTTGGGGAGAAGCTAAAGTGACCGAGCGCCGCGGCATGATTCTGGTGGCCGGGGCCCTGGCGGACCTGTCGCTGCTCGACAAGGTCCTCGCCGAGCTGGCGAGCCCCTACCTCCAGCGAGACGCCTTCAACGCGGCTCTGGCCTTCGGCCGGGCGGCAGCACGCACCCTCATCGCGCGCCTCAACGCTTCGCCGGCCCAGGACCAGCGCCTCCTCCTCATCCGCCTCCTCGCCGCCGCCGGCGGCCCCGATGCCGTGGTCCCCCTTCTGAACCAGTCGTACGAAGACGACGTCCAGATCCGGATGGAAGCCATCGCCGCGCTGGGGGAGGTGGACGATCCCCGCTGCCTCCAGAAACTCGTGGGCGTCCTGCGAGAGCCCGACATGACGTTCCACGACGTGGCCCTGCGGGCCGCGCGCAACCTCGCCCGGAAGCATCCCGAGCACCGGGCCCGGCTTGCCATCTCGGGGGAGACCATGGTCTCCGACGATGAAGAATCGGTGCGCTGCGCGGCCTACGCCCTTCTGGCGGAGGGCCGAAACGGCGACGCGGCCCTGCTCGTCCCCGGACTCCAGGACCCGTCACCCGTGGTCCGGCAGGCCGTGGTGCGGATCATCGCCCAGGGAGGGGGCGCCCACACCTTCCAGGACCTTTTGCCCATGCTGGGAGACACGGCTGCCCGGGTTCGCCGGGCCGTCATTTCGGCCCTGGGGCGCGAGCTGCTGGCGCGCCAACCGGAAATCCTCATCACGTCGCTCTCGGACCCCGACGTCTGGGTCCGGGCGGAAACGGCCTTCTTCCTTTCCCAGAGCACCGATCCGTCCATCAGCCGGTCCCTGCTCAAAGCCCTCGAGGAGGACGAGCTGCCCGTCCGGCTCGGCGCCCTCCGGGGCCTCGCCGAAGTGGGCTGCGGAAGCCTCTTCAAGGCGGTCCTCGCCCTTGCCACCCAAGCCTCCAGCCCGCTTGAGGTCCGCCAGGCGGCCCTGGGGGCTCTGGCCAAATCGGGGCGCCCCGATGCCGTGAAGGCCCTCACGGACGCCGTGCAGGAACACCGGTGGGAGATCCGTTCCACCGCCATCGAGCTCATGGGAGCCTCCCAGGACCGGCGGTTTATCCCGATCCTCCTGAAAGAGCTCGAACGGGACCAGGACACCCTCGTGCGCCAGACCGTCATCCACGCGCTCATCGCCCTCAAGGCCATCGAGGCCGTACCGCGCATGCTCAACTACCTGACGGACCCGGCCCTGAAGGACGCCACCTTTGCCTTTTTCACATCTCTGGGCAGGGAACACGCCCGCCTCATCGAGAACGAGGCTCAGTCGGTGGATTTCCAGACCAAGCTCATCCTCATCGAGATCCTCAAGCACCTGGAGAATCTCTAAAGTCCGGCCATGTTGAACCCCAACGATGGGCCTCAGATGCCCCTGCTGGATGACGATCTCTACCGGCGTTTCTGCGTCCTTATTCATGACGAGACGGGCCTCTCCTTCGGGCCCGGCTCCCAGTTTTTCCTGGAGCGTAGGCTCGAGTCGCGCATGTCGGCCCTCGGAGGCGTGAGCCCCAGGGACTATTTGAACTACATCCGCTACGACCCGGACAGGACCCAGGAATGGGACCACCTCGTGACGGTCATCACCACCAACGAGACGTACTTCATGAGGGAGATCAAGCAGCTTCGGTGCTTCCAGAATGATATCCTCCCCGCCCTATGGGAACGGAGCGGGCGAAGCAGGATACGGGTCTGGAGCGCGGGCTGTTCCAGCGGAGAGGAACCTTACAGCATCGCCATCCTGGCCAAGGAAACGGGCCGTTATCCCGAGGGAGCCCTGGAGATCTACGCCACGGACATCAACTCGCGAGTCCTGGCGAAGGCCAAGGCGGGCCTCTACACGGAGAGCTCCTTCCGGGCCGTGGACGAAGCGTTCAAAGCACGCTGGTTCACGGAGGAAGAACCTGGGCGCTTCCGCGTCGCCCCCTCCATCCAAAAATGCGTGAACTTTTCGAGATTCAACCTCTTCGACCCAGGCAGGTACGGCCTGCTGCCGGCGTTCGATGTCATTTTCTGCCGCAATGTGATCATATACTTTGACATGGAAGCCAAAGTCAAAGTTATGGAAAGGTTCCACGAGAAGCTCAAGGCCCAGGGTTACCTGTTGCTGGGCCACTCCGAAAGCCTCATCTCCGTCACGGACACCTTCAAACTCATCCACCTTCCGGGCGACCTCGTTTACGTCAAGGAGGGGCCATGAGCAAGATACGCGTTCTCGTGGTGGACGACTCATCTTTCAACCGCAAGGTCATCTCGGAGATCCTCCGGTCTTCGGAGCGCATCGATGTGGTGGGGACCGCCTTCGACGGGGAAGACGCCATCCGCAAGATCCTCCAGCTCAATCCCGACGTCATTACGCTGGATTTGGAAATGCCCAGGATGGATGGCTTCGCGGTCCTGCGCTGGCTCATGGTCAACCGTCCGCTCCCCGTCCTGGTCGTCTCCTCTCGCGAATCCAACCGGTCCGTTTTCAAGGCCCTCGACTTGGGCGCCGTGGATTTCGTCGTGAAGCCGTCCAGGACCGCCTCTCCCCAGCTCAAGCTCATCGAGGAGGAACTGCTCTCCAAGATCCTCTCCATCCCCCAGCTCAAGTTCGACCACATCCGGCAACGAGTGGCTCAAGCGCCCCTTATCCCGACTCCCGTGGCCCTTCCCCGGGCTCACGGCGAGCGCACCGCCGAGGTGGTGGCCATCGCCGCCTCCACGGGCGGCCCCCCGGCCATCCAGCAGCTTTTGACGGGCCTCTCGCCCGCCCTCGTCTCACCCATCGTCATCTGCCAGCATATGCCCCCGGTATTCACCCGGCTCTTCGCGGAGCGCCTCTCCACCCTCGCCCACCGGGTCGTCAAGGAGGCCGCCGACGGGGAAGCCCTGTTCCCGCGACACGCCTACATCGCGCCCGGGGGAAAACAGCTTCGTATCGCCACCGCCGACGGCCGCCCGAGGGCCGTGGTGAGCGACCGGCTCAAGGAGGACCGATTCGCCCCCTCCGCAAATTACCTCTTTCAAAGCGTGGCCAAGGTGTACGGCAGTGCGTCCCTGGCCATCGTCCTCACGGGCATGGGCGACGACGGCAAGGAGGGGGCCGTGGCCATCGCGGCGGCGGGCGGCATCGTGGCGGCCGAGTCGGAGGAATCGGCCGTCATCTTCGGCATGCCCCGCGAGGTCATCAAAGCCGGCGTCGCCAGGCACGTGTTAGACATCCAGGGCCTCACGGACCTCGTGAACCATCACGGCCTCCTGGATACGGGCACCTCGGAGAACGGTTAGGGGCCGGCCGGAGGGGCGCCGGCGCCGTTGCATTCGCGTTCGGGCGTGGTATGATATGGCAGAGCGGGAGCGCGACATGGTCGAAGACCACAGCGACATCTTCAGCAAAAGCCAGGAATTCCTTCAGATGCTGTCCAAGCAGAAGGACTTCATCCAGGATCTCCTGAAGGAGAACGAGCGCCTCCGTTACGAGGTGGCGGCCCTCAGGCCCCGCTCCGGCGAGACCGACGGGCTGCTTCGGCAGGAGATCGAGCTTCTCAAGAAGCGCCTTGAGCAGTTGGACCTGGAGAAGCGCGAGGTGGAAGCCGCCTATCAACGGGTGGAAGAGGAAAACAAGGATTTCGCCCAGCGCTACGTGGAGATCGAAGACCAGAACAACAATCTGGCCAACCTCTACGTGGCATCCTACCAGCTGCACTCCACCCTGGATTTCCAGGAAGTGGTCCACATCGTGATGGAGATCATCATCAACCTCATCGGCGCCGAGGTGTTCGCCATCATGCTGCTGGACGAAAAGACCAACGAGCTGGGCACCATCGCGCAGGAGGGCCACGACGCCTCCAAGCCGCTCCCAACGGTCCGCATCGGGGAAGGCATCCTGGGCACGGTCTCCAAGACGGGCGAGCCCTACTACATCAATCAGGCCGGCGCGGGGTACGCGGTGGACTTCCTCCACCCGCTGGCAGCCATTCCTCTGAAGATCAAAGAGAACGTCATCGGCGTCATCAGCATCAACAAGTTGCTCGTACAGAAGGACGCCTTCACGGCCGTGGACTACGAGCTTTTCTCCCTCCTGGCCGCCCACGCCGCCACGGCCATCTTCTCCAGCAAGCTCTACTCGCAGTCCGAGCGCCGCCTCACCACCATCCAAGGATTCCTCGACCTGTTGACCGCGCCGCCGCAGAAGGGATAGGGAGGGGAAACACCATGGAAGGCTTGCGGTTCCTCGTCGTCGAAGATTCGCCCACCATGCGCCAGCTCATCTCTTTCTCCCTCAAGAGGTTCAAGGGATGCAAGATCGTGGAGGCGGTGGACGGAGTGGACGCCCTCAAGAAGCTTCAAACGGAAGAGGTGGACATGATCCTGACGGACATCAACATGCCCGTCATGGACGGGCTCAAACTCGTGTCCCTCGTCCGCCAGAACGCCAAGACACGGGACCTGCCCATCATCATCATCACCACCGAGGGGGCTCAGGAGGACCGGGACCGGGGCCTCGCGCTGGGCGCCAACGCCTACATCTCCAAGCCCATCCAGTCCTCGCACCTGCTGAAGGTCATCGGGGACGTCATTGAAAAGACACCCTGAGCCATCCGGGCGCTCCGCCGCCCGGCACGGCGGGACCAGACCCGCCCTACCTCGCCCCTACCGATCCGAGGAACGCGGCAACGACGGGCCCCGCCAGGGGCTCAGGCGGCTCAGAATCGACCTGGCCTTTCTCGGCACGTCGTATCGGGGCTGGCAGGTCCAGGCGCGCGGCGCGACCGTTCAAGGACTCGTGGACGATGCCCTCCGCAAAATCGGCCACCGCGGCCCCAAGGTGGTGGGGTGCTCCCGCACCGACTCGGGCGTCCACGCCTTGCGGTTCACGGCCCACGCCGACACGGCGCTGGACCGTCCCCTCCCCGCCCTGCTCAAGGGACTCAACGCCAACCTGCCCCCGGACGTCCGCGTCTACCGCGCGGCCTGGGCGCCCTCCGACTTCCACGCCCGCTACTCCTCCAACGGGAAGGCATACCGATATCACCTTTACACGGGATCCGTAGTTCCGCCGGCCCTCGCGCCCTATGTCTGGCAGTGGCACGGACCCCTGAGCCTTCCTGACATGGACGCCTCGGCACGGCTTGTCCTGGGAGAACACGATTTTTCCCCGTTCACCACCGCCGACGGGCGAGAGAAGAACACCCTGCGAACCGTGGCCGAATGCCGCTGGGAGCAAAGGGGGCCCCTCCTCGTGCTGCACGTGGGCGGCCCCTCGTTCCTCCACCGCATGGTGCGCTGCATCGCAGGACTTCTGGTGGCGGTGGGCGGTGGCCGCATGGGAGAAGCCCATGTTCGGCGCGCCCTCTCGGGCGCCATGGACGGCCCTCAGATTCCAGCCCTTCCTGCTCAGGGCTTGGCCCTCTGGCGCGTGGAGTATCCCAAGGCCCTGGAACCGAAGGATGCCTTCGGAGAGTTCCCGGAAGGACCGGAGTTTCCGTTGTAGAAGAGGGAGCGGGGAGCGGGAAGCCGGGAGCGGGCGCCTTTCACTTTTCACTTTTTACTTTTCACTTTTCACTTCCTGCTTCCCTCTACTGCCCCACGAATGCCTTCATCCTTCGCGCCGCCTCCCGGATCTGCTCTTCGGACACGGCGAAGGACACACGCAAAAACCCTTCCGCCCCCAGGGCGCCCCCGGGGATGACCATCACGCCCGCCTCTTTCAGAAGCCTCGCCGCTAGCTCTTCGCTGGTGCCGGCTCCCACCCTCTCCATCATGGCCCTGGCTTCGGGGAACACGTAGAAGGCTCCATCCGGCTCCCGAAAGGCGAGTCCGGGGATGCGGGCGAGTTCTTCGAGCATGGCCTTGCGCCTTTGGGCGAAGAGGCCGAGGATGGGTCCGAAAATGGCCTCCTCGTGCTGGAGGGCGGCCAGGCCCCCGAACTGGGCGAAGGTTGTCACCCCGTTCATGGAATGAGACTGGATCTTGCCCGCCGCGGCCACGTCCTGCGCGGGCCCGATGGCATAACCCAGCCGGTACCCCGTCATGGAAAACGTCTTGGAGAAAGACCCCGCGATGAAGAAGGGCTCCAGGGCCTCGGGATGCACATGGGGGACGGTGGCATAAGCCGTGTCCCCATACACGTACCGGTCGTAGCATTCGTCCATGATGACGAAGAGGCCTCGCGAATCGGCGAGGTGGAACAGGGAGGCCAGCAAGGCCTTGGAGATGACCGCCCCCGTGGGGTTGCAGGGCGAGTTGAGGACGATACCTTGGGTGGCAGGCCCGATCATGGCCTTGAGCTCGTCGGGATCGGGCAAGAATCCGTTCTCCATCCGGCAGGGCAGAAACTTCGGCGTACCTCCCCACAGCTTCACGATCTGGGGCGTTGAGACGTAATAGGGCGCGGGCACGATGACCTCGCCTCCCGTCTCCAGGTGCGACCCGATGATGTGGTAGAGGGCGCCCTTGGCCCCCGCCGTGATCATGACGTTGTCGGCCGTGTAGCGCGCGCCGTACCGCTCGTTGTAGCGGCGGGCCACGGCGTCCCGAAGGTCGGGGATGCCCATGACGGGGCTGTAATAGGTGTGGCCCTCTCGAAGGGCGCGGGCGGTGGCCTCCAGAATCACGTCCGGCACAGGGAAATCGGGCTGGCCGGGCCCGAGGTCCACGAAATCCACGCCTTCGCGGCGCATGCGCTGGCCGAGGGCGATGAGATCCAACAGCGTTGACCGCTCGATGCGGTTCATCCTGGGTGCGATCACGGGCGCAATTTCTCCTTGATGCGGAGTGCTACGGGCGGAGGCACAAGGCCGTCCACGGGACCGCCGAGCCGTGCCACCTCTCGGACCAGCCGGGAGGACAGGAAGGTGAACTCCTCGCGGGGCATGAGGAAGAGCGTCTCCACGTCGGGAGCCAAGCGCCGGTTCATGAGGGCCATCTGAAACTCGTACTCGAAATCCGATAAGGCGCGGATGCCGCGGAGGATGCGGTCCGCGCCGCGCCGCCGGGCGAACTCCACGAGGAGCCCGTCGAAGGCGTCCACCTCCACGCCTGGTATGTCCGCCACGCTCTCCCGCAGCAGGGTGAGCCGTTCCTCCACGGAGAAGAGGTACGACTTCTCCGTGTTTCGCAGGACCGCGACGATGAGCCTGTCGCAGAGTTTGGTCCCCCTGCGGATCAGGTCCAGGTGGCCGTTGGTGATGGGATCGAAGGACCCGGGATAAACGGCAAGTCCCCTCATGGGGCCCTCTCACCCTTGGTTTCGATAAACTCGGCCAGGGTGCCGATGTTCTGGAATACCTTCACCCCCACTTCCTCGTCGGAGATCTTGATGCCGAACTCCTTTTCCAGGGCCACCACGAGCTCCAGGGCGTCGATGGAGTCTAGCCCCAGGCCTTCGCCGAAGAGCGGCGTGTCGTCCTTGATGTCTTCAGGCTTCACGTTCTCCAGGCGGAGGCTCCTGATGATCACGTCGCGCAGGCGGTCCTTGAGGTCTTCCATGGCTCCTCCCATGCTTTGATTTTAGGCCCAAGGCCGCGAGCTGGGCAAGGCGGCCTTCGGATCTGAACCGGGGGTTGGCGCGGCTCGTCCCGGCCTTCAGTCCTTCTCTGCGGGCTCCGTATGCACGCTCACGGCGCCCACGCGCACATCCAGGTTTCGAACCTCTTCCTCGACCTTTGTAGCGATGGCGTGGGCCTGCCGTACGGTCAGCCCAGTGGTCAAAAGGCAGGTAAGCGATACCCACAGCCGCCCGCCCCCTTCGGCGATCCTCACGTCGCGGCACCCCTTCACCCCGCGCACGGCGGCGGCCCGCTCAGCGATGGCGGACGCGAGGGAAGGTTGCCTTCCCGTGGCCTCGCGTCGCGAGGAGGGCTGTTCACCCCGGCATTCCAGGTGGGTTTGGACGAAGCGGACATCGGGAAAGCTCTTCCGGAGGCTGTCTTCCATATGGGTGGTACGGGCGTGGGCCTCGCTGAGCGGCATGGCCGGAGGCCATTCCAGATGCATCTCGACCTCCAGCCCGCCGTCCGTCTGGTGGATCTCCATGCCATGGGGCTTGGCACCCGCCTTCTCCCCCAGCACCAGGATTTCCTCCAT
>JAKAKG010000189.1 GCA_021813555.1 Acidobacteriota bacterium
GGTCCTCCAAAAGGCGCAACTTGCGGATGCGGCCCGCGTGGAAGTAGCGGTAGTCTCGGCGCTTGCCGTCCCAGGCCACGAGGTACCAATCGCCGCCCTGATTCATGAGGTGGTAGGGTTCGACGACCCGGACGGAAGTCTGGCGCCGCATGGCCGTGAAGTAGGTCATCTCCACTCTCCGCTGCTTGACGATGGCGCCGTGCAGGGACAGGAGGAGCCCCTCGTCGGTACCCTGGGCCGGGGGCGGGGCGATGCTGAAGCTGCGCTGAAGCTCTTCGGGGCTTACGGAGACGGGGCCCTTGAGGGAGCCGCGGATCTTGTCCACGGCGGAGCGCAGGGGGGCCTCGAATGGGGTGCCCAGGTAGCGGCGGGCCACCTCCAGGCTCAGGAAGAAGGCCAGAAGCTCACCCTCCGTCACCATGAGCGACGGCAGGGAGAAGGTTTGGTCGGCGTACGCCCAGCCTCCGTGGACCCGGTCGAAGACGATGGGCGCGCGGAGGCGATTGATCATGAAATCGCGGTCGTTGAAGAGGACGCGGCGGCTCACCTCCATCTCCTCGGCCAGGCCGGCCGCCGTGGGATACCGGCCCGCCCTGATGCGCCTGTCGATTTCCAGGATCCGTTCAAGCTGCTGCTTCTGGGACATGGAATGCCGCCCTCCTCCCCATGAAGGACCGAATTTGATCAAAGTTTACACGGCTTGAGGGAGAAGGGGCAATCGGAATGCTGAATGCGGGAAGCGGAAGGGAAGGAGATGGGCAATGGGACAAAAACGTAGGGGCTGGGCCATCGCGCCTTACCCTCGCCGTATTGGCACCACCGCCCCGCCATCACTACCATGGTCGGGGAGGGTGCCCCGCCCCTGCGGATCAACGAACACATGGGGTCTCCCCTCATCCCGGCATCCCGGCATCCCCCCATTCCGGCATCTCGGCATCCCAGCATCCCAGCATCCCCTCATTCCGACATCTCGGCATTCCCTCATCCCGGCATCGCGTCCCGCGCCAGATGGTCCGCGCCACGGGGCTTGGCGGCACCCCTTGCAGGAAATCCATTTGAGCGTGATAATGGACCTCTATATTGGTCTCGCGCCCAGTTACCGGCCCGCAACGGACCTCCATGCATAGGAGTTGGGGATGGCAGGTATGTTGGCCTTTTACCACACAACGGTGGGGAAGAAGATCGTCATGGCCGTCACAGGGGTCATGATGTTCTTCTGGCTCTTGGGACACATGGTGGGCAACCTCCAGATCTTCCTCGGGCCTGACAAGATCAACGGCTACGCCCATTTCCTCCACGGCGGCGCGGCGGAGATCCTGGTGGTGGTGCGCACGGTCATGATCATCGCCGTCCTGTTGCACATCCTCGCGGCGGTGCAGGTGACCCTCGCCAACTGGGCGGCGCGGCCCGTGGGCTACTCGGTGAAGAAGGACATCGAGACGAGCTACGCGGCTCGCACCATGATCTGGACCGGGCCCCTGATCCTCATTTACCTGATCTACCACCTGCTCATGTTCACCTACCTCAAGGTGGGGCCGGGCATCAGCGAGACGGACGTCTACCACAACGTGGTGGAGGCCTTCCAGGTGCCGCTCATCTCGGGGATCTACATCGTGGCCATGATCATGCTGGCCTTTCACCTCTGGCACGGCGCCTGGAGCATGCTCCAGACCCTCGGCGCCAACCATCCCAAATACAACCGCCTGCGGAAGATCGTGGCCACGGGACTCTCGGTGATCATCGCCGTGGGGTTCGTCTCCGTGCCCGTCGCGGTCCTGCTGGGCTTCATCCGCTAGGGGGGAGGACACCATGACACTCGACGCCAAGATCCCATCGGGCCCCATCGAGAAGAAGTGGGAGAAGCACCGCTTCGACATGAAGCTCGTGAACCCCTCCAACAAGCGCAAGTACAAGGTCATCGTCGTGGGCACCGGCCTCGCGGGCGGCGCCGCCGCGGCGAGCCTGGGCCAGCTCGGCTACGAAGTGGAGGCCTTCTGCTACCAGGACAGCGCCCGGCGGGCCCACAGCATCGCGGCCCAGGGCGGCATCAACGCGGCCAAGAACTACCAAAACGACGGTGACAGCATCTTCCGCCTCTTCTACGACACGGTGAAGGGGGGCGACTTCCGCTCCCGCGAGGCGAACGTCTACCGCCTGGCCGAGGTGAGCAACGCCATCATCGACCAGTGCGTGGCCCTGGGCGTGCCCTTCGCCCGGGAGTACAGCGGCTACCTGGCGAACCGCTCCTTCGGCGGGGCGCAGGTGTCGCGCACCTTTTACGCCAGGGGGCAGACCGGGCAGCAGCTCCTGCTGGGCGCCTACGCGGCCCTGAGCCGTGAAGTGGCCCTGGGATCCGTGAAGATGTATCCCCGCCACGAGATGCTGGAGCTGGTCGTCATCGACGGCCACGCCAAAGGCATCGTGGTGCGCGACATGGTCACGGGGAAGGTCTCCTCCCACGCCGCCGACACGGTGCTCCTGGCCACGGGCGGCTACGGGAACGTCTTCTACCTCTCCACCAACGCCAAGGGCTGCAACACGACGGCCATCTGGCGCGCCCACCGGAAGGGCGCCTTCTTCGCCAACCCCTGCTACACGCAGATCCACCCCACGTGCATCCCCGTGGCGGGCGAGCACCAGAGCAAGCTCACCCTCATGAGCGAGTCCCTGCGCAACGACGGCCGCGTGTGGGTGCCCAAGAAGGCGGGCGACCACCGCAAACCCTGGGAGATCCCCGAGGACGACCGGGACTACTACCTGGAGCGCAAGTACCCCAGCTACGGCAACCTCGCCCCGCGTGATATCTCCTCCCGCGCCGCCAAGCAGGTGTGCGACGAGGGCCGCGGCGTGGGCCCCGGCGGACGCGGCGTCTACCTGGACTTCACCGACTCCATCAGCCGCCTGGGCAAGGGCGTCATCGAGGCGCGCTACGGCAACCTCTTTGAGATGTACGAGAGGATCACCGGCGAGGACCCCTGGAAGTGGCCCATGCGCATCTATCCCGCCATGCACTACACCATGGGCGGGCTCTGGGTGGACTACAACCTCATGAGCAACCTGCCCGGCCTCCACGTCCTGGGCGAGGCCAACTTCTCCGACCACGGCGCCAACCGCCTGGGCGCCAGCGCCCTCATGCAGGGCCTGGCGGACGGGTACTTCGTCATCCCCTACACCATCGCCGACTACTTGGCGAAGGTGAAACCGGGGACGAGGGCCGGGGTGGACCACCCCGCCTTCAAGGAGGCGGAGGCCGAGGTGGCGGGCCGCATGAAGAAGCTGCTGAGCATCGGCGGCACCAAGACCGTGGACGAGTTCCACAAGGAGCTGGGCCAGGTCATGTGGGAGTTCGTGGGCATGGGGCGCAACGAGGCGGGCCTGAAGACGGCCCTCCAGAAGATTCCCCAGATCCGCGAGAGGTTCTGGAAAGAGGTCCTCGTGCCCGGTTCCGGCGCCGATTTCAACCAGGAGCTGGAGAAGGCCGGACGCGTGGCCGACTTCCTCGAGATGGGCGAGCTGCTCGCGTACGACGCGCTCATGCGCGACGAGTCCTGCGGCGCCCACTTCCGCGAGGAGCACCAGACCCCCGACGGCGAGGCCATGCGCGACGACGAGAAGTACGCTTACGTGGCCGCGTGGGAGTTCAAGGGCGAGGGCAAGGCCCCCGAGCTGCACAAAGAGGCCCTTGAGTTCGAGAACGTGCACCTGGCACAGCGGAGCTACAAATGAAGCTGACACTGAAGATTTGGCGGCAAGAGAGCCCCAGCGCCAAGGGCCGGCTGGTGGCCTACCCCATGGACCACGTGGAAGGGGACATGTCCTTCCTCGAGCTGCTGGACATCCTGAACCAGAGCCTCATCAAGAAGGGCGAGGCTCCCGTGGCCTTCGACCACGACTGCCGCGAGGGCATTTGCGGCTCGTGCGGCTTCATGATCTCGGGCATCGCCCACGGCCCGCAGAAACTCACCACCACCTGCCAGCTCTTCATGCGGCAGTTCAAGGACGGCGACACGATCGTGGCGGAGCCCTTCCGCTCCAAGGCCTTCCCCGTCATCAAGGACCTGGTGGTGGACCGCAGCGCCCTGGACAAGATCGTCCAGGCGGGCGGCTTCATCTCGGCCCGCACGGGCTCAGGCCCGGACGCGAACGCCATCCTCATCCCCAAGGAGAAGGCCGACAAGTCCATGGACGCGGCGGCCTGCATCGGCTGCGGCGCGTGCATCGCGGCGTGCCCCAACGGCTCGGCCATGCTCTTTACGTCGGCCAAGATCAGCCACCTCGGCCTGCTTCCCCAGGGCCAGACGGAGCGCCACCAGCGCGCCTTGCGCATGGTCTCCAAGATGGAGGAGCTGGGCTTCGGCGCGTGCTCCAACCACGGGGAGTGCGAGGCCGTGTGTCCCAAGGGCATCACCCTGGAGTTCATCGCGCGCCTCAACCGCGACTTCCTCGTGGCCAGCGTCGTGGCCACCAAGGAGGCCGTGAAGAAGGTGTAGGGAGCGAGACGCGATTAAGCGAAGACGCGAAACGCGAAACAGGCTTAAACGCGGGTTGAAGGGCGTTTAAGCGTGATCAAAACAGCGCGGAGGGCCCGGTGCGGCGCCCTCCGCGCTTTTATTTTGGGGATGAGGGGATGCCGGGATGCCGGGATGCCGGGATGAGGGGATGAGGAGAAGCCCCTCGTGATCCGGGATCCGTGGATAGCATGAGGGGCACTGTCCCGGTCCGGGGTGGTGATGGTACGGCGGTAGTGCCACCGCAGTGATGGGAGGGCACGGTGGCCCTCCCCACTGCCTGTTCCTATCGCTTGTGCCCTTCTTCCAGGTGGTGCGGCTTGGCATTGGCGGGGGTCTTCTTGGCGTCGCCCTTAGGATGGGACTCCGCCACGGGGGCGCGCTCGCCCTGAAGACGCTCGGGCTTGTTCATCTCCCGCGTGCCCGCTCCATTCTGGCCGGGCCTGTTCCCTTGCCATGTGCCCGCTCCATTCTGGCCGGGCTTGTTCATCTCCCGCGTGCCCACCCCATTCTGTCCGGGCTTGTTCCCTTGCCACGTGCCCGCGCCGCCCTGGCCGGGGCGCTCATAGCCCTTGCCGTTGGGGTTCCCGTGATACTTCTGGTTCAGGTTGTCGTTGTGGTACGGCACGTTGCCGCGGTGTTCGGGGCTGTGGTTCCAGCTCTGGTGGTTGTTGATGTTCACGTTCTTGTTCACGTTGACGTTTTTATTGACGTTGACGTTCTTGTAAACGTTGGTGTTTCTGTAAATGGTGTTGTGGATGAACACGTTGTTGTTCACGTAGACGTTGTGGTCATGCCAGTCGCAGCCGCCGAACAGGGAGTTGCCGATGGCGAAGCCCACTCCCCACATGATGCCGTTGGCGAATACCTGGCCCGGCGACGGCGCGTAGACGGCGGGGTAATAATAGGTGGGATAGGACCAGTAGGCGCCGTAGACCACCGCCGGGTTGTAGGCGGGAACGTACACGACTTCCGGGTTGGCGGGGACGATCTGAACCACCTGCTGCTCTACGATCACCCGCTGCTGAGGCGTGCTCTGCAGGTTGCCCGACTGGTAGGCCTCATTCCTGAGTTTCTGTGCCGTATTCATGACGTCGGCCTGCTGCCCCAGGAAGGCGTTGCCTAGATCTTGGGTCCATTGAAGGTTTTGAGACATCTTCGTCAACACGCTTGGGACCTGGCAGAGGGAGATCACGCTGGGATCCCACGTCTGCTGGGAGAGCGCGTTGTCCAGGGCCGGTCCCGAAAGACCCGGGTTGGCTTGGAGCCATCGGTCCGCCTCTACGATTTCGAGCGGGTAGGTGGCCGCCATGAGAACCTGCGAGAGCAGAGCGTCGGGGTAGAGGGCGATGGGCGCCACCATCTGGTCGAGCTGGGCCTGCGTGTAGGCGGGGGCGTTTTGTGCCCAGGGAGCCACGGAGGCCACCAGGCAGGCGCACGCCAAGGCCGTGGTCACGATGATTTTCAGCGTTCTCATGGACGATCCTCCTCCTTGTTTACATGTGATGTCCAGGCACCTCCCGCGCGCCACCACGCGGGCCGGCCGACGTATCTGGCTCACCGGAAGCAGCCCGATTTCACCATACGCCATCGCAGGGCCGGAGTCCACGGGCCCTGGCGGGCCGCCCAGCGGGCTCATTCGCGGCGTGGTACCCTAGGGGCACCATGAGCGGCGAAGACGCAGGCATGAACCCATGTTCTGGCGCGCCGGCCGTGGAGGTGCGAGATGTGCCGGCCGCCGGGATGTCTTTCCGATGCCGCCTCTCCGGCCCCGCGGGCGGTGAGCCCGTCGTCCTCCTCCACGGTTTCCCCGAGAGCTCCGCCATGTGGGCGCCCCTGATGGCGCTCCTGGCGGCCCAGGGCTACCGGTGTTTGGCGCCAGACCTGCGGGGCTACAGCCCCGGTGCCCGGCCCAGGGCCGTGGGCGCCTACACCATGGACCAGGTGGCGTCGGACGTGACGGCCCTGGCTGACGTGATGGGATTTCAGACGTTTCACTTGGTGGGCCACGATTGGGGCGCGGGGTGCGGCTGGACCCTCGTCCAGCTCGTTCCCGAGCGCCTTTTAAGCTGGACGGCACTCTCCCTGCCCCACATGGCGGCCTTCGGGAAGGCCCTCCGCACCGTCCCAGAGCAGAAGCAGAAGAGCTGGTACATGGCCTTTTTCCAGCTCCCCGTGTTGCCCGAGCTTGCTTTGGGCGCGTGGGCCCTTGAGAGGGTGTGGCGGAATGCGGGTCCCGACGAAGCGGCCGACTACCGGAGGCTTTTCAAGCCGTACGGCGCCCGCCGGGCGGTGCTCAACTGGTACCGGGCCGCGCGGCGCCGTACCGTCGTCTATGGCGACGTAGCCGTCCCGACCCTCTTCATCTGGGGGAACCGGGACGTGGCTATCGCGAGGGCGGGGGCCGAGGACACGGCGAGGTACATGAAGGGGGAGTACACGTTCCTGGAGCTGGACGCGGGACACTGGCTGCCGAGGGAGGCCTTCGGCCGCATCGCACCGGCGGTGCTGGAGCACCTCCGCCGGCACCCCGTTCCTCCCCGCTGAGGATCGTTCCATGCCAGAGCCGAGAAGCCCAAGGAGATGCAGCCGCCGAAAAAGCCCCCGGCGGACGCCAGGGGCTTTCGTCGTTTGGCCGCGGCGTTCCCACGCGGGGAAGCCGCGCTCCGTCTTACCGTGAAGCCTTCACTTCCATTTGATCTCGAAGGGCACGACCACCGAGGTTTTCGTAGCCGGATCGGTGTAGGTCAGCTTGTAGGTTCCCGCCGCCTTCCCGGCCGGGTTGGCGAAATAGAGGAGAGCCGCGGTGAAGGCGTTGGGCCGCACCTGCACGTTGTCTCGGACGAGGGCCGGGCGGCCCGAGATGTTGGGGAAGAAACAGGTGTCATCCTGGAACTCCAGGCCGTTGTAAGATTGGACGTCCGGGCCCGCGTTGATGGTCTTGTGGACGAAGGTGTAGTCGTTGGCCACGTTGAACAAGCCGTAATTTTTCTTGTCCGAGATCTCCGCCTGGGTGGCCAGGGGATGGACGGCACCGCTGGGGTCCGTCAGGGTGAAGGCGCCGCGGTCGAGGGTGATGGTCTGAGCTCCCGAGGAGCCCACGAAGACCACCAGGGGGATGAACTTGCTCTTGCCCTGCAGGCGGGTGGCCTCGGCGTCCACAACGACGCGGATCCCGGCGTTCTCCACCATGAAGCCGAAGGGCGAGACGCTCTTGGCTCCCTGGGCCTGAGCAGCCAAGGCCATGGGCAAAACCATGCAAAGACCCGTGAGAACCGACAGAACACTGAACTTCTTGCGCATGATAGCTCCTTCTTGTGAGCCTTGAACGGTGGAAATGGAATGTGAGTGCACCTATAAATCCATCTACGCAAGGCGGCGGCTCCTGCTGACCCTTCATGTGGGCCGGCGCATGAGTGGCCGCGCTTCCCCTTTCTCGGGAGAATCAACGATGACATCGATCCAGTTAATCCCCTTCGTCGCCCATGTCGTCGCCTTCTTCATCGAAATCGAAGGAGGGCCAGCCCCAGCCGTACCAAGCGCCTCCGTATAGATAGCCGTCGTCGTAACGGTTCCAGCTCCGGATGTCCATGCGGCGCCGGTCCCGCCTGACGGCGTCCACTTAGGTGGCCTGCATGTAGTCCAGCACGGCGTATCGAACGCCTTCCCGATGCAAGCGGATCATCTGGTGCGCGCTGAGGCGGTAGACCGTCCCGGAGTCGCGAATCCGGGCGATGATGGTCGCGGCGGGAAGACCCGCCTTGCTCCATTCGACGATAGTGGCAACACGTACGGGTTGGGGCTTCTCCCCGGACATGCGCGCCCCCGTGGTCGCGCATCCTGACAGTGCAAGCAGGGCCGAGGCAAGCAGACTCGCCGCGAAGACACCGATCAACGTCCTTCTCCTGTCCACCTTCTCACCTCCTTCTGAAGATCATGGCAAAGCATCGCCGAAGGGAACTGCGCCCGGGATGGCCTGGGCGGAGTCTTGGCATGCGCTGCCAGACTTTCCCGTTCATCCCTGACGGGTGGAATGAATGGTCACCTCGTGGCCGATGCTTTCAAGGATCCCCTTGGCTCTGGCCACCTCGTCGGCCGAGCCGTGAGCCACCAGCAAGAACTTGTCGGACTTGATGGAGGTTTCATAGTGGATGATGCTGTCCTTCGGAATGCCGATGCTGTACAGGCCCGCGCCGAGCGCGCTCAGTCCCCCGATGGCCACGGCGCCCTCCAAACCCCCGACGATGGCGGCGACGAGCGGCCCGGCGACCACCAGGGGGCCGATCCCGGGCACCCAGAAGAAGGCGGCTCCGAACAGAATGCCCCAGAGGCCGCCCCAAAAGGCGCCCATCTTGCCCCAATACTTCATGCGGTCACCGGCGTGATAGTAACCGGTCACGTGTTCCTCGGTGTGATAATCCTTGCCCACGATGGACAGCCTCTTCATGTCAAAACCCGATTTCTGCAACTCCTTCACCGCCTTTTCGGCCTCCTCGTGGTTACTGAAAATGGCAACAGCTGAGTCTTCATTCGACATCGCCAGCCTCCTTGGAAAGATCCTCATGTTTGCTCAAAACCGATTCAGTCTTGATCGGACAGCGCAGGCCTTGACCGCCTCCTATCGACCGCTCGTGGACGGCGAGTTCCTCAGCCGCTCGATGGATGGATGGCACCATCCAAGGTCCGGGCTTCCTGACACATAGGCTAGGACAAACGATTAAACGGCGATGACTCTGAATTCATTCCATCAGGTACGCCGCTTTTCCCGCGGCTGGCGCTGCGTGCGGTGAAGCGCGTGAGGTCTATTCCGTTTGGGGTGGGCGAGGTTCCACCCTGAGCGGCGCACCGTGCCGGACGCGCCACAACGCAAAGAAGCCCCCGGCGAGTACGGGGGGCTCCTTCGCTTTGGCGCAGCGCCTACTTGGATTTTTCGACAGCCACGTCCATGAGCTGGATGGGCATGAGGCCGTAGGACTCCACGGTGATGGTGTTGGCGCCCGTGAACCCCAGGGAGGCGGCGCCGATGACCGTGCCGTTGCCCTTGCCCTCGGTGGGGATGAAGATCTCGATGTACCCGAAGGCGTAGTCCAGGGAGCGCGTCCCCAGGTTCAGCTCCCGAGGGGCGATGGGCCTGTTGGTGATGCACCGGATGATGCGCCCGGCGGGCGTCTGCTTAGACCTGGCCACGTAGAGCGGGTAGCCCATGCTGTTCTCCACCTTGAAATACCCGATCTGCTTGAGCTTCCAGACCTTGTCCATGAGCGCCTTCTGGCCGCCGGCCTTGAGCGCGTTGGCGAGGACGAGGGCCTCCTGGTCGGAGGTGTACTGGTCGATCACCAGGGTGAACCAACCGCCCAGGAAGAAGCGCGAGCCCGGCCCGCCCTGGTTGACGATGGTGCCCCTGAACCGCTCCTTGCCTGCGGGCTGCGATGAAGCCGCCTGAGGCGGCGCGGCGGGGGGCAGGGCTTGCGATACCGCCTCCTGGGCCGCGGGCGCCTGGGCCGGCGCGGGCGATGGCGTCTGAGACCTGAACGCGGGCGGCAGGAGAGACAGAACCGACAAGACACCCATGATCACGACGTTCATCCGCATGATTGTTTCCTCCTTTTGATGCCCATCACCAGCCGAAATCCAGGCCCAGCGCGAACACGGTCGGGAAGGAGCGGACCCCGCCCGCCGTTCGGCCGTCGTCGAACCGGAACTCGCCGCTGAAGACCATGTTCTCGTGAAAGGCGTAGGTGGCGGTCAGGAGCGCGTAGGACGTCTGGAACCTGCCCCGGTAGCCCCCCACGGGGACGAGGTAGTTGTAGCCGCCGAGGATCGCCCACCGCTCGTTGAACGTGTACCGCACGGCCAGCTCGGCGCCGTGCCCATCGAACCACACGCCCCGGTCGTCCTTCTGGTGCTGCCGCGTGTCGGCGAAGTCGAGGGCCCCGTACCACGGTCCCCGAGTGAACTTCACGCCGGCGATGAAGGCTTTGTCGCCGGACTTGGCCTGGATGCCCTCGGGCTTGTCCACGCCGTCCCGAACTTCGTTGTAGGCCGCCCCCACGCTCCAGGTTGGTCCCAGGTCGAAGCGCGCGCTGCCGCCCGCCGTACAGAACCACTGGGAGTTGTGGGATTCGATGTTCCGGTGCTGGCTCTGAAACGCCAGGTGGAACCAGGCTTTGTCCAGGCGGTAGACCACGGCCTGGGATGCCCGGCCCGTGCCGGCCACGCCGCCGTCGGCCACGCCGAAGGCGCCCGACGCCTCTCCGCCGAAGGTCATGAACTGGTCGGTCCAGCCCGCCACGTCGTAGTAGGCCGAATACTGCTTGCCCACGCTCAGGCTTCCCCAGGGAGTGCTGATTCCACCGTACCCCTGCCTCGTGTACACGGGATCCTTGCCCTTGCCCTGGGGCGGGCCATGCTGGCCCCCCGAGATGTACACCGTGTTCTGGCTGGCCAAATTAAGGCCGAGCTCAATTTTGGCGAAGGTCGTGAACCGCCCGGCGAAGGGGTAGCTCATCTGAAGGCCGAGCCTTGAGCTCGAATCGCCCACCTCGCTCTGGCCCCGGTCGCTGAATCCCCACCGCGGCTTCAGGATGCCGTAGAAGGAAGGAACGATGGGGCTGTCCCAGGCCTTCTTCCCCGAAACCGCGGGGGAGACTTCGGCGGAGGCCGGCGCGGCCGGGACGTTCTCTGAAGGCAGCGACACCTCACCCTGCTCGCGCGACGGCGCGGACGGGGAAACCCCGCTGGTGGCCTCCAAGGCCGCGATGCGCTGGTCCGTCTTGGACAGGATGGCGCGCAGGGCGTCCACCTCTCGGAAGTCCACGGGGGCGCCCTTCCGCTCCAGGGCGTCCAGGCGCCTGAGCTGGTCCAGGAGGGTCTGCCGAAGTTGCTGGATGTCCGAGGGCGTCCCCGCTGGAGCTTGCTGCGCGAATACGGCCGCGGAGCACAGCAACAATAAGCCCATGAGCGCACGACCCGTCCGCTTGCCCGCCATCGGGTTCCCCCCCCCTTGAACGCCCCAGAGACATCGGCGAACCCGAGAGAGGGCGATGGGCCTCTCCTTGCCATGTCTCCCTTGCGTCGTAGTATGCCAGGAGGGCCTTTGCCTCGCAACAGCCAAGCCTGGATGGTACGGCGTGTGAACAAAAAAACCGCCCCGGGGAACCGGGGCGGCGGGGTACTCGGAAGACTGGGGGCAATCAGAACCTGAAGCTCACATAGCCGAGGAATCCGTCGAACTTGTAGTCGACGCTGCCGACCCAGCTGCTCTTGGTGGAATCCACCACCACCTTGTCGTAAAGATAGCCCACGCCGAAGCCCACGTTGCGCCAGGGATAGTAATCCAGCGTCAGCCGAGCATCCGTGTATTTGCCTTTGATGTCGTTGATGGTCACGTCGAGGTACTGGATGTCTCCCGTAAGGGAGAGGGCCGGAGTGAACTCGTAGGTGCCGAAGAGCCCCACCACGGGCACGGGAGCCTCGAGGGTTGCCTCCGTCTGTGCGTAGTACTGAAGGTTCGCTCCGCCGGTGACCTGAGCCCAGCCCTTCAGGGCGGCCTTCTGCTGCAGGTAGCTCACCCCGATGGACCCGCCGAACTCGCCTTTGTCCGTCTGGACGAAGGAGAAGCGGTAGGCGACGTTGGCCTGCGTCGTGTCCCACTTCGCTTCGGCCCGAAGCCCGGCCAGGTAAACGGTGTCCCCCCACACGTAGGACGCGTTGAGGGCGTTGCTGCCCGTGCGGTTGATCTGCATGTAGCTGAATACGAGCTGCTGGCGCGGCGTGAAGCGCCATGACGCATCGGCGCGAAAGACGGTCTGGTTGCTGCTCAGGCCGAACACCTTCTCGAAGTCGATGGTGGTTCCCTGGCCGTAGGAGGAGTCCAGCTTGGCTGAGGTGTCCAGGCCCGTGACGAAGGCTCCCAGGCTGAGGGTAAACATGTCCCGCTTGTAGACGGCGGTGGTGTCGGTGCCCCAGGTGGACTGGGCGAAGGTGCTCGTCCCCAAGGCCATTATGGCCAGAACCGCTGCCCCGATGATCAGCTTTCTCACGATGAACCCTCCTTCAATCCTTTGTCCAAGCATGGCGTGATGAACTCCGGCAGGGGGGCAGTATACTCCCGGCCGGGGGCCTTCGTCTCACGGCGCGGGCGCCATCTCGGCCGATGCCTTGGTTTCGGGTGAAGACGCCGGTCTCGTCTGTCCAGGGTTCTGCCATCCTCCGCCCAAGGCCTTATACAGCGTCACGAAGTTGCTGAGCCGCTGGAACCGGATCTTGGCCAGGGACAACTGGGCTGGATAGAGGTTCTGGAGCGCCTGGAGCACTTCGTAGTAGCTCGCCAGGCCGGCCACGTACCGCTGGTTGGAAATGTGGACGGCCTCTTCGAAGGCGGCCACGGAGCGGGCCTGCTGCTTTTCCGCCTCCACGAGCTTTTGGTGGGTGACGAGGGCCGAAGCCGTCTCCGCGAAGGCGTAGGTCACGGCCTGCTCGTAGGAGGCCAGCGATTGCCCGTAGAGCGCCTTGGCCACCTCGTACTGGAACCAGAGCCTCCCGCCGAAGAAGATGGGCTGGAAGAGCCCCGGGGCGACGCTCCAGGTCTTGCCCGAACCGAAGAGCTGGCTCACCTGAGGGCTCACGCCGCCGAAAAGGCCCGTGAGGCTCAGGGCCGGAAACATGGAGGCCTTGGAGGCGCCCACGTTGGCGTTGGACGCCACGAGGGCCTGTTCCGCCTGGAGTACGTCGGGACGGCGCTCCAGCAGGGCCGAAGGAAGCCCCGCGGGCACGTCCAGGGGCAGCTCCGCCCCGGAGGGCAGCTTGGACCGCGTGATGGGCCCTGGAGCACGGCCCACGAGGAAGGACAGGGCGTTTTCCTGCCCCGTGATCTGCGCCTCCAGGCTCGGCACGGTGGCCGCCACGCTGCCCAAGGCACCCTCCGCGCTGGAGGTCTGGAGGGCGCTGGCCGTGCCGCCCTGGAGCTGCATGTTGAAGAGGTCGTAGACGCCCTTGTAGGCCGCCTCCGTGTTCTTGGCGATCTCCAGTTCCCGGTCGAGCTCGCACAGCGTGTAGTAGGAGGTGGCCACGTCGGCCACGAGGGAGAGCATGACGCCGCGCTGGCCCTCCACGGAGGCGAGGTACTGCGCCCGCCCCGCCTCGTTCAGGCGCCGCAGGCGCCCCCAGACGTCCAGCTCCCAGGAGAGCTGGGCCTGAGCGGCGTACCCCTCGGACACCGGTTTTTCGCCAAACGGATAGGCGTAGGCCGACTCCCGTCCGCGCTGCCATTGGCCCGCGCCGCTCACCTGGGGGAACAGGCCCGACCGGGCGATGCCGGCGTTGGCGCGGTATTGATCCACGCGGGCGGCGGCGATGCGGGCGTCGAAGCTGTTGCTCAGCGCCTCGTCGATGAGGGCCTGGAGGTTCGGGTCCTTGACGATCTCCCACCAGGGACGGTCCGCGAGCGAGGCGCCGTCCACGGGGGCGGGGACCTCCCTGAACGTTTCGGGGACGGCCAGGGCCGGCCGCTTGTAGTTGGGGCCCATGGCGCAGCCCAGAACGGAACCCGCCAGGAGGGATGCGAGCAGGATGCGTTTCATGTCAGTGTCCCCCTTCCTTCGGCGGTGCCGCCGGAGCGGCCGCTTCGGCGCCCCGCGCCGTGCGGTTCTTCTCGGCCCCGGACCAGCGCTCCACAATGACGAAGAGCGACGGGATGATGAAGATGGCGATGGCCGTGGCGGCCACCATGCCGACGATGACCACCGTCCCCAGGATTTTCCTGGAGATGGCCCCCGCGCCTGAGGCGGTCCAGAGCGGCACGCAGCCCAGAATGAAGGCGAAGGAGGTCATGAGAATGGGCCGCAGGCGCAGCTTGGCGCCTTCCAGGGCCGCCTCCACCAGGGATTTGCCGTGCTCCTCGAACTCCATCTTAGCGAACTCCACGATGAGGATGGCGTTTTTGGCCGCGAGGCCGATGAGCATGACGAGGCCGATCTGCGCGTAAACGTCCAGGTCGAAGTTCCGCGCGAGAAGGCCCGCGAAGGCTCCGAGGACGGCCACCGGTACCGAGAGGAGCACGCTGAAGGGGAGGGACCAGCTCTCGTAGAGGGCCGCCAGGATCAGGAAGACGAAGATCAGGGAAAGGCCGAACACGAGACCCGCCGTACCCGACGCCTTGGCCTCCTGGTAGGAGAGGTCGCACCAGGAATAGCCCATCTCGCGGGGCAGGGTCTCCCTAGCCACCGCGTCGAGGGCCGCCATGGCCTGGCCAGAGCTGTAGCCGGGGGCGGCGCTCCCCGTGATCCACGCCGACCGGAAGAGGTTGAAGCGGTTGGTGTATTCGGGGCCGAAGATCTTCTTCGTGGAAGTCAGCGTTGAGAGGGGCACCATGGTCCCGTCGTTGTTCCGCACGTAGTACTGGCCGATATCCTCGGGCCTGGTCCTGTCGGCGCCCTCGGCCTGGAGGTAGACCTTCCACTGCCTTCCGAACCGGTTGAATTGGTTCACGTAGAGGCCGCCCATGAAGGCCTGCAAGGTCTGGTAGATGTCGCCCACGGCCACGCCCTGCTTGAGGGCCTTGTCCTGGTTCACGTCCGCGTAGACCTGCGGCACGGCGGCCCGGAAGGGGCTGGTGACGCCCGCGAGCTCGGGACGCTTCTGGCAGGCCTGGACGAACTTCGCCACGTTCTCCTGGAGGAACTCCACGGTGCCGCCGCTCCGGTCCTGGAGGTAGAGGGAGAACCCCCCCGACTGGCCCAGGCCTGGGATGGCCGGGGGCCCGAAGGTAAAGGCCACGGCCTCGGGGACTTTATAGTGGAGGACGCCGTTGAGGCGGCGGGAGATGGCCGCCGCCGTCATGGCCTCACCCTTCCGCTCGTCCCACGGTTTGAGGGCGATGAAGTAGAAGCCCGTGTAGGAGGCCGTGACCCCCGTGAGCATGCTGTAGCCTTCCACGGTGGTGACGTACTCCACGCCGGGGGTCTCCATGAAGAGCGCGTCCATGCGCTTCATGGTGGCGTCCGTCCGCTGGAAGGAGGCGGCGTCGGGAAGCTGCACGTTGGCGAAGATGTACCCCTGATCCTCCTCGGGCACGAAGCTCGTGGGAACCTTCTTGCCGAGCAGGGCCGCCGCCAGCACCACGATCCCCAGGATGCCCAGGCTCAGGAGCCCCTTCCGGATGAGGCCGTGGCTCACGTCCACGTAGCCCATCGTCACTCTGTTGAACCATCGGTTGAAGCCGGCGAAGAAGCGGCCCAAGGGCCCCGTCGCGGGCTTGCGCGGCCTCAGCAACAGCGCCGCGAGGGCCGGCGAGAGGGTGAGGGCGTTGAAGGCGGACAGGAGGACGGAGATGGCGATGGTGAGGGCGAACTGCTTGTTCAACCGGCCCTGAATCCCGCTCATGAACGCCACGGGGATGAAGACAGAGGAGAGCACGAGGGCGATGCCGATGACGGGCCCCGAGACTTCCTTCATGGCCTTCAAGGTGGCGTCTCTGGGGGAAAGGCCCTCCTCGATGTGGTGCTCCACCGCCTCCACCACGACGATGGCGTCGTCCACCACGAGCCCGATGGCCAGGATCAAGCCGAAGAGGGAGAGGGTGTTCACGGAGAACCCCAGCAGGGGGAAGACGGCGAAGGTCCCGATGAGGGACACGGGAACGGCGATCATGGGGATGAGGGTGGCGCGCCAGCCTTGGAGGAAAAGGAATACCACGATGATCACGAGGATCATGGCCTCGATCAGGGTCTTGACGATCTCGCGGATGCTCTCGGTCACGGGCAGGGTCGTGTCCAGGGAGGTGACGTAGGCCATGTCGTCGGGGAAGTTCCCCTTGAGGCCTTCCATGACCGCCTTGACGCCCTTGGCCACGGCCAGGGCGTTGGACCCGGGAGCCTGGTAGACGGCGAGAATGGTGGCGGGCTTTCCCTGCAGCCGGGAGGCCGAGCTGTAGTTCAGGGCGCCCAGTTCGAGGCGGGCCACGTCCTTCATGCGAACGGCCGAGCCGTCGGGATTGAGGCGCACCACCACGTCGCCGAATTGCTCGGGGGTCTCCAGGCGCCCCTTGGCCCTCACCGTGTACGTGAGGGCCGTGCCGGGAGGAGCGGGCTCCGCGCCCACCTTGCCCGCGGGGTTCACGTTGCTCTGCTGTTTCACGGCGTTCACGAGGTCGGACACCGTGAGCCCCAGCTTGGCAAGCTTGTCGGGCCGGACCCAGATGCGCAGGGCGTAGTCCGAGGCGCCCAGGATCGAGACCTGGCCCACGCCCTTCACGCGGTAGACCGTGTCCTTGATGTTGATGGTCACGTAGTTGCTCAGGAAGAGCCCGTCGTAGGTACCCTTGGGGGAGTAGACGGAGAAAAGCAGGAGGGGCAGCCCGAAGGACTTGGCCACGGTGACACCGTATTGGTTCACGTCCGTGGGGAGGTTGGGAGAAGCCTGGGACACCCGGTTCTGGGTGTTCACCTGGTCCATGTCCACGTTCGTGTCCATGTCGAAGGTGACCTGGATCTGGCACGTCCCGTCGTTGGCGTTGATGGACTTCATGTAGAGCATGTTGTCCACGCCGTTCATCTGCTGCTCCAGGGGCGTGGCCACGGACTGCTCGATGGTGACGGCGTCGGCGCCGGTGTAGACGGCGTTCACCTGGATCAGGGGCGGAACGATGTCCGGAAACTGCGCCACGGGCAGGCCCACGAGGGCTACCAGGCCCCCGAGGAGCAGGAGGATGGAGATGACCATGGCCACGATGGGCCGGTTGATGAAGAACTGGGCCACGGCGTCACCTCCCCTCGGAGGCGGGCGCCTGCCCTGCCGGGGCGGCCGGAGCCTGGCCCGCGCCCTGAGGGGGCGGCGCCTGAACGGGAACGACCTTCATGCCCGACTTCACCAGCTGAAGGCCTCCGACGACCACCTTCTCGCCCAGCTTGAGGCCCTTGTTGATGACCCACATGGCGCCCACGCGGGGTCCGGGGGTCACGGAGCGGAGCTCCACCGTGTTGTCGTCTCCCACCACCGCCACCTGGTCGTCGCCCTGGAGTTCCTTCACGGCCACCTGCGGCACGAGGAGGGCGCCCTTGATCACCATGGCGGTGAGCCGGACCTTGGCGTACTGGCCTGGACGAAGGAACCCGTCGGGGTTCGGGAATTCTCCCACCACCGTGAGCGTGCCGGTCTTCACATCCACCTGGCGGTTGAGGATGATGGTCCTGCCCTTGTGCGGGTCCACGCTTCCGTCCGACAGGACCACCTCCAGCGCGTCGCTGTCGGCCATTCGCCTCCCGCGCTCGATGGCATCGACGTACGACAGGTACTGCTGCTCGGAAATGCCGAAGACCACGCGGATGGGGTCCACCGTCGAGACCGTCGTGAGGACGGTCTGGGCGTTGACGAGGGAGCCCACCTGAGCCTGGGCGGTGCCCGCGATGCCATCGATGAGTGAGGTCACGGTGCACCAGTCGTAGTTGAGCTTGGCCTCTTCCACCTGGGC
>JAKAKG010000172.1 GCA_021813555.1 Acidobacteriota bacterium
CGCCTCGTGCCGCGGGACAACCCCAAGGTGAACGGCCCCTGGATGTGCGACTACGGCCGCCTCGTCAGCGAGCGGATGAAAGACCTCACGGTCCTGGCCCGCCCCAAGGTGCGGGAGGGCGGCCGGCTGACCGCCGTGCCGTGGCCTGGCTTCGCCCAGGTGCTCCAAGAGAAAGTGGCGTCCAGCCTGAAGGACGGTGCGAAGGACGCGGCCCTCATCTGGTCGGGGCGCATGCCCCTCGAAGAGATGGTCGCGGCCAAGGCCCTGTCGGCGGGAATCTTCGGCGGCCTCCAGGGTACCCTCCCGAAGGTCTGCTGGGGCGAGGACGACGACCTTCTCATCCGCAAGGAGCGCCGCCCCAACCTCAAGGGTGCGGCCCTATTGGGGTTGCCGGTGACGGGCGAGAATGCTCCCGTCTCGTCCCTGCTGAAAGGCAAAAAAGTGGCCCTCGTGGTCCGCGAGGACGTGGTGGGGGAAGCCCAGGGCCCGGAGAAGGACGCCATCAAGGCCGCCCTTTCCGCCATGGACCTCGTGATCGTGGCCGATTACGCCCTCACGGAGACGGCCGCCCTGGCGCACATGTTCATCCCCTTGGCGGGGTGGCACGAGATGGAGGGTACGGTGGTGAACTTCATGGGCGTGGTCCAGAAGATGGCCCGCTCCGTCCTGCCCCCCAAGGACAGGAAGGCCTTCTATGAAGTGGCCTCGCTGTGGCTCTCCTCGGCGGGGATTGATGCGCCCGAAGCCTCGTTCCTGGCGTGGCACGCGCAGGTGCGAAAGGCCGTGCCCGGCATGAAGGACCTCATGATCCGGGACATCCTTCCCCACGGCGTCCAGCTGCCGGAGGTGGGTCCATGACCGGCATCTGGGCCATCGTGATCCCCGCCTTCGTGAAGATCCTCGTCATCATCGCCGTGGTCATGACGGGCGTGGCCTACACGACCCTGGCCGAGCGCAAAGTCTCGGCCTGGATGCAGGACCGCAAAGGTCCGAACCGGGCCGGCCCCTTCGGTCTCCTCCAGCCCGTGGCGGACGGCATCAAGTTCTTCTTCAAGGAGGACATCACGCCCAAGGAGGCCTACCGCCCCATCTACCTCCTGGCTCCCCTCCTGACGCTCTTCCCTGCCCTCATCACCTTCGCCGTCATCCCCTTCGGGACGAGCGTCACGGTGGCGGGCCAGACCTATCCCCTCGCCATCGCCCCGGGGATGAATCTGGGCATCGTGTACCTTCTGGCCATCTCTTCCATGTCCGTCTACGGCATCCTCCTCGCGGGGTGGTCCAGCGGGAGCAAGTACTCCCTCATGGGAGCCTTGCGGGGAGCCAGCCAGGTCATTTCTTATGAGCTCGGCATCGGGCTCGCGGTCCTCAGCATCGTCCTCTGGACGGGGACCTTCGATTTCAACGCCATCGTGGCGGACCAGACGGGAGGTTGGGGGAAGGTGTGGTTCTTCATCCCCCATTTCCTGGCCTTCGTGGTGTTCACGGTGTCCATCTTCGCCGAGACCAACCGCCTTCCCTTCGATCTTCCCGAGGGCGAGAGCGAGATCGTGGGCGGCTACCACACGGAGTATTCGGGCCTGCGCTTCGCCATGTTTTTCATGGGCGAATACGCGAACATGATCACGGCCTCGGCCTTCGTGGTGCTCCTCTTCTTCGGCGGCTGGAACCTGCCCTTCGTGCGATACGAGTGGTTCGGCCCGCTGTGGGGCGGCCTCCTTTCCATGGTGGTCTTCTTCTCGAAGATCGCCGTCTGCCTGTTCATTTTCATCTGGGTCCGCTGGACCCTGCCCCGCTTCCGGTACGACCAGCTCATGACCCTCGGCTGGAGGCGCCTCTTCCCGCTGGCGGTCCTCAACTTCGTCCTCGTCGCCACGTGGCTCTTGCTGAGGGGGCGGCCATGAAAGTGACCCGGCCCAAGCTGAGCTGGTGGGAGCGCACCTACTTCCCAGCCATCCTCAAGGGGTTGGCCATAACCCTCAGCCATATCCCCAAGATCAAGAAGCGCGTCACCCTCGAATATCCTGAAGTAAGGTGGGCCCTCCCGCCCCAGTATCGCGGGGCGCCCATCCTTCTCACGGGCCTCGACGGCAACGAAAAGTGCACATCCTGCAAGCTCTGCGAGTTCATCTGCCCCCCGCGGGCTATCCGCATCGTGGCGGAGGAAACCTCACTGGAGAAGGAGAAGCGCCCCAAGGAGTTCGACATCGACATGGGGCTGTGCATCTTCTGCGGCTACTGCCAGGAGGTTTGCCCCGTGGAAGCCATCTGGCTGAAGGACGAATACGAGATGGCGGACTACGACCGCACGAACCTCATCTTCAACAAGGAACAGCTCTTGGCGAGGGGCCGCAAGCCGCCCTATCTGCCGGGACGCGAGAAGCCCCTGGAGGAGCCCAAATGACGTTCGCCGTCGTTTTCTTCGCGGTGGCTTTCCTGGCCTTCATCGGCGCGCTGACGCTGGTGTTCCACCGGCACCCCGTGATCGCCGTCCTGGGCATGGCCGCGGCCACGGTGTCCATCGGCGTCCTGTACGTGATGCTCCACGTGCCTTTCCTCGGCCTTTTCCAGATGATCGTCTACGCCGGGGCCGTGATGGTCATCGCCCTCTACGTCATCATGGCTCTGGGGCCGGAGGAGTCGGGCCCTCAGGTGGGCACCGTTCAGACGGTTCTCACCTATCTCGCTTCTCTTCTCTTTCTGCTACACCTGTACCGCGTCCTCATCAAGTCGGAGATCGGTCCCATGCCGGCGGTGGATGAAGCCTTCGGCTCGATTCAAGCCTTCGGCGGCGCGCTGGTGAGCCGCTACGCCGTTCCCTTCGAGCTGGCCTCGCTCCTTCTCCTGGGAGCCATGGTGGGGGCCGTCGTCCTCTCGCGGAGGCAGTGGCAATGATCACCATCGGGCACTATCTCGTCCTGGCTTCCTTCCTCTTCGTGGTGGGCCTCATCGGAGCCCTCACGCGCAAGAGCGCCATCATCGTGTTCCTCGCCATCGAGCTCATGCTCAACTCGGTGAACTTGGTCTTTCTGGCCCTGGGGCGGTACTTCGGCCAGCTCGACGGCGCCGTCTTCGTCTTCTTTATCATGGCCGTGAGCGCCGCCGAAGCGGCCATCGGGGTCGCCATCACGGTGGCCTTCATCCGGCGCAACAAGACCACGGCCATCGACGCCGCGAATTTGATGAAATGGTAAGGGCCGTGATGAGGAGATTAGGAGATTCGGAGATGAGGAGGACGGTGATGCGGACGAACGGCTGGATGCGGGAGGCCCTTTCCTCATCTCCCCATCTCCTCATCCCCTCATCTCGTCTTGAGGTGCGCCCATGATCCCCGTATCGCTGCTCTGGCTGATCCCCGTGCTGCCGCTGCTGGGGGCCTTCGTGAACGGGGTCTTCGGGTGGAAGTGGGAGAAGGACCGGCGGAACGTGATTTC
>JAKAKG010000029.1 GCA_021813555.1 Acidobacteriota bacterium
CAACACCCTTCACGAAAAAGGCGAGATTCAGGCCCGGACCTTCACCACGGCGTTCCTGTATTTCGCCAATCCGGCGGGCCGTGCCCCGGGCACCTACACGCTGACCTTCACCGACCCCAAGAGCGCCGTCACTGTCTCGGTGGCCTTCACGGTTCCCTGGATCAAATAACTGTCATGCTAGCTTGCCTTCAATGCGAGCGTGATCTCTATTTCCTGTAGGCCGGGATACACATCCCGGCCGGGGCGAGGATGGGTATCCTCGCCTACGGGAAGTGAACGACGGACGGCAAGTTAGCATCAGTCAGAGCGCGGGCGAGCCGAAACTATGAAGGGGCGGGTTCGTGTGGACCCGCCCCTTTTTGCTCCTTGGACCGATACCTTCCGCTATTTTTCGGCTTCCGAGGCAGCTTCCGCCGCCAGGTCGGCGGGGGCTTTGTCCCGCGCCACGATGGTCTCCAGGCCGTGGCCGTGGGGGCCCGTCTCGCTGCGCCGGAGGAGGAACGAGAAGAGGAGCCCGAAGAAGCCCAGGCAGGAGAAGATCCACATGCCCGCGTGGTAACCGCCGGGGTTCGCGGCGCTGGCGTTCCAATGGTCGTTGGCCCAGCCCACCAGGACGTTGAAGCCGAAGAGGCCCACGTTCTGGATGGCCGTCATGAGGCCGTAGGCCGTACCCAGCTTTTTCTGGTCCACGATGTAGGCCACGGAAGGCCACATGATGGCGGGGATCAGGGAGTAGGCGATGCCCATCATGGCCATGGGGATGACGAGCGAAAGGGACGTGTAGCCCATCATCAGGTAGACGGGAATGAGCAGCAGGGAACCGAACATCATGAAGAGGGCCCGCTTGCCGATCTTGTCCACCATGAGCCCGAAGGTGGGGGTGGCGATCATGGCGAAGAGGGTGAGCATGGCCAGGAGCTGGCCGCCCGACTCCCTCGTGGCCCCGTGGGTCTCCATGAAGAACTTCACGGCGAAGGTCTGGAAGGGGAAGATGGCCGAGTAGAACGTCACGCAGAGGGCGACCATGTACCAGTAGGAGGGGCTCATCTTGAAGAGGTCGCCCCAGACCACCTTGTCCGTCTCGCCCTCCTTGGCCAAGGCGTAGCGGTTCTCGGCGCGGCGCTCCAGGAGGATGTAGAAGATGGGCCCCGTGATGCAGAAGGTGGAGAAGGCCACGGCGATGATGAGGGGCCACTGCCAGTGGTCGTAGGCGGGCTTGGCCCAGCCGGGGGAAAGCTGCGCCACGAAGGAGCCGAGCCTCGCGATCATGAGGTTGATCCCGAAGGCGAAGGAGAGCTCCTTGCCCCGGAACCATTTGGCCATGGCCGTGGTGACGGCCACGATGAGCGATTCGGCGCCGAGGCCGAAGAGGAGGCGGCCCGAGACCATGACCATCCAGTTCCCCGAGGCGGCCGTGAGGACGGCCCCCAGGAAGCAGAGGGTGCCGAAGAGGAGCGTTCCCCGGCGTGTGCCGATGCGGTCGATGATGACGCCGCCGATGAGGACCATGACGATGTTGGGGAAGCTGTAGATGCCGTTGAGCAGGCCGATGATCTTGTCGGAGTAGCCCAGTTGCGCCTTGAGCACGTCCGCCAGCGGCGCGATGCAGTCGTAGGCGTAGTAGTTGCCGAACATGGCCAGGCTGATGATGACGAGCACCAGCCACCGGTAGGCCGTGGGGACAGGCGGGCGTTCCGCCGCGGGGCTCAAAGCATCCGACGTCATGGTCTCTCCTTATGGCCATCCAGAGCATGCAGGGCGTAGGCGTAGGCCCCCAGGGCCACGGCTCCTTGAGTGCCCAGTCGGGACACCCCCACGCCGGTCCGCTTGATAGGATCGTACGTGACGCGCCGATTCGAACGGGGAACCGGGATGGTGCGAGTTGGACCGGAGAAAAAGGCGGCGCGCTCCCGAGCATCTTCCAGGTTGAAGGCCCTCACTTCACGGCTTGGCGCTTCCTCGCCCTCGGGGACGCCCGGCGCCCTGTTCATCTCGGCCACGAGGGCGGGCATGAACAGGGAGGCGGAGCCCGAGAGGCCGCCGCCGATCACCACGAGGCCGTCCGTGAGCGTGACGGCGCAGGCCAGGGCGTGGCCCGCCACGCGGCCCAGACGGCGGAAGGCCTCCCGCGCGGCCTCGCGGTTGCCCGGCATGGTCCCCTCGGCGATACGGCCCATGGCCTCGGGATCGGGAGCCTCTTCCAGGGCCGCTCCCGCCGCTCGCGCGTAGGCCCGGCGAACGCCTCGTACGCTCACCCCCTCCTCGGCGCTGAGGTCCCGGTCGAGCACGTTGGGGAGGGGCCAGATTTCAGACGCCGCGGCGTTGTCGCCCAGGTAGAGGCGCCCGTCGTGGACGAGCCCGGCGCCGAAGCCCGTGCCGAAGGTCGCGCCGAAGAGGTTGCGGAACCGCTTGGGACTCCCACAGGCGCGAAGCTCGCCGTTGGCCCAGGGCAGCAATCCGCCCAGGGCCTCGCCGTAGGCGAAGAGGTCGCCGTCGTTGTTGATGAACACGGGGAGGCCGAACTGCTCTTCGAGCAGGGGCCCCAGAGCCACGCCTCCCCGAAAGGCGGGGAGGTTCACGAGGTCCCCGATGATCCCCGCCGGATAGTCCGCGGGTCCCGGGAAGGCGAAGCTGATGGCGGAGGCGGTTCTGCCCACGCCTTGATGAACGCGCTCAAATCCCTCCAGGAGGGTATCCAGACAAGCGTCGAGGTCGTCGCCGTGGCTGGGGAAGGTGACCGGGGAGCCGAGGATTTCACCCCCCCGGACGGCCGAGAACGCGAACTTCGTCCCCCCCGCGTCGAGGGTCAGCACGATGCGCGAATCCTTGGCCGCCGAGGTCGCGAGGTGCATTCAGCAGAGCCTCACGCCGCCGGTCCGGCCACGGACGCGAGGCCCCGGCGAAGGCGGGCGAGGGTGCCGCCCTTGCCCATGGCGCACAGCACGTCGAAGATTCCGGGGCTCTCCGTTCTCCCCGTCAGGAACAGCCGGCACGGATGGATGAGGGCCCCGGCCTTGACCCCGGTTTCCGCCGCGTGAGCCCGGAGGATGTCTTCGAGTTTGGCCGGTGTCCATTCCCCGTCCTCCATGGCTTCGAGCTTGGGCAGCAGGGCCTGAAGGGCGGCCAGGGCGGCGGGGTCCTTCCGGGCCTTGTCCACGCCCTTCTCGTCGTAGACGAAGTCCTCGCTGAGGAAGGGGACAAGCATAAGGGCGAGCTCGCGCATGTCCTTGGCGCGGGTGCCCATGACCCGCACGGCGGCTTCGGGGATCGCGGGGGCCGGCGCGCCGAGCACCTCGTCCAGAAACGGCCGCACGAGGATGGACAGCTCGCAGGGCGGCGTCTCGCCGATGACCTTGGCGTTGATGAAGGTGAGGCGTTCGCGGTCGAAGACGGAGGCCGAAGGCTTCAAGGCCGAGAAGTCGAAGCGGCTCATGATCTGGGTCATGGTGAGGACGGGCTCCTCGCCGAGGTTGGCGCCGAGCTGGGCCAGGAAGTTGAAGAGGGCCAGGGGAAGAATCCCTTCGTCCTTGTACGTCATGACGGAGACCGTGCCGTGGCGCTTGGAGAGCTTCCTCTTGTCCATGCCGAGGATGAGGGGCAGATGGCCGAACACGGGCGGTTCGAGCCCCAGGCCCCTGTAGAGGGCCACCTGCTTGGGCGTGTTGCTGACGTGGTCCTCGCCGCGGATCACGTGGGTCACGGCCATGTCCACGTCATCGCTCACCACCGAGAGGTGGTAGGTGGGCGTGCCGTCGGACCGCAGGAGGACGAAATCCTCCACCTCGCTGGCGTCAAATTCGATGGGCCCCTTCACCACGTCGTTCCACCCCAGCTTGCCTAGGGGGACGGCGCAGCGCACGACGAAGGGCTCGCCGGCTCCCGCACGGCGGGCCGAGTCTTCCGCGGAGAGGGCGCGGCAGGCCTTGTCGTACTTCCACTCGCCGGGCTTTCCGCTGGCGTTGCGCCTCCCCTCCAGGGCTTCCTTGGAGCAGAAACAGCGGTAGGCGTGGCCCGAGGCGAGCAGCTTCGCGGCGTTGTCGCGGTAGATGCGCTGGCGCTCCGACTGGAAGAAGGGCCCCTCGTCCCAGGTGATGCCGAGCCAGCTCAATCCGTCCAGGATGGCCTGGGTCATCTCCGGCGTGGAGCGGGCCTCGTCCGTGTCCTCCACGCGCAGGATGAAGACGCCGCCGTGCTTGCGGGCGTAGAGCCAGTTGATGAGCGCCGTGCGTGCGCCTCCCACGTGCAGGTAACCCGTGGGCGAGGGAGCGAAGCGGACTCGGACGGACATGGTGAGCCTCCGGAGGTGTCCCGCGAGAAGGGCGGCCGGCCATCGGGAGCGGCCGCGGACCAGGAGACGTGCCTGGAGGAGCACGTCATTGAACGAGAGCGCGCCTTCGCGCGCCTCGCATAAGGTACCACCGGCGGGCGTTCCTGGAAACCCCGGGTGGCTAATGGGGAGCGTGATGCCTTAGAGTGGGGCGCAGGAGATGGGCCGTGGGACGACGCCAAATTCGAGACGGAGCGATGATTCTGGCCCTCGCGTTGGCCTTGGGGGCTCGCGGCCCCGTCTCGCACGACGCGCCCGCTCCCCCGACCCTGCCGGGCCTCGAGCTGGCGGCTCAGGGCCGCTTCGAGGAGGCCCTTCCGGTCCTCGACGAGGAGATCAAGGCGAGGCCGCAGGAGGAGGACCTGGGCGCCGCCAAGGCGATGTGTCTCCTCCAACTGGGCCGTTGGTCCGAGGCGCTGGCCGCGGCGCGGGATTTGGCGGACCGCCTTCCCGCCGACGAAGACGCCCGCATCCTGCTGGGCGACGCCCTCCTTCTGAATTTCAGGCCGCGCGAGGCGGCGGCCGTCTATGGGACCGTCCCTCCCTCATCCCCACAGGCATCGGCGGTTCTCGCCAAGCGGGTGGACGCCCTCGCGGCCTCGGGGGACGATCGGGGCGCCCTGGCTGTCTTCACCAAGGCTCGGGCAGACGGCGTCCCCGTGAGCGACCGAATGCTGGCGTCGGCGGCGAGGCTGGAGGACGATCCCCGGTCCAGACTGGCGCTTCTGAGGGAGCTGGCGGCAAGGCGGCCTGAGGACGCAGCCCTCAAGGGCGAGGTGAAGGTCTGGGAGGCCCTGGCGGCCCGGAGTCCGGCCCCCACCGTTACTCCCGCGTACCCCGGCGCGTCCAAGCTCAAGGAAATCGGGCGCGAGCCCTCTGTTCCCGTGCGCCTCGACGGAAAGAAGGGCCACTGGCTGGCGCTGGATACGGGCAGCGATAACGTCATGGTGAACGAGGACACGGCGCGCAAGCTCCATCTCCCCGTGTTGGCCAAGACGCAGTATCTGGGCTGGGGATACAAGGGGCCCCAGGTGACCGCCGTGGTTCTCCTGGACCGCCTGGACGTGGCGGGGCGGACCCTCGTGAACGTGCCGGCGGTGGTGAACCAGCGGGACACCGAATTCTGGACCAACAAGGCGGGGTACGTGGGGCTGAGCCCGTTTCTGGACGGCGCGGTGGAGTATGACCGGCGCGGGGGCCATTTCGGACTCTACCCGTCCGGCACGGCGCCCGAAGCCATCCTGGGCAGACCGTGCACGGTCCTCCCCGTCCTATGGTTCCGGGGCATGCCCCTGATACCCGTCATGCTCCAGGGGCGGGGGCCCTTCCCCTTCCTCCTGGACACGGGGGCACCCTGGAGCTTGCTGGCGGCCCAGCACGTCGGCTCACTGGGCATCCGGGTCAACTCGGGGAAGTACGGCAACCTGAAGGGCTGGGGGCTGTCGGGCGCCTTTTCGGCGGGGGTGGCGGAACAGGTGCGGATCGGTGTGGCGGGCGTTCAATACGATCGCCCGGTGGCCTTCGTCACGGAAGTCCCCCAGAGCTTTCCCGTCCCCGTATACGGCATCCTGGGCCGTGACATCCTCAACGATTTCGCCATGGTCTTCGATGGGCCCGGCGGCCGTGTTGCCTTGGCACGGTACCCTTGAGAATCAACATCACATGGCTCCAGAACCTCGGTGCGGTTCCTTACCTGCGTCCCTAAAAGGGGTGAACTCCCCGGTTTCCCGGGGAGTTCGAGAGGAGGGGGATCCTCATGGAGAGCGAACCAAGCACCCCTGTTCCCGTCCCGTAAGGAGGGAGGGGGACCTCCCCGGCCTCGGGGCCGGGGAGGTCTAGAGGAGGGGGATCCTCTTGGGAAGCAAGATCACAGCCTCCATCGAGACGAAGCCGTCAGTGTTCACAGGCCGCCTCGAAGGAGTGTCCACATCCGCACGAGGACGTGGCGTTGGGATTCTGGAATACGAACCCGGAACCCCTCAGGTCGTTGACGTAGTCCACCACCGTACCCTTAAGGTAGAGGAGCGAGTTTTGGTCGACGTAGATGGGGAGGTCGCCGAAGGTGTAGGTCTCGTCGTTATCCGCCGCCTTGTCCACCAGGGTGAGGTCGTACTGAAAGCCGCTGCACCCGCCGCCCACCACCGCGATGCGCAGGCCCGAACCGGGCCGCCCTTCCGAGGCGATGAAGTTCTTCACGGCGGCAATGGCTTGATCGGTCATCTGGATCATGGAATCCTCCAAGGCCGCCCGGGTCACCTTGCCAAGGGCCGGTCCGAACGACAGAGCTCCAAGCAAGCAAGTCAAATGCCAATCCGTTTCCCCGGCGTGCCAAGCTCCTCAAACACGGGAGCCATGACTCGTACAAGTGCCAGATCCATATGAAGATTAACCGCGCTGTCCTTGACGGGGGGAGGCCGTCAGGATTGGGAGGGTGACGGGTGTGTCAGGACGGCCGCGTTCCAGGGCGAAACTCGGCGCTTTGTTTCAGGGCTCGGAGAACGTTTCAGCTTCGCAACAGTTCGTGGCCCAGACAGAGCGCGTAGACCCGGAAGGGTCCATCACTTATACTCCATATCTCAAGGAGGCGCGCCCATGCCGCATAAGTTCGACCCCGGGCACGTGGACCGGTTGGAGAGCCCCGAGCGCTACGAATCCATGCCGCCCGAACGGACACTGCGAAACCTGGGCCTGAGACGGGGCATGACCTTCGTGGATGTGGGCGCGGGCACGGGGTTTTTCAGCCTCCCGGCGGCCCAGGTGGTGGGGTCCACGGGCCGCGTCTACGCCCTCGATGTAGAGCCGGCCATGCTGTCGAGCTTGACGTCGAAGGCCCCGCCCCCGTGGCTTGAAACCATGCAGTGCAAAGAATCCAGTCTGCCCCTGCCCCCGGGCACCGGCGACATGGTCTTCGCCTGCTTCGTCCTCCACGAGACCCGCGATCCCCTTGCCTTTCTTCGAGACATGGGCCGCGTGGCCAAGCCCTACGCGCCCGTCGTCATCCTTGAGTGGGCAAAGCGGCGTCAGAAGGAGGGGCCGCCGTTCGGCGACCGTCTGCACCACCACCGGGTGGAGGAGCTGGTCCTCGAAGCGGGGCTGTGCTTCAAGTCCGTCGAGTTCTTCAACGCCAGCCAGTACGCCGTCCAGGCGTTCAAGAAACGGTAGGCTGAGGCGGGATGAGATGAGGTTGAGACTGTGATGAGACGGCGCCTTGGGGCCTCCCTTGGGATCCTCGGGGCCATGGCCTGCCTCTTGGCGGCGTCGTGCGCCCACAGGCCCGTTACATCAGAGAAGGCACCCCCGGCGCTCGAGCCGGTGCCGTGGAGGTCGCTGGGCGCCTTCGAGGACGATATGGCCTTCGATGGGCTTGCAGAGGCGTGCCAAGCGAGTCTGGCCTATTTCCAGAAGATCCCCCCGGGGACGCCCTTCAGCTTCGGCCAGCGCAAGGCCACGGCCAAGGATCTGGCGGAGACGGCCTCCTCCCTCCTTGCGATCTTGGGAGATGATCGCCTGGGCCCCCGGCGAAAACTTGAACAAATCCAGCGCGGCTTCGACCTCTTCAAGAGCACGGGAAGCGACGGGGCCGGGGCGGTCCTCGTGACGGGCTACTACGAGCCGTGGCTCCAGGGGCGCCGGACTCCCGACGCGCGCTTCAAGGTGCCCGTGTACCACCGCCCCGAGGACCTGCTGACCGTGGACCTCGGCCTCTTTCCCGCGGCCAAGAGCCAGGCCAAGCTGGGGGCGCGGGTGAAGGGAAACCAGGTGGTGCCCTACTACACGCGCGGCGAGATCGCCGAGGGAGCCTTGGCGGGCAAAGGCCTGGAACTCCTGTGGCTGGAAGACCCGGTGGACCTCTTCTTCCTCCAGGTGCAGGGCTCGGGCAAGGTGGCCTTGGAGGACGGCTCCCAGGTCCGCCTCCAGTACGACGCCCAGAACGGGCAGCCCTACCGCAGCCTGGGCAAAGCCCTCATCGACAAGGGAATCCTCGCGCCCGATCAGGTGTCCATGCAGTCCATCCGGCAGTATTTCAAGGATCACCCCGGCCAGCTCCCCCTCCTCGACGCAAACCCGAGCTACACCTTTTTCCGCCTGGAGAAGGACGGCCCCTTCGGCAACATCGGGGTGGCGCTCACGGCGGGCCGGTCCATCGCCACGGACGCCCGGGTCTTTCCCAAGGGCGCCCCGGCCCTTCTGCGGAGCCGGAAGCCCGTGGTCAACGGCAAGGGCGAGGTCACGGGATGGGTTCCCTTCACCCGGTTCGTCGTCAACCAGGACACGGGCGGGGCCATCGTGGGGCCCGGGCGGGTGGACCTCTTCTGGGGCGGGGGCCCCTCGGCCGAAGCGGCCGCGGGGCGCATGAAGGAGCCGGGCGAGCTCTACTTCCTCCTCAGGCGCTGACCAGCGGCGAAACCGGGGCCCGAGGCGGACAACCCCTTGACAGAATTGGGATTCTCACGTAAACTAACTGCCCTTTGTGCACGGGGTGTCCGTGTGCCTCCCCGGGCCGTGTTGAGGAATTGAGGAGATCTCGATGAGCACCTATTTTCCGAAGAAGGGGGAGGTCCCCCGCAACTGGTACGTGGTGGATGCCGAGGGGAAGACCCTGGGCCGTCTTGCTACGGAAGTGGCCCGCGTGCTCATGGGCAAGCACAAGCCCGTCTACACGCCCTTCGTCCAGACCGGCGATTTCGTGGTCGTGATCAACGCGGGCAAGGTGAGCCTCACCGGCAACAAATGGACGGACAAGATCTATTACCACCACTCGCAGTATCCGGGCGGCCTCAAAGAGACCATGGCCCGCGACGTCATGGCCAAACGTCCCACGAAGATGATAGAGCACGCCGTGCGCGGCATGCTCCCCAAGAACCGCATCGGGGACCGTCTGATCCGAAAAATGAAGGTCTACGCGGGGGACAAGCATCCGCACGAAGCCCAGCAGCCCGCCCCCTTCCCCGTAGCCTTGAGCTAATCAGGAGTCGTCGGCATGAGCGTGATTCAGTACCAGGGAACCGGCAAGCGTAAAACCTCGGTGGCCCGCGTGTTCCTCCGCCCGGGCAAGGGCGTCATCAAGGTGAACCAGCGGGAGTTCGAGAACTTCTTCCCGAACCCCGTCCACCGGATGCTGATCCAGAGCCCCCTCACCCTGACCAACACCACGGACAAGTTCGACATCATGGTGAACGTGAACGGCGGCGGCGTGTCTGGCCAGGCGGGCGCGGTGCGCCACGGCATCTCCCGGGCCCTCCTGGAGTACAACCAGGAACTGCGCGGGAAGCTGAAGGCCGCCGGCATGCTGACGCGCGACGCACGCGAGGTCGAGCGCAAGAAGTACGGGCGTCCCGGCGCGCGCAAGCGGTTCCAGTTCAGCAAGCGTTAATCGGACTCATGACCCTCGGGCGGGGGAGGCGCGTCCTTCTCCGCTGCGAGGTGCGGGACCAGGCGGACCATTCACCCTATTTCCCGCGGACAGGAAGGGGCGGGCAAGGACCCCGAGGGGCTCCTGGCCGGCTGGCTCTCCGCCCCGTCCGCGGCCGGATCTGAGGAGGCTCCTTTGGCAACCGTTACGATGAAAGAGCTGTTAGAGGCCGGAGTCCACTTCGGGCACCTTACCCGCAAGTGGAATCCCAAAATGAAGCGCTACATTTTCGGCCAGCGCAACGGGATCCACATCATCGACCTTCAGCACACCCTGCGCGAGTTCAAGAAAGCCTCGGATTTCGTCACCGAGACCGCCGCCAAGGGCGGCAAGATTCTCTTCGTGGGCACCAAGCGCCAGGCTCAGGACGCCATCCGGGAGGCCTCCACCAAGGTGGGCATGCCCAGCGTCACGGAGCGCTGGCTGGGCGGCACCCTCACCAACTTCAAGACGATCATGACCCGCGTCCAGCGCCTCAAGGAACTCAGCCGCCTGGACACGGATCCTAAATTCGAGAATCTCACCAAGAAGGAGCGCCTCCTCCTGTCCAAGGAGTACGAGAAGCTCAACACCATGCTCTCGGGCATCACGGAGATGACCCGCCTTCCCGCGGCCCTCTTCGTGGTGGACCTCAAGCGCGAGAAGAACTGCATCCTCGAAGCGAAGAAGCTCGGCATCCCCGTGGTGGCCATGGTGGACACCAACTGCGATCCCGATGAGGCGGACTACCCCATCCCCGGCAACGACGACGCGGTGAGAGCCATCCAGCTCTTCGCCGGGAAGATCGCCGAGGCGCTGGAGGAGGGCCGCACGGCCTACCTCGAGCACGCCCAGTCCGCCGCCAACGAAGAGGCCATGTCGGACAAGATCGGCCGCGACACGGGCGCCATTACCGATGACCCCTCGGGTGAAAAGAAGGCTGCCCGGCCCCCGCGCCGAAGGGAAGGCGCCCCCGGCGATAAGCCCAAGCCCGGAGCCCGCAGGCCTCCCGCCCGCAAGCCCGCCGCCAAGCCCGCGGTGGAGACCAAGAAAGAGGAGTAGCACCATGGCGATCAGCCCCAAGGTCGTTCAAGAACTCAGAGAGAAGACCGGCGTCGGCATGATGGACTGCAAGCGCGCCCTTGAAGAGACGGGCGGCGATCTGGAAGAGGCCGTCAAGGTCCTTCGCAAGAAGGGCATGGCGACCGCCCAGAAGAAGTCCGCGCGAGCCGCCTCCGACGGCCTCGTGGTGGCGAGCATCTCCCAGGACGGCACCACCGGCGCCCTTCTGGAAATGAACTGCGAGACCGATTTCGTGGCCAAGACGGACGATTTCAAGGGCATGGCCGAGGATCTCTGCGCGCAGGTGGTGCACGCCGCCCCCGCGAGCGTGGAGGCTCTTCTCGATCAGCCCCTCACCAAGGACGCGGGCCACAAGGTCAAGGACCTGATCGTGGCCAAAGTGGCCAAGCTCGGGGAGAACATCCAGCTCCGGCGGTTCACCCGCTTCCAAGGGGGCCTCATGGCCTCCTACATCCACGCGGGCGGCAAGATCGGCGTCCTCATGGAGTGCCAGGTCGCCTCCGCCACCGAAGAGATGAAGCTCGTGGCCAAGGACCTCTGTATGCAGGTGGCCGCCGCGGCGCCGCGCTTCGTGAGCCGCGGCGAAGTGACGCCCGACGTCCTGGAGAGCGAGAAGGAGATCTACAAGGCGCAGGTGCTGGCCCAGGGCAAGCCCGCGGCCATCATCGACAAGATCGTCGAAGGAAAGATGAACAAGTTCTACGAGGAGGCGTGTCTCCTGGAGCAGCCCTTCGTCAAGGACACGGCGATCAGCGTCCAGAAGCACATGGACGCCGCGGCCAAGGGACTCAAGGTCGTGAGGTTCACGAGGTACGTTCTGGGCGAGGGGCTCAAATCCTCGGCCTGCGACGCGCAGTGAAAAAAAGCGGCCTACGGGCCGCTTTTTTAGCGAATAGGCGAGACGCGAGACAAAAGAGAAATAGCGCTAAAGCGATTCAACGACCAGGTTCCCCACCGAAGGAGCCCCTCATGGCCGAGCCCAAGTACAAGCGCATCCTCCTCAAACTTTCCGGCGAGGCCCTCATGGGAGATGCCGGGTACGGTATCCATCCCGAGGCCGTGGCCACGGTGGCCGACGAGATCCGCGAAATTCACGCCATGGGAGTGAGCGTGGCGGTGGTCGTGGGCGGCGGCAACATCTTCCGGGGCATTCAGGCGGACGAGAAGGGGCTGGACCGGGTCACGGCGGACCACATGGGCATGCTCGCCACGGTCATCAACGGGCTGGCGCTGCAGGACGCCCTGGAAAAGAAGGGTGTCCCCACGCGCCTCCAGACGGCCATCGGGATGCAGGCCCTGGCGGAGCCTTTCATCAGGCGCAGAGCCATTCGGCACCTGGAGAAGGGCCGCGTGGTCATCTTCGCCGCGGGCACGGGCAATCCCTACTTCACCACGGATTCAGCGGCATCCCTCAGGGCCATCGAGATCAAAGCCGAGCTGCTGCTCAAGGCCACCAAAGTGGACGGCGTGTACAGCGCCGATCCCAAGAAGGACCCGGGCGCCGAGAAGTACGCCTCCCTGAACTACATGCAGGCGCTGGAGAAGGGGCTGCGCATCATGGATGCCACGGCCATCAGCCTGTGCATGGAGAACGCCATCCCCATCCGCGTCTTCAACCTCTTCCAGCCCGGCAACATCCGCCGTATAGTGGAGGGCGAGGCCATCGGGTCCATCGTGAGCTGAATGGGGAAGAGTGACACAACGTGATCAAGAGATCGGCCCGTACGTTGATCACCTGATCGCCTGCTTACCTAACAGGTCCACCACCTTCTTCCACGCGGAGGCATCCATGCCGAAAGCCATCGTCAAAGACGCCGAAGAGAAGATGAAACACACCCTGGAAATCACCCGGCACGAGTTGTCCACCCTCAGGGCGGGCAAGGCCAACCTGGCCGTTCTTGAGCCCGTGCGCGTGGACAGCTACGGATCCAAGGTGCCCCTCAACCAGGTGGCCACCCTGGCCGTGCCCGAACCGCGCATGATCACGGTCCAGCCTTGGGATCCCAAGCAGATCGCCGCCATCGAGCGCGGCATTCTGGAAGCCAACCTCGGCATCAACCCCTCCAACGACGGCCGCCTCATCCGCCTGCCCATACCCGCCCTCACGGAGGAGCGGCGGAAGGACTTGTGCAAGAGGGCGCGGGAGATCGGCGAAAAGGGGAAGGTGGCCATACGCCACATTCGCCACGAGGCTCGCACGGCTCTGGAAAAGCGCGAGAAGGCCAAGGAAATCTCTGAGGATGACCGGGAGGAGGGGTTCGAGAAGGTCCAGGAGCTCCACGACCGGTACATCCAAACCCTCTCCGACTCCGTGACCCACAAGGAAAAAGACATCATGGAGGTGTGAGGTGGCCGCTGCGCCCCGCGTGGCCGCCGCCGTCCTAGCGGGCGGCATGGGCACGCGACTCGGCGGGGAGGTCCTGAAGCCGTTCCTGCCGGTCCTGGGCCACCCCCTCATCCACTACAGCCTGCGCCTCTTCGGGTCCATGTCCGAGGTGTGCGCCGTACGCGTAGCCATCCCCGAAATGCACGGGCTTGCCCTCGATCGGCTTCTAGCGCGCTATCCGCGGGGCAGTTATAAGGGCTGGGTGGCGGGCGGTTCCACGCGGGCACGGTCGGCCCTGGCGGCCCTGCGCGCGCTGGAAGAGGACCGGCCCGACATCGTCCTGATCCACGACGCGGCCCGGCCCCTGGTGACGAAAGACGAAGTGCTGGCTCTCCTGGATGCCCTCGGCGGGAAGGACGGCGCGTTCCTTGCCTCGCCTCCCGTGGACACACTCTGGGCCGTGGAGGGCGGCGGCGTGACGGACCCCGTGGACCGCACCAGGATGGTGCGAGCCTTCACCCCGCAGGCTTTTCCCTACGCGGCCATCCGCCTGGCCCTGGAGCGGGGCATCGAGGAAGGGTTCGAGGGGACCGACGACGCCTCCTTCATCAAGCGTATGGGCGGCGACGTGGTATGGGTTGAGGGGTCGCGCTGGAATATCAAGGTGACCTACCCCGAAGACCTGGCCCTCGTGGAAGCCATCCTGGAGGGCAGCGGATGCGCATAGGGCACGGATGGGATCTTCACCGCCTCGCCCACGGCCGGGCCTGCCGCCTCGGCGGCCTCACGCTGGACCACCCCAAGGGGCCCCAGGGACATTCGGACGGAGACGTGGTTCTCCACGCCCTCGCCGACGCCCTCCTCGGTGCCGCTGCCCTGGGCGACATCGGGGCCTTTTTCCCCGACACCGATCCCCGCTGGAAGGGAGCGGACAGCGGCGCCCTCCTTCAGGAAGTCATGGCGAAGGTCCGGGCCGAGGGGTTCTCCCTGGGCAACGCCGACCTCACCATCATCGCCCAGGAGCCCAAGATCGGCCCGCACCGGGAGGCCCTGCGCCGCAGCATCGCGGCCCTCCTCCACGCGGACCTCTCCAGGATCAGCGTGAAGGCCAAGACCACCGAAGGTCTCGGAGACATCGGTGCGGGCGACGCCATCGCCTGCCACGCGGTGGTTTTGCTAGTGAGGAGTGAGGAGTGAAGAGTGAGGAGTGGCAGACCCTCCTTGGTGCAACCCTTCCCATCGTTTCCTTCCGTGCCTCCACCAAGCGGTAGCGCCTCGAATCCTTTCTAAATCATTCCATGCCGGGCCTTGCGCGAGGATGGCCCATCCGGTATCCTGATGCCCGTCGGGGCGTGGCGCAGTCTGGTAGCGCACTTGCTTTGGGAGCAAGGAGTCGGAGGTTCAAATCCTCTCGCCCCGACCAGCCCTCTTTGAGCCCGAAGGCGCAATAATCCCCAGGAACCTTGTGTTCAATTATTCTTGTTCTATACCTTGGCCTGCCGCCGAGCGTAGAGCGGCGCGAATTCGGCTTTCCGCCGCCGCGGCGGATTCCTGGTCTGGGGGCGGCCGGCTCGGAACCGGGCGGCGGCGTAAGGGGGCGGCCAGTGTGCCGCACCGGGATGAACTTTACAGGAGGCGTTGATGTCAAAGATTCCAGCGTATGCGGCGGCGGCCGCGAAAGCTCCCTTGGCTCCCTATTCCGTTGACCGCCGAGAGCCCGGCGAGCACGACGTGCTCATCGACATCCTTTTCTGCGGCGTGTGCCACTCCGACGTCCACCAAGTGCGGGACGAGTGGGGAGGCTCCCTCTTTCCCATGGTTCCCGGCCACGAGATCATCGGCCGTGTGAAGCAGGTGGGTGCCCACGTGAAGAAATTCAAGCCCGGCGACATGGCGGGCGTGGGCTGCATGGTGGACTCCTGCCGGGAATGCGCTCCGTGCAAGGACGACCTGGAGCAATTCTGCCAAAAGGGCGCCGCCTTCACGTACAACGGCACCGAGATGGACCGCAAGACGCCCACCTTCGGCGGCTACTCCACGCAGGTCGTGGTGGACGAGCGCTTCACGCTGAAGGTTCCCGAGAATCTGGACCCCGCTGGCGCCGCGCCCCTGCTGTGCGCGGGCATCACCACCTACTCGCCCCTGCGCCAGTGGAACTGTAAGAAGGGCGACCGCGTAGGCGTCGTAGGCCTGGGCGGCCTGGGCCACATGGCCGTGAAGCTGGCGTCCTCCATGGGCGCCGAGGTGACCATGCTCAGCACCTCGCGGGCCAAGGAGGCCGACGCGCGGCGCCTGGGCGCCTCCAACTTCGCCCTCACGAGCGACGAGGCCACCTTCCAGCGCCTCGCCGGCACCTTCGACCTCATCATCAACACCATTTCCGCGCCCCACGACTACAACAAGTACCTGGGGATGCTGAAGCCCATGGGCACCATGGTGGTGGTGGGGGTTCCGCCCGAGGCCACGCCAGTGCACGCCTTCTCCCTCATCGGCGGGAACAAGCGGCTGGCGGGCTCGCTCATCGGGGGAATCGCCCAGACCCAGGAGATGCTCGACTACTGCGGCGCCCACGGCATCGTGTCGGAGGTGGAGATCATCCCCATCCAGAAGATCAACGAGGCCTACGAGCGCATGGTTAAAGCCGACGTGCGCTACCGCTTCGTCATCGACATCGCGAGCTTGAAGTCCTGACGTGCCCGGCGCGCCGCGCCGGGGGCCGCGACGTTGGGGAGGACCGACCGGGAGGGGCCGAGGCCCCTCCCGAAGCGCGTTCACGCCGACGTGCCTCGGATGATCGAGGGACCCCAGCGCACGGTCGCACGTCCTGCGCCCCCCGAACCGGCTACTGGGTGCACACATGGGAGGGTACCAGGTTCACGGCTTCGTATCCCTTTGCAGTCATGGCCTTAGGCTCCGCCCGAATCATTCCCGGCCGTACCGGCGCTTGCAGTGCACAGACGGGTGCCCCAAGGCTAACGTGTAACTGGCTCTAACGTATATGGTTATTTCATTCTCCCAAGGTGGCGGCCTTCTTGCGTAGGTGGAAGTGCCGAGGGGGCGGTCGTGTCTGACCCGCGCAGTGGGCCGAGGGCGGCTGCCGCCTCCGGCCGTGCCTTTGCTCCTTGGACAGGGTGAAGGGAGCCCAGGGAGGATGACGGCCAGAGGGGCCGCGAGCCCATGTCTCCCGGCATTCGCACATTCAAGATCATTGGGATGATTCGTTAGCCAGGATACGTAGCAGGGGGGGATCAGTCCATGAGAAAACACGTGTGGTTCATCGCGGTGCTCGTCGCGGCGGCGTGCCTGCAGACCTTGGCGCAGGAGGCCCTTCGCAGCGTGCCGGCCTTCGGCGCCCGTTCCGACTATCTCCTTCGGATCGAGCGGAGGACCGACGCGGACCGCCGGGTCCTTCTCGACAAGGGGATTTCGGTGGTGATGGAGTTGGACACCTGCCTCCTGGCCATGGGCGCAAAGGATGACGCGGCGTGGCTCGGGGCGCACGGCTACGAGACCGCCATTCTTGACACGTCGCCGTGGCAGTGGGACTACCTCCACGTGGGCCTGCGGCCCGACTCCGACGTGGCCGCGCTCGTGGCCCTCGGCACCGTCCTCCACACGGAAGCGAACTGGGTGCTCCTGCGCGTCGTCCCAGGCACCGACCTCTCGACGCTCTACGGCGCGAAAGTGTTTCTCGCGCCAGTCCCCTCCGAGCCGATGAGGAAGCCGCTCCACGAAGAACCCGCACTCTCCCGCAAGGAGGCCACCCTGGCGGCCGTTCCCCTGGTCCAACAGATGGTGAGCTCCGTGACGGACGCGGACATCATGAGCTACTGGACCAGCATCGTGGCTCCCAACCCCCCGGGGACGGGCACTCGGTACAGCACGTCCACGGGCTGCACCGATGCGACGAACACCGTCTTCAACGCCTTTACGGGGCTGGGGCTGGCGGCCCAAAAGCACACCTACCGCACCGGTTACGGCCCCAACGTGGTGGGCGAGATCACGGGCGCCGTGAACCCCGCTGTCATCTACCTCGTGGAGGGCCACCTGGATGATATGCCCTCCTCGGGGTACGCGCCCGGTGCCAACGACAACGCCTCGGGGAGCGTGGTGGTCCTCGAATCCGCGAAGGCGCTGAGCTGCTACGCCTTCAAAAACACGGTCCGGTTCCTCACGACCACGGGCGAAGAAGAGGGCCTTTACGGAAGCGCCGACTACGCCGGTGATGCGTACACCGCCGGCGAAAACATCCAGGGCGTCCTCAACATGGACATGCCCGGCTGGGAGGGTGACAACAGCCCCGTGGGCGAAGATCTGGATCTGAACTACGACAGCAACTCGCAGTCCCTCGGCACCTTCTACGCCCAGTGCGCCACGGACTACGGCACGGGGCTGGCGGTGAACGCCTTCCTCTGCCCGAGCCTCGACGCATCGGACCACTACCCCTTTTGGCAG
>JAKAKG010000169.1 GCA_021813555.1 Acidobacteriota bacterium
TAACAACGGTCAGGGACTGCTCGGGCGCGGTGGTCAAGAACGCCGTCGTCACCATAGACGGGCACGCGTACGGTGTCACACCTGACAGCGGCGTCTTCACGGCGTATCTTGCACCAGGTAGCCACTCGGTCTTTGTCACTTACTCAGGGAACACGTCCTCCACGAGTTCCACCTCCATCTCCGCGGGCGTAACGACGAACGTCTCGCTGGCCGTCGGCCCCGTCCCCTCAGCACCTGCGGCTCCCACTTTCGCCTCCGTGGCCCAGACTTCGCTGACGGTGAACTGGCCGGCGGTCTCGGGCGCCACCAGCTACGACGTGTGGCGGGCCAGTGGCGTCACGTGCGCGGGCGCGGTGAAGATTACGGCCAGCCCCGTGGCCGGGACGAGCTATCCAGACAGCGGCCTCACGTGCAATTCGCCCTACAGCTATTTCGTGGTGGCGAATAACGGGTGCGGAGCGTCCGCGAACGGCACATGCGCCAGCCAGACGACCGCGGCCTGTTCTGTCCCGGCGCCCCTCCGCGTTCCCTACAGCGTCACGCCTATGAAGATAACCACATCTACTCATGGCGCGAACGGTACCGTGACGTGGGACGTGACCAACTGCCCCTCCAGTAACTACCACATCATTTACGGCAAAGGCGAAAACTTGGCGGCGTGGACGGTGGACGGGGGCAAATGCTCCGTCGGGGCCACGGGCACCTACGCCTGGTCGGCCATCCCGGACCCCACGGCCTACACCAGCAAGTTCCTCTGGTGGTTGGTGGTGGGGGACAACGGCGGCACGACGGAAGGGTCGTGGGGGCTCACCAGCGCGGGTACGGAGAGGGGCGGGACGAGCGCCAGCGGCGTGTGCTCCATGTCGACGAAGAACACATCCGGAAGTTGCTCGACCCCGTAACCTCGGGCTTTTCATGGGTAGGGGAACGGCGAAGCCGAGGGCAATTCCGGCCTCGTTTGTTCGTGTTATCCGGCCACTCCGCGAGCACCTGCCAGACCATGGTGGCCAGACCTAGCTCGCCTTGGCAACCGTGGTCGGCGTAGGGCAGTAACAGGCTGCAAAAAAACTCCCGTGGGCCGCGTTGCCAGCGCCACGGGCCCGGATGCAAGGCGCCGCGACGCCGTCGATGCCTTGCACATTATCTAGGAGCGGCAACACGGCAGGCGGGCCCCGGTTTTAGAATTTCCAATTCCCCGCCCCGAGGGGCATCCGGTCCAGGTGATTGCACTCATTTACACTTGCAGATGCAGGCGAAAGAGCGTAAACATGGACGTGGGACAGGGAGACCTCGTGTCCGGGGTCTTGGGAAGAGGGGTTGGCTGTGAGATCAAAGGGCCTCATCGAAGGCAGCGCGATGGGTGTGGTGTGCGCGCTCAGCGTGCGCCTCCGTCTTATAGAAACAGGTTTGCCGGCTGAGACCTCAAAGCACGCGGCTCACCGCTTCTCGCCGGTCTTGCTGCTCCTGGCCGCCCTCTTGATCCGAACGCCCTTTCCAGCCTCAGCGCAGGCTCCCGCCGACGAAGGCGATTGCCGGGCGGGGCTGGCCGCTCCTTTCCCTTTTTCCAACCCCGACGCGCAAGCCAGGCTCAAAGCCCTGGACGCATCGCTGGACCAGTCGGTTCTTGCCGCGATCGCCCGCGGAGATGCCGACGCGGCCGTGCGGCTGAAAGCCACCTCCCTGCTCCACGAGCAGGCCGTGCTCGAGCAGATCGCCCTGGAGGACACAAACGAACCCACGCAGCTCCAGGCCCTCGCCGGCCTGGAGGACCAGGAGAAACTCGTGCGCGTCGCGCGCGGCGCCGCCTCGGAATCGGTCCGGCGCGCGGCCGTGCTGCGTCTCTCAAACGAAGAATTGATCGAATCCTTCCTCAGGGACCCGAACTGGGTCATCCGGTCCGCGGCCGCCTCGCGGGCTTCGGACCAAGCCGCTCTGATCGGCGCGGCGCTGTATGATCCGGACCCATACGTGCGTGCGGAGGCGGTCTCTCACCTCGCCGACCGGGACCTGCTCTGCACGATCGCCCTGAGGGATCCGAGCAGGATGGTCCGATTCGCTGCCCTCAAGGGGCTTGACAGCCAGGCGCTGTTCTCGAAGTTCATCCTTGCCGAAGGTGAGAGCGACCTCAAGGAGGCGGCGCTCACCCAGGTCGCCGACCCGCAGATCCTCCTCGCCATCGCTCGCAAGACGCCCGATCTCACGCTGCGCGTGGCGGCCATGGCCAGAATCTCGGACCGAGAGGTGCTCCGGCAGCTCGCCCTGGGTGACCCTGATCCCGCCATTCGGACCTTGGCGGTGCAGGGAAGCGGCGACCGCGCCCTCCTGGAGGACCTGGCCCTGGACGAGCCCGTCCTCGCCGTGCGGCTCGCCGCCATCGGAAAAGTTTCGGACCAGGCGCTCCTCGCCGCGCTCACCCAGGTGGATCAGCCCATCGAGGTGCGTCTCGCGGCCGTCGGCCGCCTCACGGACCAGGCCCTCCTCGCCCGGCTCGCGAAGGAGGACCGGTCGGAGGATGTCCGCTGGGCCGCGGTGAACGTCCTGGCATCTTCGGAGACCTTGGCCCTCGTGGCCCGGGACGAGACGGCACCGCGCATACGTGCCAGGGCCGTCTCCCGCATCTCGGATCAGGTGGTGCTGCGGCACGCCGCCACCTCGGACCCTTCGCCTCTGGTGCGCAAGGAGGCAGTAGCCCGGCTCGATGACCCGTCTGCCCTCTCGGGCATTGCCGCCGGCGATGAGGCGGGAGCGGTCCGCGAGGCCGCCGTGGGCGCCCTCGGGAACGCTCCTGACGTGTTCCGGCGCCTGGCGCTGGGTGATCCCGATCCCCTGGTGCGCGCCAGCGCCGTCGCGCGGCTCAACGACCAGGTGCTACTCGGCCGGATCCTCCGGCAAGACCTCGATCCGAGGGTCCGAACCGTGGCGCTCAAGCGGCTCACCGATCCCGTTCTTGTGGCAGCCGCCGCCTCGACGAATTCGGACTGGACCATCCGGCGAATGGCGGTGAGCAAGGTCCTGGATCAGCCTTCGCTTGTCAAGATCGCGTCGGACGATCCGGACGAAGATGTGCGGGCGGAGGCCCTGGCGCGCATCGGCGACGAGAACGCCATCGCCCAAGTGGCCGCGCGTGCTGCGTCGGGCGCCGCCCGCGCGCAAGCCGTGGAGTTCCTGACTCTACAGCCGCTCCTGCTGAACCTGGTCCTGAAGTCGGACGACGGCGCCGTGCGCCTCGCGGCCTTGAACGGGCTTACGGAGACCAAGCTTCTCCGGGAAATAGCCAGAGACTCCAAAGAACCCGACGTGCGCGGCGGGGCGATCCTGCGTCTCATCCGGCTGGATGGACAGCCCACGGACCCCAGGAACGTGGAGATCCGGACCATCCTGCTCGATCCGGCCGTGATGACGCAGTACGGCGAACTCAGCGTCGACTTTCGCGTCTGGACCGACGAGAAGCGTTACGTCAGGGAGGGCCCGCCCGGCTCTCCCGCTCCGCCCAAGGGCAAGGTTCTCATCGAGAACGTGAGCGTGGCGGTCCGGAAGGGCGACCAAATTTTATTCCGGCAGACGTACCGGGGAAACAGGCCACGGAAACTCGAGCCGTTTGCGCCGGAATCGGCCTCGGCGGGGGGCTACCACGTGCGGCTGAACCGGGCCACGGTGGACTATCTGGAACTTTGCAGGGCGCTGCTCGCGCCCCTTTCGCCCGACCAGCGCCGTAAGGCTTCTGGATCGGCAAACAAGTACCTGCGGACGGCGGCGAGCCAAGGGCCGGAAACTCTTCGACCCCAGGCGGCGCCGGACGGTGACGATGACTGAGTGCAGGGGGGAGTGGGATGGGCAAACGACTCTTAGGGCTGGCGTTGGTGTGGATGGTTCTTCCCCTGGCGGCTCAGGACGCGCCGCCTCGCGGGCCGGTGCACGTCGGCGAGCCGGCGATCCCCACGATTTCCCCGGCCGTGAGGGACCTCCCCGACCTGGCGCCGAATCCGAATATGTACGGTCTGGAGATGAAGCGCAGGGAGGACTTCGGGTTCATCCCCACGCCCTACCCCATCGAGCCCAAGGTCGATCCCCTGCTCGAACTGAACATGAAGGTGCCCGCGCCCGCGCCGGACGCCTTCGGCACGCCCCTTCACACGTACACCGGCATGACTTCGCCGTCCTCCCCGCCGGACGACACGGGAGACGTGGGACCGGCGTATTTTCTCCAGGGGATCAACGGCTCGGGAGCCTACAGCACCTCCACGGTGGGCGTCTTTTCAAAGGCCACCGGAACGAATCTCAAGACCTTCAGCATGCAATCCCTCGCCTCCGGTTCGCCGTGCAGCAGCGGCTATTGCGACCCCATCGTCCTTTACGACCGCATGGCCGACCGCTGGATGATCGCGGAGTTCCCCAGCTCGGGCGGCCACCTCTGCGTCTACGTGTCCACCACGCCGGACCCGACGGGCACCTGGTACGCCTACGCCTTCATGGACGTGGAGTCAAGCACTCCAGATTATCCTAAGTACGGCGTCTGGCCGCAGAACGGGAACGGCGGCTCCTACTTCGTGGGCATCAACGCGGGGGCGACGGGCGTTCACGACGTCGTAGCCCTGGACCGAGCCAAGATGCTGGCCGGCCAGCCCGCCACCTATCAGAAGTTCACCGTGCCCGACCTCCCCAACTCGGGGTTCCAGCTCGTGCTGCCGGCCAACCAGCAGGGCAAGGTCGCTCCTCCCAACGGCTCCCCCGCCATCGTCATGCGTCCCCGGGACGACGAAGCGCAGGACGGGGCCAACACGCCCACCTACGACCTTCTGGAGATGTGGGCCATCAGCGTGGACTGGGCCACGCCCGCCAGCTCTACCATCACGCAGCTTCCGAGCCTGCACATGGCCGATTACGACATGACCCTGTGCGGCATGGGAAACACGTGGAACTGCATGCCCCAGCCGGGGACGAGCCAGAAGATCGACCCCATCCGAGAACCGGTTCACTTCCCCCTCCAGTACCGGAACTTCGGAGACCACGAGAGCGTCGTCGGGTGCTTCGTGGAGGACGTGGACGGGACGGACCACGCGGCCCTTCGTTGGTTCGAGGTCCGTAAAACGTCGGGCGTGTGGTCCCTCTACCAGGAGGGCGTCGTGGGCGGAGAAGCCAACGTGCACCGGTCCGTGGGTTCGGCCGCCATCGACAGCTCGGGAAACATCGCCATGGGGTACACGCGAACGGGCACTGCGGCGCCCTACTACCCCTCCATTTACTACAAGGGGCGTCTCTCCTCCGACCCGCTGGGAACCATGCCCCAGGGCGAGTACGTCATCCAGGACGCGACCACTTCCAACACGGACAACGAGCGGTGGGGCGACTACGCCGGCATCGGCGTGGACCCCTCGGACGACTGCACCTTCTGGTTCACGACCGAGTACGGCGGCTCGGGCCAGACGAAGATCGCGAGCTTCAAGTTCGACGCGTGCGGCTGCCTCTCGGTGCCGGCGCCTCCCGCGGCCACGATTTCGGCTCCTGCAGCAAACCGCATCGACGTGAGCTGGGACGACTCGGCTACGGGCTCCATCACCCGGTACTTCGTGTACCGCTCGCTCACCGCCGGAGGTCCATACACCCTCCTCGCCACGGTGGCCGATACGAGCCCGGGCGTGGGAGGCGGCGCGGCGTACACTTTCTCCGACAACACGGTGAGCGGCGGCACGACCTACCACTACACGGTCAAGGCCAACGACGGCGCAACCTGCACGTCGCCGGCTTCCAACGAGGTGAGCCTACCCGCGACTGGCTTGTGCATCCTTCCGCCCAGCTTTGCCGGGCTGATCTCCGTGGCCAATCCCGCGGGCACCACCTGCGCGCTGAACCTCTCCTGGTCCGCTGGGACACCGGCCTGCGCCGGTCCCGTCAAGTACAACATTTACCGATCCACGTCGACGGGCTTCGCGCCGGGGCCCTCCAACCGAATCGCCCAGAACGTCTCGGCGACCTCCTACAGCGATCTGGACAGCCTGGCGAGCGCCACCACCTACTACTACGTGGTCCGCGCGGTGGACTCCGGCAATTCCGTGGAGGAGACCAACACCCAGGAGAAGAGCGGAAAGCCCACCGGGCCCTACACGGAAGGCACGTGGTCCGCCGGCGCCGAAGCGGGCGATCCGGCCCTGACCATGGCCAGCCCATGGACCACGTCGACCACCTACAAGCGGACGGGGACCTACAGCTACTCCACGGGGGCGGCCTACCCCACGAGCGTCTGCACGGGTCTCACGACGCCGTCCCTCACGCTCGGCACCGGCCCGGTGCTCACCTACTACCACATCTACTCCACGGAAACCGGCTACGACGGCGGGCGGGTGGAGATCTCCACCAACGGCGGCGGATCGTGGACGGCGCTGACGCCCACCCCGCCCTACGGCGGCACCATCACCAGCTCCGGGAACTCCTGCTCCTGGCCCACCGGCACCGCCTGCTACATCGGCACGTCCACGGGCTACCCCAACACCTGGCAACTTGCCTCCATCGACCTCTCCGCCTACAACGGCCAGACCATCCTCCTGCGATGGGACTTCACGACCGACAGCAGCGGGGCGGGCACCGGGGCAAACCCCGGCTGGTACGTCGACGACATCCAGGTGACCCATGTCCAGGTTCCCGGCTCGTGTGCCACGGGCTCCGCGTGCGCCGACAATCCCTCCGTGGTGGACGTGACGCCCGACGGACCTCTCACGGTCTGCGGAGGCGCGGCGCAGATCCTCACGTGCACCCCCACGGGCGGCACGGGCGTCACCTACCAGTGGTACGACAACGGCTCGCCCATCGACGGCGCCACATCGAGCACCTACGCCGCCGCCGCCACGGGAACGCATTCTTACAACTGTAAAGTGACCGGCTCCGGCTGCAGCAGCGGCCTTTCCGACGCCGCGGCCACGGCCATCACCTGGCAGGCGGTCCCCACCTTCGCCGGCCTCGCCTCCGTCTCAAGCCCGAGCATGGCCACCTGCTCCCTGGATCTCTCCTGGTCGGCGGGGACCACGCCCTGTGCGGGCGGAGTCACCTACAACATCTACCGCTCTACTGCAACCCCCGTAAACCCCGCCCCGGGTAACCGGATTGCCTCGGGGGTCGCCGCCACCTCGTACCGGGACCAGGGGAGCTTAGCGAACGGGACGACCTACTACTACGTGGTGCGCGCGGCAAACGCCTCGGACGGCGCCGAGGAGACCAACACGGCCGAGAAGAGCGGTGTGCCCTACGGCCCTGTCAGCACGCAGACCCTCACGGACACCTTCGAGGGCGCCCTCTCCGGCGGCGGGTTCGACCTGGCCGGGTGGACCCACAGCGCCGTCGCGGGAACCACGAACTGGGCCTGGTCCACGGCCCAGAAGTACGACGGCACGTACTCCTGGTTCGCTCAGGACATAGGCACCGTCTCCGACATGGTCCTGGTTTCCCCCTCCTTCGGAGTCATGTCCACGACGACAATGAGCTTCTATCACACGTTCAAATTCGAAGGCACCAGCACCTGCTACGACGGCGGCACCTTGGAGTACACGACCGATGGGAGCACCTGGACCGTCGTGCCAGACGAGGACTTCACCGCCGGCGGCTTCAACGGCACGGCCTACACCGGTTACGGCAACCCCATCGGGGGCAAACGCGCTTGGTGCTTCGGGGCCGTGGGTAATATGACCCCGGTCACCGTGAACCTCGGCGGCGACGCGAACCTCGTCAACAGAACCGTGAAGGTGCGGTGGCACGAAGGCAACGACAGCAGCACGACCTCCACGGGCTGGTACGTGGACCACGTGGTCATCACCAACGCCGGCACCGCCAGCGCTTGCGCCACCGGTTCAATGCCCCCCGGCGAAACGGCTCCCGGCGGCACGTCGGCCACCGCCCAATCCTGGAGCGACAAGAATACGCAGACGTGGCCCGCCACCAGCGGCGCCACGACGTACACGCTCTACCGCGGCACCCAGACCGACCTGCCGCAGCTCCTGAACGCCAGCACGGACTCGTGCACAAAGACGACCGGATCGGCCACGAGCGCCACGGTGAACGACGACCCGGCTGGCGTGACGGGACGCTTTTTCTGGTACCTAGTGACAGGCTCCAATTCCGGCGGCGAAGGAACTCCCGGTAGTGCCACCGCGGGGCCCAGGATCGTCAACAGCAGCGGCGCCTGCCCATAGCGCCAACGGATGGGGGCGGGCCTTCGGGCCCGCCCCTGTGTTTCCACGGGGGGCCGTGAGGCCGCCCTTGTCCCGGGGGGGATCAAAATGAATCGTGCACTCCTGGTCACCATTCTGGTGCTGGCGGCGCTGTCCGCACTGGCCGCCGAACGTCCCGCGTACCTGCTTCGCGTGGAGAGGCAAGAGGACTTTAACAGGCGGGACCTCGTAACCTCGAAATACGACGTGGCCGCGGACATGGGCACTTGCCTGCTCGTGCGCGGCGGCAAAGACGATGTCGTCAAGCTTCAATCGGCTGGTTATTCGGTGACCATTCTCGACTCCGATCCCCTGGGCTGGGACTATTACCAGGTGGGGCTCCGGCCCGATTCGGACAAGGAGGCGCTCGCCGCCGTGGGCACGGTCATCCACACCGAGGAGAACTGGGTGATCCTCCGCACCGTGCCCGGCACACGATTGGACCGCCTGCTCGAAGCCAAGGTCTTCGTCGGACCCATCGGCCGCGAACCACTGAAAGAAGCCCTCTATCCGAACGAGATCTCCTCGCGGCGTCCGGAGGGACGCCTCTCGGCCGTCCCCCTCGTTCAGCAGATGGTGAACTCGGTGGTCAACGCCGACATCATGAACTATTGGACCACGCTCACGGCCAACTCGCCCACCGGCACCAGGTACAGCACGAGCACGGGGTGCGCGAACGCCGCGGCGTACGTCTACAACACCTATGCGGGGCTCGGCATCCCGGCGACCTACCAGACCTGGAATTCCAGCCACGCCCCAAACACCATCGGGACGATGACCGGCGCCGTCAACCCCGCAAAGGTCTACATCCTCATCAACCACCTCGACGACCTGCCCGCCTCCGGCCTGGCCCCGGGGGCGGACGACAACGGCTCGGGGAGCGTCACGAATCTGGAACTGGCCAAGATCATGTCGTGCTATGCCTTCAAGAACACCGTGAAGCTCATCGCCTGCACGGGCGAGGAGGCGGGCTTACTCGGCTCGGAGGCTTACGCGGCCGACGCGCAGGCCCGAGGGGAGAACATCCAGGGCGTCATCTCCTTCGACATGCCGGGATGGGCGGGCGACGGGCTCCCCGCCACGGGCGAGAACCTCGATCTCAACTACAACACGGGCGTCCCCGGCTCCCAGGCCCTGGGCGAGCTCTTCGCCGCCTGCGCCACGGACTACGGCACGGGGCTCCCCGTGGACGCCTTCAACTGTCCGGCGCTCAACGCCTCCGACCACTACCCGTTCTGGACGAGGGGATGGGCCGCGATCTGCGCCATTACGGACAACGAGGGGTACTGCGGCCACGAGGGCAACTACCCCTACTACCACACCGTCAATGACACCATCGCGAACTGCGGCAACCCGGCTTTCTTTTACTCCGCCGTCAGGGCGACCCTGGCGACCCTCGCCGAGCTCGGGGAGCCCTTCAAGATCACCCTCGACAAAACCGCGTATGCCTGCAGCGGCAACGTCCAGATCATCGTGGGGGACCGGGACCTCAACACGAATCCCTCCACGTCCCAGACCGTGAACATCTTGATCTGGAGCACGGCGGAGGCAACACCGGAGACGGTGCCCCTCACCGAAGACGGCGTCAATTCGATGATCTTCAAGGGGACGATCCCCATCACCACGGCGGCCCCGGTCCACGGCGACGGGCTCCTCAGCGTGGCCGCCGGGAGCACGATCACGGCGAGCTATACGGACGCGGTGGACTGCAACGGGGCAAGGAACGTTGTTTACACGGACTCCGCGCCGGCGTGCACCCCCCCCGTCATCTCCAACGTCCTCATCAGCGGCGTCAATCCCACCAGTGCCGTGGTCAGCTGGACCACCAACGTGCCTACGAACAGCCGGGTGACCTACGGGACGGCCACGCCCCCCGGGACCAACAAGGACGATCTCGCCAGTTACTCCACGAGCCACTCGGTGACCCTGAGCGGGCTGGCGCAGTGCACGAAATACTATCTTTCTGTCACTTCCGCGGATGTGGCGGGCAACTCGGCCACCGACAACAACACCGGGAACTACTATTCGTTCACGACCCTCGGGGCAAGCTACGCGATGGGCCCGGACACGGTGGAGGGCGGGGTTCTGTCGTGGGTGGTCTCGCCGACATCGGGGACCGATATCTGGCACCAGGACGCGTGCAAGGCTGCATCCGGGTCGCATTCCTGGAAAGCGGGCAAGAGCGATGCGCCCACGTGCACGGCGCAATACGCGTCGAGCCTGAGCAACTACTTTCTGACGTGGAACGCAAACATCAATTTGGGAGACGCCGGGCACGGGTACCACCTCCGGTTCAACGAGTGGTACGACTCGGAGTCCAACTCGGGGTGCTCGTACGACCCGCTACGGACGCAGATCAGCACCGACGGGGGGACCACGTGGGTGACGCTGGCGACGAACTGCGGCGCCTCGGGCGGTTGGATTGCGCGTGACTACGACCTGGCGGCCTATGCGGGAAGCCAGGTGCGGATTCGGTTCTACTTCACTTCGGACAGCAGCGGCAACGGCCTGGGCTGGTTCGTGGACGACATCGAGATCAGCAAGGCGCAGTCGTGCACGGCGGACGTGAGCTACCAGTCCAACGCCTTCGCGGACGCGTGCAGCGGCGGGGGCGCGGGCAACGCCAACGGGGTCATCGACGCGGGGGAGGACATCACGGTCCGCCCCTTACTGAAGAACACGGGGAGCCAGGGGGCCACGGGACTCACCGCGACCTTGTCCACGAGCACGCCGGGGATCACGGTCACCAGCGCCACGGTCACCTATCCGGACCTTGCGCCGGGGGCAAGCGCGGCGTGCAACGCGCCGCACTTCGCCTTCTCCGTGGGAGCGGCGGTGGCGTGCGGGACGGTGATCAACTTCTCGCTGCACATCACGGCGGCGGCGGGGGGCGGCCCGTGGGACCGGAACTTCACCATGACGGTGGGCCAGCCGATAGCCGGGAACGGCACGGCCTTCCTGGACGACTTCGAGACGGCCGGCAGCTGGCCGAACTGGACGGTGACGACGGGACCTGGGCCGCACACGTGCGGGCCCTTCTCGCGGGTGAACACGACCTCGCAGAGGCCGACGGGGGGCAGCGGGTACTACGCGCTGAGCGACTCAGACGCGTGCGGGAGCGGTTCGACGACCTCCACGATCCTGACCTCGCCGGCGATCGACACGTCGAACGCGGCGTGGACCTCGGTGACCCTGGAGTACGACATCTACTACAACTACTACAACGGGGACGACGCCACGGTGCAGGTGTACAACGGCACGAGCTGGGTGGCGGTGTGGAAGGCAGGGATGGAGGACATCAACGCGCACCACACGTGGGACGTGAGCGCTCAGGCGCTCGGCAACGCCAGCTTCCGGGTGCGGTTCAGCTACCAGAACGCCTCGTACGACTACTGGTACGCGGTGGACGACGTGAAGGTGAGCTACACCTCTCCGGGCGGGTGCGCCACGACCTCGTGCACGCCCGTGGCCACTCCACCGGGCGAGGCGGCACCGGGCGATACCCCGGCCACGGCGCAGGGATGGGCAGGCACGACGACGACGAGTTGGCCAGCGGTGAGCGGCGCCTCCTCTTACACTCTGTACTATGGTCTCCAGGCGGATCTGCCGGCCCTCCTCACGAGCGTCGCGGATAGCTGCTCCAAGTACGCCGGCCCGGCCACGAGCGTGGCCACCATCACCGAGGACCCGTCGTCCAAGGCCGGCCGCTTCTTCTGGTACCTCATCACCGCCGCCAACGGGGCCGGCCAGGGCACCGCGGGCAACGCCACCGCCGGCGCCCGGGTGGTCAACCTCAAATCCGGCGAAAGCTGCCCTCCCTGAGAGGGGTGAGAAACGGGAGTCAAGCGTCAGGAGTCCGGGGTGAAGTGACAAGCAGCGCCTGCGGCATAATCAGAACGAAGAAAGGGCCGGGCATGTCGCCCGGCCCGTTGGTTTTTCTTGCCCCCACCTGTCCTGGATTCGATCCCTAATCTTGGTCCCCCTGGATCCTGAGGATGGAGAGAAACGCCTCTTGGGGGATCTGGACCTCGCCCACCTGCTTCATGCGCTTCTTGCCCTCTTTCTGCTTCTCGAGGAGTTTGCGCTTGCGGGAGATGTCGCCGCCGTAGCACTTGGCGATGACGTTCTTGCGCAGGGGTTTGACGACGGTGCGGCAGATGATCTTGGCGCCGAGGGCGGCCTGGATGACCACCTCGAACAGCTGGCGCGGAATGGCTTCCTTCATCTTGGTGGCGATGGCGCGGCCCTTGGGGTCGGCCTGGCTGCGGTGGACGATGAAGGAGAGGGCGTCCACCTGCTTGGTGTTCACCAGGATGTCCAGCTTCACCAGGTCTCCCGCCCGGTATCCCTCCACCTGGTAGTCCATGGAGGCGTAGCCGCGGGAGAGGGTCTTGAGGCGGTCGTAGAAGTCCACGATGATCTCGTTGAGGGGCACGTCGTACTTGAGGAGGACCGTGTCCTTAGAGGCGTAGTGAAACTGCGTCTGCGTGCCCCGGCGCTCCTCGAAGAGCTTGAGGAGGTTGCCCACGTACTCGGCCCGCGTGAGGACGGTGACCGCCGCGTAGGGCTCGCGGATCTCCTCGATCTCCATGAGGGGCGGGAGCTTGGACGGGTTCTCCACGTCCACCACGTCGCCCTTCTTGTTCAGCACCTGGTACCTGACGTTGGGCGCGGTGGAGATGAGATCGAGGTTGAATTCGCGCTCGAGGCGCTCCTGGATGATCTCCATGTGGAGGAACCCCAAGAACCCGCACCGGAAGCCGAATCCCAGCGCCTCGCTCGTCTCGGGCTCGAACACGAAGGAGGAGTCGTTCAAGCGGAGTTTCTCCAGCGCGTCGCGCAGGTCCGGATAGTCCGAGGCGTCCACGGGATACAGGCCCGCGAAGACCATGGGCTTGATCTGCTTGAAGCCGGGGAAGGCTTCGGCCGCGGGCCGCCCCGGGTGCGTGAGGGTATCGCCGATGCTCACCTCGTGCACGTCCTTGATGCCCAGGATGACGAAGCCCACTTCGCCCGCCTCCAGGGTTTTGACTTGGAGCGGCTTGGGAGTGAATATCCCCAAGTTTTCCACGTCGTGCTCGCTTCCCTGGTTCATGAAGCGAACTTTCTCTTTCAACGAGATGCGCCCGTCAATGACCCGGACGAGCATGACGACGCCGCGATAGGAGTCGTACCACGAGTCGAAGATCATGGCCTTGAGCGGTGCATCCCGGTCGCCCGTGGGGGCGGGGAGGCGCTCCACGATGGCCTCCAGAATCTCGCTGATGCCGATGCGCTCCTTGGCCGAGGCGAAGATGGCGCCGGAGGCGTCCAAGCCGATGACCTCCTCGATCTCGTGGACCACGTGCTCGGGCTGGGCCGAAGGGAGGTCAATCTTGTTGATGACGGGGATGATCTCGAGGTCCTCGTCCACCGCCAGATACGCGTTGGCAAGGGTTTGCGCCTCCACGCCCTGGCTGGCGTCCACCACGAGCAGCGCCCCGTCGCAGGAGGCCAGGGCGCGCGAAACCTCGTAGTTGAAATCCACGTGGCCCGGCGTGTCGATGAGGTTGAAGAGGTACTCGTGGCCGTCCTTGGCGGTGTAGTGAAGGCTCACGGCGTGGGCCTTGATGGTAATCCCCCGCTCGCGCTCCAGATCCATGCCGTCCAGGAACTGGGCCATCATCTCCCGGTCCGAGACGGCGTGCGTCGCCTCCAGAATCCGGTCCGACAAGGTCGTCTTCCCGTGGTCGATGTGCGCGATGATGGAAAAGTTCCGAATCCGCGAAAGCTCCATGTCGCTCCGTCTCCACCAGCGCTCTTTGCCGGCGTAAACGTTGATTATACCAGGTTTTCAGCCCGGAGCCTATCCCCACCGGGGTGGGACGGCGACGGAGGTCGGCGCCCGGCGCCCGCTAGCGGGGCGGGCCCAGGTCGATGCGCTTGAGCATTTCCATCTCTTTCCTCAGACGGGCGATGGCCTGGTCCTGCTCCGCCACCTTGGCCTTGAGCTGTTTGACTTGCGCCTGCGCTCGGTCCCGCTCGTCCCGGAGGCCCTTGGCTTCCTCCTCGGAGGCGACGGCGCGGGCCTGCAGGGCGCCTTCCCGATCCTTCACCTCCCGGGCCAAGGCTTCGCGCTGGAGGGAGGCCTCCTGGATCAGGCCCAAGAGCGCCAAGGGCAGAGCCGATTTCGCCGCGTAGGCGCTTCCCGGATATTGTTTGACGAGGCGCCCGAACGCACGGCGCGCTTGGGCGGGATCGTAGGCGGCCGTGCCGGGCGTGGCGCGCGCCACGCCCATCCGGTACAGGGTTCGGGCGCTGGCTCGCGCTCCAGGCTGGGCCGAGAGCGCCGCCTCGTAAGCCGGAGCGGCGCCGGCCAAGTCTCCCGCCTCGAAGAGGGCGTCGGCCCGCCGAAGCGCGGGAGCGCACGAGACGAGAAGAGCCAGCAGGGCAGCCAAAGCCGCCGTCTCGCCGTGCCAGAGGGCCATCCTCATCCGGCATCCTCCCTGGCCACGGCCTCCCCGCCCCCGGGGACGACAGACTCGGGCAGCACCATGGAAAAGACGCTGCCTCCACCGGGCCGGTCCTCCACCCAGATCGCGCCGCCGTGGGCGGCCACGATCTCCTTGCAGATGGCCAGGCCCAGGCCCACGCCGCCTTCGGATCGTCTGAGCCCCCCGCCCGCTTGGTGAAAGCGCTCGAAGATCCGTTCCTTGTCCTGCTCAGGCACGCCCGGCCCCCGGTCCGCCACGGTGATCAGGACGGACTTGTCGTTGCTCCCGTCCGAATGAACGGCTGGAGGCGTTCTAGGCGCGCCCTCGGGGCTGGCCGTCTCCGTACTTGAAACGGCCACGTCCACCTCGGCGCCCCGCGGGGAGAACTTCAAGGCGTTTTCCACGAGGTTCTCGACGACCTGGAGCAGGCGGTCCCCATCGCATCGAACCCAGAGAGAACCGCCGGGCCACGCGGGCCGGAAGGACACGTCCCGTTCGGACGCCCGCACCTCCAGTTCGGCCAGGGCGTCCCGGACGATGGGAACCACGTCCCGCTCCCTGAGGTCGTAGTTCATGGTCCCCGCCTCGAGCCTGGCCAGGTCCAGCATTTTGGCGAGCATGGCCGAAAGCCGCCTGGCGCTCTGAAGATTCAAGTCGAGGAGGTGCCGCTGCCCCGGAGTGAGCGGTCCGGGGATCTCTTCCAGCAGGACTCGAACGGTCTCCTGCATCCCCGCGAGGGGCGCCTTCAACTCGTGCGACACGTTGGAGAGGATGTCCTTCTTCATCTGGTCCAGCTCACCGAGCCGGCGCACCATGACGTTGAAGTCTTCCGCCACCCGGGCGAACTCGTCCCCCCCCGATGCATCCAGGGCGTGGTCAAACCTTCCCTGGGCCACTGCGCGCGTGGCGCCGGCAAGCCTGCCCAGGGGGCCGTTGATGGACCGGGCCGTCATGGCGAGGACCGCCACGCTCCCCGCCAGGGCCAGGCATGCGGCGAGGAGGGACACGTTCTGGGCCCGGCTGGCGTCACCTTGAGCCCTTGCGGCGTCTTCGTCGATGGCGCGCCGGGCCGCTGAGACGACCGCGCGGCCCTGCTCTCGCGCCGCCTCGATGCGGCGCAGGTAGCCCGCTTCGGACACGGAGGGGAGAAGGCCTCCAGCCTCTTGCACCACGGGCTGCAAGAGTTCGCTCATGCGCTCGGCCTCGGCCCTGGCCGCGGGCTGGACGAGGAGCGAGGGCAGATCGCGCTGGCGGCGTTCGATGGCGCCCGCCAGGCGCGCCGCCTGCTTGGCATAATCCGGGTCCCCCGTCAGGAAAGCTTTGCGCGCCGACGTTTCGAGCAGGTCAAGGTCGTGCGCCTGTTCGAGGGAAAGTTCGGCCGCCGCGAGCCCCGACCGCGCCAGGTCCCGGCTCACTCCGGCCAAACGCCGCACCTGAATGACCTGGTAGGCCAGAACGCCCAGGAGCATGGCCAGGACCAGGCCGGATCCGACGGCCAGGCGGGAGGAGACGTTCATTCGCTCCCGTCCTCCCCGAGCGCCTTGAGCTTGTTCCGGATGGTCTTCACATCCACGCCCAGGCGGCGGGCCGCTTCCGCCTTGTTGTTCCCCGAGGTTTTTAAGGTATCGAGGATGAGGAGCCGCTCGGCCTCGGCCATGGTGAGGCCGGGAGGGAGGTGCAGGCCCGATCCCGCCGCGGGTCCCCTCAGATAAGGAGGCAGATGGGTGGCCTCGATCCATCCCTGCCGGGACAAGATCACCGCGCGCTCCATGACGTTCTTCAACTCCCGAACGTTGCCCGGCCACGAATACCCCTGCAGGAGGCCCAGGCTCGCCGGCCTCAGCCCCGCCACGGACGTGCCGTGCTTCGTATTGAAGGCTTCCACGAAGTGCTGGGCAAGGAGGGGTACATCTTCCTGACGGTCACGAAGGGGGGGCAGGATGAGCGTGAAGACGTTCAGCCGGTAGTAGAGGTCGGCTCGAAGAAGCCCTTGTTTTACGGCCTCTTCAGGTGATCGGTTGGTGGCGGCCAGGACCCGCACGTCGAAGGCCATTTCCTGGCTGGCCCCGAGCCGCCTCACCTTGCCGTTCTCCAGGGTCCGCAGGATCTTCGGCTGAAGGGAGGGCGGCATCTCGGCGATCTCGTCCAAAAATAGGGTGCCCCGGTTGGCCATCTCAAAGCACCCGGCCCGCCCCGCCACGGCTCCCGTGAAGGCGCCCCGCTCGTGGCCGAAGAGCTCGCTCTCCATGAGCCCCTCGGGGATGGCGGCGGCGTTCACGGCCACGAAAGGTCCTCCGGCGCGGGCGCCCAGGTCGTGTATGGCTCTCGCCACCAGCTCCTTCCCCGTTCCGCTCTCCCCCGTGATGAGCGCCGAGGCATCGCTGCCCGCCACCACTTCGACCATCCGGAAGAGCTCCCTCATGGGCCGGCTCGTTCCCACGAGGGCCCCCAGGCCGGGGCTCCGGGCAAGCTTCTCCTTGAGGTGCGTGAGCGAATCGCGCTGCGCCGATTCGGCCATGGCGTCGTCTAGAATCGCTTTCAACTTGTGGTAATCGAGGGGCTTGGTGAGGAAGTCAGCGGCCCCGCGCTTCAAGGCCTCCACCGCCGTATCGATGGACCCGTGAGCCGTGATCATGACGACGGGATTCGGGGACGCCGCATCTTTCATCCGGGCGAGCAGGTCGAGCCCCGAGCCGTCGGGGAGAACCACGTCGCAGACGGCGAGGTCGGGCGTCCCCTTGGAACAGAAGGCCAGGGCCTCACTCACGCTCCCGGCGCAGTCCACCGCGAAGCCCCACTGCTCCAGCCGCAAGCGGAGCACCTCACGCATGGCAGGCTCATCCTCGACTACCAGCACCCGAAAGGGCCCGCCCATGGTCCCGTCCTTTCTTCGTCGCCTTGGGGAGT
>JAKAKG010000097.1 GCA_021813555.1 Acidobacteriota bacterium
GGCGCCCTCCGTCGCCCGCGTGGACGACATCATCTCAGAGGGCATGAAGGCCCTGGGTGAAGCGGACAAGGGGTGAGAAGACAGGGAGCGGGAAGCAGAGAGCAGGGAGCGGGGAGCGGGGAGCGGGGAGCGGAAGGCGTCTCGCGTCTAGCGTTTCTGCCCCTTCCAAGGAGAAGCCCATGACGACGTATACCTTGATTGTCAAAGGCATGACCTGCGGCGGGTGCGAGAAGGCCATCTCGTCGGCCCTGCGCAAGGTCGAAGGCGTCCAGTCGGTCCAGGCGGACCACGCCACGGGCCGTGTCGTGGTGAACGGCGACGGCATGGAACTTGACGCGCTGAAATCCGCGGTGGAGGATGCTGGATACGACTGGGGCGGCGTTTCCTGAACAGCACAATGCAGTCTCGCCCGCGCACCCTCCAGGCCGCACCCCTCATGTGGTAAGCGTCTTGCGGAGACGTGAACCGTGCTCAAACTGAGAGTCTGGGGCATCGAACTCCCCCTCGGGCAGGCCGGGGACGAGGCGCTCAGGCGCGTCCTGGCCCGGACCCTCGCGCTCCGCATCGAATCCATCAAGGACATTCAGGTGGTGCGCCGCTCCCTCGATGCCCGCAAGGGCCGGAGGGCGCCCCGATGGGTCTTTACCCTCGACGTGGCCGCGGAAGGGCGTCCCCAGCGGCTACCCCCTGGCGTGAGGGTAGAGACCCTCTCCGAGGAGGCTCGCCCGCTCTCGCGCCCTGTGGAGCAGGACCTGAGGGGGATCAACGCCGTGGTGGTGGGCACGGGACCCGCCGGGCTCTTCGCGGCCTTCGCCCTGAGCGGCCGGGGAGCCGCCGTCACGGTTCTGGAGCAGGGCCCGCCGCTGCGCGACCGGGTGAGCGCCGTCGCCGGCCTGTGGCGGGCGGGGCACCTCCACCCCGACGCGAACGTCCAGTTCGGCGAGGGGGGGGCGGGGACCTTTTCGGATGGCAAGCTCATGACCCGGCTTCGCGATCCCCTCGTCCGCGACGTGCTCTCCACCTTCGTGGAATCGGGCGCGCCTCCGGGTATCCTTGAAGATGCCCATCCTCACCTGGGCACGGACGGGGTCCGCGACGTAGTGGGGGCCGTGCGCGCCCGGCTGGAAGCCGCGGGTGTCATGTTCGCCTTCCGCACGCGTGTGACGGGTTTGGAGAGGACGTCTTCGGGCTACACGCTCTCGACTCCGGCGGGCGCGGTGACTGTGCCCCTCGTTGCCCTCGCCGTGGGCCATTCCAGCCGCCCCCTGTTTCGGGCCTTGGGAGCCATGGGCGTTCCCTTTGCCGCCAAGGGATTCGCCGTGGGCGTGCGCGTTGAGCACCCCCAGGAGTGGGTCAACGCCTGCCAGTACGGCCGCGCCGCCGGGCACGCGGATCTTCCAGCCGCCGAGTACTTTCTGACCTTCAAGGACGAAGCATCGGGACGGGGCGTCTATTCGTTTTGCATGTGTCCCGGTGGGCTCGTCGTCAATTCGGCCTCCGAACCCGACGGCCTGGTTACCAACGGCATGAGCCTCTCTCAGCGCGCTTCGGGCCTGGCCAACGCGGGCATCGTCGTGACCGTGTCCGCCGAAGATTTCGAGGGTGATCCCTGGCGGGGTCTCGCCTTCCAGGAAGCACTGGAAAAGCGCGGCTACGACTGGGGCGGAGGGGGCTACGTGGCTCCCGCCCAGGGCGTGAAGGCCTTTCTCGACGGGCGCCTGGAGGATGGCCCCTTCCACACCACGTTCAGGCCGGGCGTCAGGGCCGTGAACATGAGAGGATTCTTTCCCGATTGGATCGAAGCGCCCATGGCGCGGGCCTTGGAGGCATTTGACCGCAAAATGCCCGGCTTCATCGAGAAGGGGCTCATGATCGCTCCCGAAACCCGCACATCCAGCCCCTTGCAAGTGAGGCGCGCGGACGACAAGTCCGTGGAGGGGTTCCCCGGCCTTTACGTGCTCGGCGAAGGGGCGGGTTGGTCCGGCGGCATCGTCTCCTCCGCCGTCGACGCCCTCCGCTGCCTGCGGGCTTTCACGCCCTAGCCCTTCCCGCTCCCCGCTCCCTGCTCCCCGCTTCCGTCCTAGTACAGGCTCGTGTTCCCTCGGTTGTCCACGGCCACGACGGTATAGAAGAGAGGGGGCGAAGAGCTGGCGTCGCAGAAGACGGCGGTGCCTTCGCACGGCGGGAGTGTCGGCGGCAGAGTGGCCACCAGGCTGGGGGACGGGGGGCTCACGTGGTCCGAGGAAGCGGCCATGGGGTAGAAGCCGTAGACTTTATAGCCCGTGAGTCCCGGCAGGGCCTGCCCCGCCACGTCCGTGGTGACGGGAGTAAAGGAGAGGAGCGTATTGCCCGTGACGCCGCGAGTCACCTTCAAGTCCATGATGGGCGAGGGGGGCGCGTGGGAGGCAGGCGACCGCAGGCCTTGGTCCAGGGCCACCACCAGGTAGGTGAGCGGGTTCGAAAGTGCCATGGCTCCTGTGTCCGTGTAGGTGTACACGCTCTGGCTTAGATCAGGCGATAGGGAGATCGGGATCATGGCGTTGGGGGGCGCCGTGGATACCTTGTCCAGGTTCCAGTCATAGGCCCCCACCACCCGGTAGATCAAGAAGGACGTCACGGCCGTGGGAGACCCGCCCACGTCGGTGGCCGGTTTGGTCCACGTCAGCACGAGGTCTTGTCCCGACTTCGTGACCTTCAGATCATTGATGAGGGCTGGGGGGCGAATGGCGAGCCGCAGGCCCGTCATGGCGCAGACCGCTTCCGACGAATTGGGGCTCTGAAGGCCCGACGTGTTCCGAGCCGCAACGGCGAAGTAGTAGGTGACCCCGTTGGTGAGGCCACCCACGAGGGCCGTGGTGGAGCCAGCCGGCAGGGACAGGGTGCCCGTGTACACGCCGCTCGACGTGCCCCAAACCAGGACGTACCCGTTCAGATCCGGTTCCGAGTTGGCGCTCCAGGATACGGCGGCGGCCGTGCCCGTGCCCGTGTCTGCGGCGTGAAGGCCCGTGGGGGCAAGGGGCGGATTCGGATTGAGAGGCGTGGCCGTAGCCGCGGTGCTCGGCGCCCCTTCAAATGTCTGTGAATCCACGGACGTGATGTAGTACGCATAGGACTGAGTGTTGACCAGTCCCGTATCTACGTATGTAGTGGCGGTGATGAGGGCGGCGTTGGCCTTGGCCCACGTCGCCCCGCCGTCCGTGGAGCGGTAGAGGTTATAGCCCGCGGGGGTTGGGCTCGCGGGGCTCCAGGAAAGGGAGACGGATGCGTTTCCGCCGGTGGCGCTCAGAGACGAAGGCGGCGGCGGCGCGGGCAGCTTGAGCTTCATGGAGG
>JAKAKG010000005.1 GCA_021813555.1 Acidobacteriota bacterium
GTCTTGCGTCCATGCCAGCCCTAGAGACACGGCGCGCGCAAAACCCGTGGCGACGGACAGATCCTTCAGCCTGTCCCACCGGAAGTCCGCCCCCACCACCTTAAGCACCTGGGCCACATCCACGATGGCCTGAAACTTGGGCGGCTCCGCCCCGTGGGCCACGAGGGCGTGGGCGAAGGTGATGACCACGAAGGCCTCCGCGCAGAGGCCGCGCGCCCTGCGGCAGTCAACGTCCACCTCGGCCATCTCCTCCCACAGGCACGACAGCGCGGGGGCCCGTTTATCCTTGGGCGGATAGATCATGGATCCGTGAACCTCCACGGTGAAGTTCGAGGAGGGGTTCATGAGCGCCGTGAGATGGTGATGCGTCGCCCAGGAGTCTCCGCCCAGCTCCATGGCGGTCTCTTCGTACCCCATGGTCTTTAGCGTTTTGAAAGCCCGCTCCGCCTCTCGCAGATCGGTGAATAGGGCGTCCACGTCGGACATGGGCCGCAGATACGGCGCCGGATAGAAGGCCCGTGCCGCGTGGGCCCCCTTCAAGAGGCAGGGCGTGAGCCCCTCCTTCGCCCAGCGGTCCAGAATGCCCTCGAACTCCGTCCAGGTCACCGCGGCCGCCGCCTTGTAGCGCGCCTCTTCTCGGGCCAACCGCTCCCGGCGCTCCACGGGCAAGGACCTGTGCCAGAGGCCGCCCTTCCCGAGCCCCCAGAGGACCATGGGCAGCGCCGCATGGTCCCGCAGAAGATCCACCCGCGCCGAGAAAGCGCCGTCGTCCAGCGCCGACAGCGACTCGGGCCTGCGTACGGATTCGGCCAGTTCCGTCCAAATCTCAGGAAAGGTATCTCTCAACAGCGCCTGCACCTCCAGCCCATTGTGCCATAAACACGACGGGCGGCCCCGCGGGGCCGCCCGTCTACGAAGCCAGTACAATCATTGTCGTGGGAGCCGTCGCTGACGGCGAATTCCTTCCCCACCCCGTGGCGCAGGCGTTCCCGCCTATTGGAGTGTGGCAGCCCTGCTGCCGCGGTTTTCTAAGCGGGAGCAAGCTCCCGCACTCCGGCCGTCTTTTCCCTGCACGGCGGGCGAGGCGCCCGCCCCACGAACGAAGGGCCGAATGGGATCGGCGGCGACAGACCCCAATGCTTCATCCCAAGGCATGGACCACATCCTGGGCGGTCACCACCCGGACATCGTCACTCCGTGAGCGCCTGCCAGCCTCTATCTCGGGCACGAACACGGTGTGCACAACACGCTCCGCCCTTGTCCACCCCTCGACGGGCGGGGCACCCTTTGCGACAAGCTGCTTCGAAATGGAAAGCAGGGCCTCTCTGGAGGCGGGCCCGTCGCGCCATTTGACCTCGCCGAGAAGGATGGAAGCCCCATCCAATGACCGAGAGACCACATCCCATTCAGGTCCCGCCCCTCGCCAAAACCGGCAAGCCGGAACCCAGCCGCCGGCGCCGCCAAGAGGAGCCTTGCCTTCTCCAAGCCCAGGCACGGCCTGGCGGCACAGATCCTCCCAGGTTTCAGCCCAGAGGGCGCCACGGAGCTTTCTCCAGACCGCCAAGCGCGAGTGCCGGTGGCCCGAGGCGAGCATGCCGCGGTGGGGCGCAACCACCCGAAACCACATGCGAAAGAAAGGATCCGCGATGCGGTACAGCGACCTCTTCCCGCTTCGGCCCGGCTCGCCGAAAGGCTGTTCCCGCTTCACCAGTCCCAATTCCACCAAGCGTGCCAACCCGCGGCCCAGTGAGGTGGCCGGCACGCCGAGCCGCCCGGCGATCTCCGACACCCGGTGCGCCCCTCCTCCGATGACATCCAGGAGAGGCCTCACGGCCATCGCTGGAGGACGCTCTTCCACCAGCAATCGGTCAGGTTCAAGGTGAAGCGGCCCCATGGGATCGAGCACCAAGCCTTCAACGGCAGCATCCAGATCGTCACCGAAAGGTTCCGCCAACTCCCAGTACCGCGGCACCCCTCCCCAGACCGAAAAGGCCCGCACGCACGATGAAGCCTCCTTGATCCCCAAGGCCTCGCCCATGGCCTTGGGCGACATGGGGCCGAGAGGGATGGCCGCCAGGGCACGGCCGAACAAGGCGGCGCTGGGATGCAGTGTGAGGCCTTGCATCATGTGCTGGCTCGACCCCGAAATGACCACCATCAGCCCCGCTTCTCGGCCCTCGTGGTCCAAGAACCCCTGAAGTACGCTGGGCAGAGAGGGAGACGACTCGACCCAATAGGGGAACTCGTCCAAGACGAGCGGCCCCCGCCATCCCGTGCGGCTCGCCTCGCGGGCCAAAGCCCTCAAGATCGCCCGCCAGTCTGGGTACTCCACCTCCGCGAAGCCTTTGAAGCGCGACGAGAGGGCCTGCGCGAAGTAGCGCCGCTGGACGGGCTCCGCAGACAGGTCCGCCACCGAGTAGACCCCCCCGTGCTTCCGGCACCACTCCAGCAGAAGGCGCGTCTTGCCGATGCGCCGCCGCCCCCACATCGCCACGAGCCCCGGCCGCCCGCCTTCCACCAGGCCATCGAGCCGCTCCAATTCAGCCGCACGGTCAACGAAGTTCATGGGCATAATTATACGGCCTCGCATAATGCAAAGCAACATAAAGTTCTTTTCGGCCGATGGAACCGTCGGCCGCTACAAAGGCAAACCCGCCTGCGGCCTTCCCCGTGGCGCAGGCGCCACCGCCTGCGTTCTTCCCTACTCCACGGTGAAAGGCCAATCACCGACCGGCCGCCCCTTACGTAGCCTGCACCATGACCGCCGTGGGAGCCGTCGCCGACGGCGAATCGTGCCCTTCTCCCATTCTGTCACCGCGAGGGAGCGCAGCGACAAAGCAGTCATTGCGAGGCGCCCGAAGGGCAACGGAGCAATCTCGCCCTATTGCCCTCTAAAACAAGATCGCCACGGGCCTTCCGGCCCTCGCGATGACAGTATGGGAGCCCGTGGCGCAGGCGCCCCCGCCTGCGGTCTTTTCCCTACCTTGTGGCGCAGGCGCCCTCGCCTATTGGAGTGCGGCAACCCTGCTGCCGCGGTTTTCTAAGCGGGAGCAAGCTCCCGCACTCCGGCGGTCCTTTCCCCAAAATGGCGGGCGAGGCGCCCGCCCCACGAGGGAAGGGGCTCACCCGCGTTCGGCCGATCAACGATCGGCCGCTACAAAGGCATGCCCACCGCCGTTCCCCGGCCGATCGGCGATCGGCCGCTACAAAGGCATGCCCACCGCCGTTCCCCGGCCGATCGGCGATCGGCCGCTACACCTCCGAGGCACGTGCTTTCAGGCTCATTGCGGCGGTTCTGATCTCGGTTACGTAGCGGGGCAACCTCGAA
>JAKAKG010000070.1 GCA_021813555.1 Acidobacteriota bacterium
GGGGCGCCGCGGCTCCCCAGGCTGTCCGTACAGCCTACGAAGGCAACCGGCTGCGTGGATTGGACGCCCAGGGGAACACGCTTTGGACGATCACGGCCCTCGCGCCGATTCAACAAGTGGAGCAGGCGGACCTGAACGGCGACGGGAAGGAGGAGGTGATTGTCGCGAGCTACAATCCCGGCGAGCTTCAGAATCCGAGCCGAGCCGCGTCAGCGCACACGCCTCCCCAGGTCTTAATCGTGAGTCCAGAGGGATGGGTTCTTAACGACTTTCGCCCCGAGGAGCAGATTCGTGATACCGGCCCGCTGGTTGCCCCTCCCCTTCTCTGGCCCACGGCGAAGGTTCTGGACCTGCTGGGGGACGGCACGCGTCAGATTCTGGTCAACGCCCACCACCGCTTGCTGGGCACGGCCTACCTCTGGCTTTATTGGCCCAAGCAGAACAGGTGGGAGGAGATTCTCGACCACTGGGGCGGGTGGATCTATGCCGCCGTGCCGGTGCCGGGCAGCCATCCGCCTTGCCTGCGGCTGCTCGGGTTCAACGGCGTGCTCGCCTCCCAGCCCATTGAGGCCGAGCTGGCGGTTCGGCCGCCCCAAAGCGGATCCATGGTCATGCCCGGATCCCTGCCTGTTCTCGGGGTTTGGAGTACCTCTTATGCCCAATTACGATGGTACACGCCGCTCTCTCCAACGCTTTATAACTACCGTGATCCCGTGGAGGGATTCACCGTCCAGGCCGACGAGACAAGCAGGTTCATGGTCAAGGGCAGGAGCGTTGTCGTAGACCGGTGGGGAAATCCGGTCCCCGGGCCCAACGAAGGGCTGGACCTCTCCGTCCAGCGGATGGAGCTCCTCGGGAAGACGGGAGATCTCTACTGGAGGGCACCCGATTTCGGACCCGCGGTCGTGCACCAAACCATTGTCTCTTTAAGAGCAAAATTCTCAGATCTTCTGCGCGAGAAGCCTGAGCGGACGGCATTTCAACAAGTCTGCGCCCGGGCTCTGGCGCGGGCGGGCGATCCGGCCGGGGGTGTTCAACTACTTGAAAGAGCCTTGAAGGAGGACGGGTTTAACGATTCCCTCCTTTTGAACCTGGGGCAACTGCTGGCCATTCAAGGGAACCTGGCCGAGGCCCGGCGCGTGTTGGAGCACGGCTACCTCGATGAGGAGACTCCCGCTGGAGACTGGCTGTGCACCAAGGTTCTGGGACGCATCGCCATCGAGGTGCGCGATGCGCATTTGCTGAAATCGCAAGAGCTCACGCTGAGCAATAAAGGCCTCTCGATCACCACGGGCGAGGTCCTGGATGCCCGCGCCCGTCTCTGGTGGAACGAGTCCATCCAGGCCGACACTCAGCTAGGTTCCTACGACCTGGCTCCGGATGGAGAGGCCATGGCCTGCCTCACCCGCTGGCGCCTGCACGAGATCCAGCCTGGTGACGTGGCGGCCATGACCGATTCGCTCCAGCGCAACCCCGACGCCGCCGGCGAATGTCTCATCGCTCGCGCCATGGCCAGGCTGAGCCTGGGCCACCCCGACGAGGCCGTCTCCGACTGCCTCGAAGCCGAGCGGCGCCTCTCCGAGCGCGCCCCGTGTGAGTTCTGGGCCTACCAGACCATGCAGCTCGCCCGCGCTTGCCACGCGAAGGCACTGCTCGCCGCGGGCCGCCAAGACGACGCTGTCGCGCTGGCGAGAGACATCCTTCCCCGCCTTCGGCCGGGGCTGCTGCCCTATCTCCTGGCCAAGCAGGTCATATCCCCGGCAAACCGGGAGTAGTCGGTAATCTGCCAGCTGCCTCCATGGGTGTTGCACCTTCCTTGCCGCCGCTGTCGCCACCGGGCCGAACGTCCAGAGTCCGCCGGACGATCGCGGCATCGATGTCTTAATCAGCGGCGCGCCATGGATCTCCGTGCTCTGGAAGAACACGGCCAAAATCCAGCTCACGGGCGGCGCTTCGCTTAAGCTCGCCGTGCCCAAGGGCACCGCTAAGACCTTCAGGTTCGTGAACCCCGATGGCGGAGAGGCCTCGCAAACCTGGGGGTGGTAAGCAGGCGTCACAAACATGAGGAGGCTGAAAGGCTGCTGGTCATTGGCCCCTTGCATGTGCCTAAAAGCAGGGGCGGCTTACTTGTGCCCAGTCCTTGAAGGCCGCCTTCTGCGGGGGTGCGTGTGGCGCCCTGGGGGGACGCGGGTGGAGAGGGCTTTGGCTTCTTCTGGGGTGGGGTTGACCAGCACCGTTCCCCGGTCTTTGGCGTCGAGCTGCTCGAGGTAGGGCATCTGGAGGGGCGGGCGGTTGGGGAAGAGATCGCGCGGGGGGGCGGAGCCCTGTCCGTCTCCAACGCCGGGCGGGTCGGGGAGGGGGACCTCAGGGGTCCAGGCCGGATACTTGAGGTGGAAGTTGAGGAAGGCCACGGTTCGTTCCCAGGAGTCTTCCCCCACTTCCTCGTCCCAGCCGCCCCGGGTGTGCAGGGTGAACCCGTGGCCCACCTTGGGGTAGATGACCACGTCCACGGGCTTGGCCGTGAGGCGGAGCTGCTCGAACGCTTCGAGGGAGCGGCGCACGGGGACGGTGCGGTCATAGGTGCCGTGCAAGAGGAGGGTGGGCGGCATGCGCTCCTGGGCCTCGGTCATGTCGCCCGGCGAGATGCCTCCGTAATAGGCCACCACCGCGTGGACCCGGGGATCCGTGGGAGCGTAGTTGAGCGCCAGGAAGGCCCCCAGGGAATAGCCCACGAGTGCCATGCGCGAACTGTCTACGTCGGGCAGGGTGGAGGCGAAGGTGAGGGCGTCGCCGATGGTCCGGGTCCAGTCCGCCCGGTTGCCCCGTCCGCGCCGCCCCCGATCGTAATAGCGCACGAAGAGGCACACGTACCCGTCACGGGCCAGATCCTCGGCCATCTCGAAGTAGTGCTGTTCGCCCAGCCTGGGGTCCGCCCCGTGGAGGAGGATGACGGCGGGGTAGCGGCCCGGGGCGCGAGGCCGGTAAATGTCCACGAGCACTCTGTCGCGGCCCGAGGCGAACCTCTGGCGGCTCTGGAGGATGGAGGAGGGCTCTGTGGTGGGGCTGGAGCCCATGGGCGCATTCAGGAGGTCCGTGATGACCACGGGCGCCATGTGGAAACCCTCGGATGGGGCCACTTCGCCGGGGTGGGCGTTCGAGGCGGGGGCCGGAGGGCCGACGGTGGGTACAAACCCGCCGGCTTCTGGGGAGCGCACGGCCTGTGGCTTGGGGGGCGGACCTTCATGAGAACGGGCGGGGGCGGCTTCCTGCCCCGTCGCCGAAGCGGCGAGGAAGAGCGCCAGGAGGAGGACCAGACCACGTTTCA
>JAKAKG010000074.1 GCA_021813555.1 Acidobacteriota bacterium
GTGACCCTGGGAGAAGGGTGCCACGTGGGCCCCAACTGCGTGATCCACGGCAAAGTCTCCATGGGGAAAGGCAACACCCTGGTCTCCCAGGCCGCCATCGGCGGCCCGCCCCAGGACATCTCCTACGCCGGCGAGGCCAGCGAAGTCATCATCGGGGACCACAACGTCTTCCGCGAGTTCGTCACCATCAACCGCGCCACCACCAAGGAGAAACGCGTCACGGTCATCGGGAGCCGCTGCCTCTTCATGGCCTACAGCCACATCGCGCACGACTGCCACGTGGGGGACAACGTCATTTTCGCCAACTGCGGTACGCTTGCGGGACACGTGCACGTGGGCAAACACGCCACCGTGGGGGCCCTCTCCGCAGTGCATCAGTTCTGCACCGTCGGCGATTACGCCTTCATCGGCGGGGGCTCCATCATCACCCGCGACGTGCTTCCCTACGTGAAGACCGTGGGCGCGAGGGGCGAGGGCCACACCTACGGGATCAACACCATCGGCCTTCAGCGCAAGGGCTTCTCCGCCGAGTCCATCGAGGCTCTCCGATCGGCCTACCGGCAGCTCTTCCACTCCAAGATGCTCTGGAGCGACGCGGTTCCGGCGGCGGAACGGGAGTGGGGACACGTGCCCGAGGTGGCCTACCTCATACGCTTCATCCGCGAATCCAAGAGGGGAATCCAAAGGTAACGAGGCAACGAAAGCGAGAGAGCGGGATGGCAGAAGAACGCATCAGGATCGCGGTGGTGGGTGTGGGCAGCCTGGGGCAGCACCACGCCCGCATCCTCTCGGATACGCCCGGAGTGCAGCTCGTGGGCGTGGTTGATCCCGACGGTGCCCGGGCGGGCGAGATCGCCGGCAAGTACGGCACGCGCGCCTTCGGCATGCCTCAGGATCTTCCTCCCGTGGATGCCGTGGTCATCGCCGCTCCCACCCGCCTGCACGCGGAACTGGCGACCGGCTTTCTCTCCCGGGGAATTGCCGTCCTGTGCGAGAAGCCCATGGCCACCTCGGTGGCGGAGTGCGACGCCATCCTCGCCGCCCGTGACCGGGGCGGAGCGCCTCTGCTGGTGGGACACATCGAACACTTCAACCCCGGCGTCGAGGCCTTGGCGCGCCACGTGAAGGACCCGGGGTTCCTTGAGGTGCACCGCTTGGGAGTTCTGCCCGGGCGGTCCCTGGACGTGGATGTGGTGCTCGACCTCATGATCCACGACATCGAAATCGCACAGAGCCTCGTGGGGCGCCCCATCGTCAAAATTGAAGCGGTGGGCGTCCGTGTCCTCACCCCCTTCGTGGACCTGGCCAACGCCCGCCTCACCTTCGAGGGCGGCTGCGTGGCCAACCTCACGGCGAGCCGGATCTCCAGGGAGCGGGTCCGCAAGCTTCGGGTTTTCCAGCCCGAGGCCTACCTCTCCGTGGACTACGCGGAGCAGGCCGTGGAGTATTACCGCGTGGAAACGGGCGACACGTCCAAGCAGATCGCCAAGGTCACCGTAGATGTGGAGAAGCGCGAGCCTCTGCGATGCGAGCTGGATCATTTCGCGGCCGTGGTGCGCGGAGACACGCCGCCTCGCGTGGGCGGGGAGGCGGCCCGCGAGGCCGTGGCCACCGCCCAGGCCATCTTGACATGCATGTCGGCCTGAACTCGTCTCGCCCCGAGTCTTTTTTTCGCGAACTTTCCCCGGCCCTAACGCCGGGATATGCCTGGAGCGTGACCGACGCCTCGGGGGGGCGCCTGCACGGCGGATGGGGCGGTTCGGCCGTCCTCGACCCGGGTGTCCTCCCCGTGGGCGAGGACACCCTCTTCGACGTCGCCTCTCTCACCAAGCCGCTCGCGACGGCCTTGCTGGTGCTTCAGGCCAGGGACCGGGGCGAACTGGACCTGCATGCACCCGTCCCGGGAGTCCCGGCCCCGTTCTTCACGCCCCTTCAGCTCCTTCGGCACGAGGCGGGATTTCCGGCTTGGCGCCCCCTGTACGCGGAGGCTTCACGCAGGGGAGACCTCCTCCGCTGGCTTCTTAGGGGGTGCCCGCGGGAGGCACCGGGACGCCGCACCGAGTACTCGTGCCTCGGCTACGTCCTCCTGGGTCTCCTCTTGGAAGACCTCTTGCATAAGGACCTTCAGGGGCTCTTCGCGGAGCGCGTTGCCGGGCCCCTGGGGCTGAGCCCCGGGGAGGCCTGTTTTCACCCGCCTGAGGCCTTTCGGCGGCGAGTGGCCGCGACGGAGAGGACAGAGTTCAAGGAGGCCACCATGGCGCGCCAATTTGGCGCGGACATCCCGGCCTTCCGTGAACCGGCGGGATGGGGGGAGGTCAACGATGGGAACTCCCGTCATCTGGACGGCGTCGCAGGGAATGCGGGGCTGTTCGCCTCCCTCGGTGCCGTGGAACGTCTGGCTGCAGCGTTCCGGCCGACTCGGGCCTTCCTCTCGGAGGATGTGCTGGATCTGGCCTGGAAGCCTTCGCAAGGCTACCGGACCGCCGGCTGGAAAGCGGCAGGCCACCCGGACTGGCTCCCCGGAGAGGCGTTGCCAGTCGGCGCCCTAGGCCATGAGGGGTTTACGGGAACAGGGGTTTGGATGGAACCGGAGGCGGGCAGGACCTATATCTTACTCACCAACCGAATCCATCCCCGGCACCCGGGGACGGAGTTCGGCGAAGCGCGCCGCGCTTTCCTCAGGATGGCGAGGGAGTTGCCGTGAAGGACCGCTGGACCCACGCCGCCGCCTTCCTCATCGCCTTGGGCCTTCACGTGCTCTTGCTGGTGCTGGGCACACGCCAGTACATGGCCTCGGCTACGAGACCCAATAGGGCAAACCAGGCGGCCCAGCGCCTCACGACACTCAACGGCCAGCCCGTGCGCTTCGTGTACGTGAAGGACATGGTACCCAGCACGCTCCCTCCCATGGACCCGACGCGCCTGAGCGACCTCAATCGCCGGGGCGCGAGCCCTGACCCGCGCAAGGGCGACTCCCCAGACCCCACTTCACTCGGGCACAGCCCTTTACGCCAATTGGGCGGAGCGGGTGACGCGCCGGTGACTCGTCCCTCCGTCATGCCTTCTCCCGCCTCGCCGAGGCCGCTTCAAGGACGGCCGGGCAATGGCGAAGGCGACTCCCCCGAGCAGGCGCGGGCCTCCGCCCCCAACCGGGGGAGAAGCTCCAAACCGGACTCCAACCAGGCCGCCAAGGCGGGCGCAGGCGAAGGCGTCAAGGCCCTCGGGCAACCCGCGGACTCGGAACAGGGCCTTCCCGTGGGCGGAGAGGAGCAGGCCCTCAGCAACATGGTTCCCGGCTCGGCGGGCCAGCGGCCCGTCCCCACGCGCCCCGGTGTCGGCGCGGCCATCGAGAAGATGATGGTGGGGAGCTTGCAGGGAGGCTATAACAACCCCAACGCGAGCCGCCTCAATACGGGTGCGCTCTCCTTTGATACGGCCGGGTGGGATTTGGGTCCCTATGCGCGCAAGGTCCAGGAGCGGGTGCAGAGCAATTGGCACGTCCCCGAAGCCCAGGAGGTTCTCCGGCAAAAGGGCTGGGTGGCCATTCGGTTCAACGTTCAGAAGGACGGGAGCGTCACCGATCTTCAGGTGGTTCGGCCTTCCGGCATCCCCTCCTATGACCAATCGGCCCTCGATGCCCTCCGCTCCTCCAGCCCCCTCCCGCCGCTCCCTTCGGAAGTTACGGTGCCCAAGATCAGCGGGCTCTTCCGCTTCTACTACAACATGCAGGGCGATGACTGACCCAGCCGGACCCTTCCACGTTCTTTCCCCTCCCACTTATGGCATAGCGTTTGCTTATACCATATCTCATCCCCCTCCATTCCTCCATTGGCCCCTTCATGGGGCCCTTTTTGTCTTGATTTTCATGGCGCTTGCCAAATCCAGCGAAGCTGAGGGGCCGTGTCCGATATGACACAGGCCGGGTCCGGATGGCCCCATGGGAGCGCCGAGCATGCGGCACGCCAGTTTGTCGCTATGTCTCACGTAACTTACTGATAACAATAGGCATGCATTTGGCACCAAGCTTGCTATAAAAGGAGAGGCAGAACACCCCTCCCATTCCTCCGCGGGGGCCGCAAGGCCCCCGCTCTTCTTTTCGCCGTTCGGGCAGACCGCAAGGTTTTCGCGGCCGAGCCTCTCCAGCAACATACCCTCACGTTGACAGTCCGGAGCGGGGCCCGTACACTTTTTTTAGAGGGGAGCAGCACATGCAGCCGAAAAACTACGGGGACTACCTGCTGGGAAATCCGCTGTCTCAGACCAGCCTGGGCGACATCACACGGGCACTGCCGCTGGACGGCCCACCCCAGATTCACCTCCTCCAGATCATACCGAAGGACCTGGCGGCGGCCCCCGGGGTGAAGGCCTTGCTGCTTCGCAACGCCAAACAATGGGCCCCCGTGAAGGACCTGCACGCCCTCAACCTCTCCGCCTTCGGCGAGAAGGAGGAGACCCTCTTCTTTGCCTGCGAGTACCAGCAGGGCCGTCTTCTTTCGGATATCCTCTCTCACTGCCTTCTGGAAGGCCTCCCTCTAAGCGCCGACCAGGCGGTGTACCTCGCCGAGCGTATCGCCGGAGCGCTCATGTCGGTAGGCGCCTCGGGCATGGCCTACGGGTGCCTCTCGCCCGAGCGCGTCCTGGTGACGTTCGAGGGCGAGGTCAAACTGCTTCCCGGCGTCTTCCGGGATCTGTACACCACCCCGTCGGGAGCCGTGCCGGCCCTGGCGACCTACCGCCGCTATCTCCCACCAGCCTTGGCTCCCGACAAATCCTCCAAACCCTCGGCAGACCGTTACGCCCTGGGCGCGCTCATGTTTGAGCTCCTGTGCCGCGAACCCTTCCGTCCGGGCGACGCCCCGTTCGATCCTGCGGCGAGGCTGGCCGAGGTTCAGACAGAGCGGGGCGGCGCAGATCCGATCCCGGAAGCCCTTCACGTGATCCTCCGCAAGAGCTGCCTGCTCGATGCCCCAGACGCCTACAGGGATCTTGCGGACGTGAAAGCGGACCTGGACCATCTCATCACCTCGGGGGAATACAGTCCCACCACGTTTAACATAGCCTTCCTCATGCACACCCTCTTTCGGGGGGAGGACGAGGCCGACGCCAAGGCGGACCAAGAATTCCAGGCCCTGGACAGGGAGGCGTTCCGTCCCGCCGCCCCGCCGCCGCCCCCAACTCCGCCTCAGGCGTCCTCACCACCACCCGCTCCCGCTCCGGTCCGCGAGGCTCCTCCCGCCATGGAAGAAGCCACCTTCGGCATGGAGCCCGAGGCGAGCAAGAAGGGACTCTTTATCGGCATCGGAGTGGCGGCCGCCGTGATCCTTGTGGCGGTCCTGGCCTATCTGGCGTTCCTCAAGCCCAAGGGGCCGTCCCAGGCCGAGACGGCGGCCCAGGAGCAGGTGGCCAAGCTCCAGAAGGAGCAGCAGGCCATGGCGGCCAAGCTCAAGGCCCTTGAAGACGAGAAGGCTCAGCTCGCGTCCCAGGTGACCAACGCCAAGACGGCAGATGAGAAGGCCAAGGCACAGAAGGCCCTCGAAGAGGCCCAGAAGAAGTTGCAGGCTCAGAAGGAAGAACAGCGGCTACTCGCGGCAACCTCATCGGCGGCGCCTCCCACTCCTCCAGCCACCTCTTCCGCTAAACCCTCCGTGCCCGAGGCCAAGCTCACCCAAGCTCAGGCCGCCCCAGCCCCGGCGTCACCCCAGCCAGCGACTGCTCAGCCCGCCGCTACCGGCCCGTCTGCGGCTCCTCCCGCCTCGCAACCCCCTCCCGAACCGGCCCCGGCACAAGCCGCCGTCAAGCCCGGCGACTTCGTGGAGCTTTGGGGAGTGGACGTGAAGCCCAAACAGCTCAATGAGCTTCGCGTGGACATGCCCAGCGCCGCCAGGCAAAACCGCGTCGCGGGAACGATCTACATGGAAGTGCATATCGACGAGACGGGCAAGGTCACTTCGGCCAAGGTCATCAAGGGCCTTCCCTTCGATTTCGGCGTCGACCGCGCCTGCCAGGAGGCGGCCATGAAGCTCCGGTACAGCCCCGCCTTTAAAGAAGGCACGCCCGTCAGCACGAAAATGACTTTCCCGATCCAGGTCAGATAGGCAGGAGAAGAGGGTTAAGGGTTAAGGGTTAAGGGACTGGAAACAAGGGTCAGAGGACAGAGAAAGACAGTCCTCCGACGTTCACACAACCTAAATAAAAAGGGGGCCTTTCGGCCCCCTTCATGTGTTCAGGATGGAACGGTGCTACTTGCGCAGGAACGTAGAGCCGAGGGAGATGCCGCCGTCGGGGTTCCTCACGGTGATGATGACCGGAACGCCCTTGGGGACCAGCGCCTTCAGGGCAGGCCCACCCTTGGCGACGACCATCGTACTGCTCTTGACGACCGTTTGCGGCGCCGGAATGTTGTTGATGTAGACCGTACAGCCCCTCTGGAAGAAGTTGCCGAAGACCTGCAAGCGGAAGGGAGCCTTCAGGACCGCCACGCGTCCATCCGCTGTCGGGTTGGAGATCGTAATCACGACCGCCGTCTCGGTGGCATTGGACCGGCCGAGGGAGTCGTAGGCTATGGCCGTCAATGAATAAGATCCATTTAGACCCCGCGTATCCCACGTAAGGGTGTAGGGGGCCGTCGTGGCGAATCCCAGGAGGACCCCGTTCGCGTAGTATTCGACCCTCGTTACCCTCACTCCGGTCTCCACGACCACGGTCGAGTTCAATGTTACCTCGGCGTGCTGAACCGACCCATTGGCCGGAGAGGTGATCCGAATCCACGGAGCCGTGTGCACGGTGATGGTGAGCGTCTTGGTGACCGTCTCCTCGCAGCTGTCCGTCACGGTCACGGTAACCGTGTAGGTCCCTACCGTGGGATAGGCGTGCTGGGGGCACAAGACATCCGTGGCCGTCATCCCGTCCCCGAAATCCCATGCATAGGTGTAAGGTGCCAGGCCGTTAGACGCCGTGACGCAGAAGTTGACCACCAACACCGGAATACCATCCGTTATGTTGGAAGCCGTGGTGAGGTTCACCGTGAGGGGCGACAAGGCGTTGATGGTGATGGGCGTGGAGGTACCGGTCGCTCCGACGGAGTCGGTCACCGAGAGGACGACCGTATAGGGTTTGGCCGTTGTGTAGGCATGGCAGGGGTTCTGTTCGTGGCTTACGGGGGAACCGTCCCCGAAGGTCCATGTATAGGTATAGGGAGGCGTGCCGTTGGAAGCGCCACCCGTGAAACAAACATTCAGGGGAACGAGGCCGCAGGTGGACGATGCTTCGGCGGTGACGGGAATTTGCACCACTACGTTTAGAGGGAGACTCGTGACCGTGGTTTGATCCACCGTATCCGTAACGGTGAGCTTCGCGACGAAGGTCCCGGCCTTGGCGTAGGTGTGCGCCGCGGTGACGCAATCCACCACAGGAGAGGTGGTACACAGGGGGGCCGGGGCCACCAGGGCCGTACCATCACCGTAATCGATCACGTAGGTCAGCGCATCACCTTTCGCGGTTCCTGCGGCCGAGACGGTGAAGGTCATGGGAGTGCCCGCGATGACGGGCGGGGTCGTCACGGCGAACTTTTGAATGGTTGTCGCCTCGGGCACGGTTCCCTCGGGAACGGAGACCAAGTTCACATAGGACGAGGTTCCCGGGGCCACTTCGATGCTGCCGTCTGGGTTCAGAAAGCTCACGACCGCGAGGAGGGACTGGTCCTTCACGAGAGGCAGGCTCGGATCCACGGGCAGGGCGTAATAGCCGCTTTCGCGCGCATCACCGGATCGCTCGAACAGGAGCGCTCCCGGCTGATCCTGGTTTTCGTCCGCATAAATCCTGACGGTGTAGCGCACCGGTTGTTCCGGCGTTTGGAATTCGACGCCCACTACGCGCTCCAAGTCGGGCGCCACATATCTGGACGTCACGTCTCCGGCGGGCGCCGCGGCGGCGGGGCTCAAGCTGAGCGCCGCCACACCGATCACCACGCACATCAAGCCTAGCAGACGCTTGCGATCGAGGGCCCAAGACACCCCGGCACGTTTGTGGGTCGCTGACATGCCTCCCTCCTTCTTGTGAGACACCCGCGCGCGAACGCTCGCCCCCCGGGCTGCTAATTGACTTAAAAATCCGGACGTTGGCCGAGAATCCCTAACCACATTCACCAAGTTACATCCCCCTGCGGCGTGTGTCAAGAGCCATCAGGGACTTAGCCAACCTTCACACCGCAGGGATCCGGGGGCGGATCCTGCTCACCTCTCTTTTCAAATCGGGCGAGCTGGGCGGCACGGGAAAGCACGCGCAGCCGGCAAGCGCGCCGAGGCGCAAAGCGTTGCGGCAGTGAAACGCACTGAAACGCAGAGGAGTAATCGTCTGCGATTCTGATACACTGCAATCGCCGCGCCTGCGAAGGAGGATCGAACGTGCTTGAGTGGTGGGATTCGTGGACGAGCCCGCCGTGGCAGGACCTGGCCAGGGAGGAGCTTCTTCTCCAGGCCGCCGCCCAAGGCCACATGGGGCTATTTACGTATGCATGGGCCCGGCCCGCCCTCGTCCTGGGGTACGGTCAGGACCCCGCCGCCGGCATCGACCTTGAGGCGTGCGCCTCGCTGGACATCCCCGTCCTGAGGCGCCTGACGGGCGGGACGGGAGTTCTCTATGATAAGGATCTGGCTCTGACTCTTGCCGTCCCGTCGGACCACCCATGGAGCCGGTCCATCCCCGCCCTTTACGACGCCTTCACGAGCGCGGTGCAGAAGGCCCTCGCCTCAGCGGGCGTGGACGCCCAGCGGCCCGCCATTGCCAGCGGCGGCCGGAGGCCCCGCTCCCCCATCTGCTTCGAATCGGACAGCGGCGAGACCCTCCTTATCGGCGGGAGGAAGGCCTTCGGGTGCGCGCAGGTGCGCCGGAAGGGAGCGGCCCTCGTGCACGGTGCTCTCCTGCTTGGCGTGGACGCCGGCCTCCAGGCGCGGGTCTATGCCGTGCCCCGGACGCGCATCGAGCACGCCTTGGGGGCCGTGCCCCAAGGGCCCGGACGATCGGCGCGCGACTGGGCCGCCCTGGCCGCTCGGGCCGTTGCAGACGCCCTGGGCGAAGGCCTCCCCTCCGCGCGGCCCGCTCCCCCTCTGCCCTCCGAGTGGAGCGAGCGGGGCCGCGACCCGAAATGGGTAATTTCCGGCACGGCGATTGCTTAACGAAGGTAAGGACTTTGCGCGTTGAAACGCCCTGCGCCCCTCAGGAGACCCGATGCCGAGAACACCCATTCACGAGGCGACGACCTTGCGCCTGGAGATCCTGGACAAGGATGGACACGCCGACGAGGCGCTCATGCCGGATCTGTCCGCCGACCAGCTCCAGGAGCTTTACCGCTCCATGGTTCGCATGCGCAAATTCGACGAGAAGGCCCTCAACCTTCAGCGGCAGGGGCGCATCGGGACCTACGGGTCCACCCGGGGGCAGGAAGCGGCCCAGGCGGGCCTGGCCATGGCCATGGAGCCCCAGGACTGGGCCATTCCCTCCTTCCGTGAGCAGGGCCTCATGATGGCTCGCGGCATCCCGCCCCACCTCATCTACGCCTTCTGGAAGGGCGATGAGCGGGGCAGCCTGTTCCCCGAAGGGACGCGATGCCTTCCCACCGCCATTCCCGTGGCGAGCCAGCTCCTTCACGCCGTGGGCATCGGCCTGGCGCTCAAACTGCGCGACGAGAAGGCCGCCGCCGTCGGGTTCGCCGGAGACGGCGCTTCATCCGAGGGGGACTTCCACGAGGCCCTGAACTTCGCGGGGGTCTTCAAGACCCGGACGGTTTTCTTCATCCAGAACAACGGCTGGGCCATCTCGGTGCCTTTCCGTCGCCAGACCGCCGCCGCTTCCATCGCCCAGAGGGCCCCCGGATACGGCATCGAAGGCCTCCAGGTGGACGGCAACGACGTTTTGGCCGTCTACGCCGCGTCCAAGGAGGCCCTCGAACGAGCCAGGCGCGGGGACGGTCCGACCCTCTTGGAAGCGGTGACCTACCGGATGGAAAGCCACACCACCGCCGATGACGCCACCCGCTACAGGCCGAAGGAAGAGACCGCCCACTGGCTGGAGCGGGACCCCGTGGACCGCATGAGAAAATTCCTGTCGCGGAAGAAGCTTTGGAACGACAAGAAGGAGCAAGCGCTCATGGAGGCGTGCGCCGCCGAGGTGGAAGCCGAAGTGGCGGCCCTCGACGCCATGCCCGCCCCGGACCCCACGGACATCATGAGCCACATGTTCCAGGAGATGCCCTGGAACCTTCGGGAACAGCGCGACGCCCTCGTCCAGGAGCTGCAAGGACGCGAGGTGCGCCGATGACCGGCCCGGCTGCACAGAAGAACCTCCGCTCCGTCCCCGAGGCCGCCGAGCGCCTGACCCTGGTCCAGGCCGTCAACCAAGCCCTCCGGATCGAAATGGAACGGGACCCGAGGGTCCTCATCCTCGGCGAGGACGTGGGGCAGGACGGCGGCGTGTTCCGGGTCACCGAAGGGCTCTTGGACGCCTTCGGCCCCGGCCGGGTCATGGATACGCCCCTGGCCGAGAGCGGCATCGTCGGCACGGCCATCGGGCTGGCCCTGGCCGGCTTCAGGCCCATCGCGGAGATCCAGTTCATGGGCTTCATGTACCCGGCCGTGAACCAGATTTTCGCCCACGCCGCCCGCTACCGGAACCGCTCACGCGGGCGCTACCCGGTGCCCATGGTGATCCGCATGCCCTACGGCGGCGGCATTCATCCTCCCGAGCACCACTCCGAATCGTACGAGGCCATGCTGGTCAACACGCCGGGCCTGAAAGTGGTGGTCCCCTCCAACCCCTACGACGCCAAGGGCCTCCTCCTGTCGGCCATCCGCGACGAAGACCCCGTGATCTTTCTGGAGCCCAAACGCATCTACCGCGCCTTCCGCGAGGAGGTGCCGCAGGAACCCTACACGGTGCCCCTGGGCCAGGCCAAGGTCGTGAAGGAGGGGAAGGACATCTCCCTCATCAGCTACGGCTCCATGGTCAGGCAGGCCCTTGAGGCACACGAGATGCTGGCCCGAGACGGCGTGAGCGCCGAGGTCCTCGACCTGCGCTCCCTCGTCCCCCTGGATGTGGACGCCCTCATCGGCTCCGTCTCCAAGACCGGCCGCGCGGTGGTGATTCACGAGGCCCCCCGCACGGCGGGTTTCGGCGCCGAAGTGGCCGCCCTCATCGGCGAGCGGGCCCTGCTCCGCCTTCTGGCACCCGTGCAGCGCGTCACGGGCTTCGACACGGTCTTCCCCTACGCCATGCTGGAGGGGCACTACCTGCCCACCCGCGAGCGAGTCGTCGCCGCGGCGAAGAAGGCGCTGGAGTTTTGAGAGTGGAAGCTGGGCGCAGGGATGCACGTGGCGGAAAGGAACACGCAGATGAACAGCCTTCCGCTCCCTGCCACCCGCTCCCCGCTCCCGTCCACCTGAGAGGGGTTCTCTAATGGCACTTGACTTCAAGTTCCCCGACGTAGGCGAGGGAATCCACGAGGGAGTGATCGTCGGCTGGCTCGTGAAGGCCGGCGACCCGATCGCCATGGACCAGCCCTTCGTCAAAGTGGAGACGGACAAGGCCGTGGTCGATCTGCCGGCTCCCCGCGCGGGCGTCATCCTCGCCCTCCATGCCTCCAAGGGCGACACGATCCACGTGGGCGACGTGCTCGCCACCTTCGGCGAGGCCGGTGAGACGTCCCCAGCCGGATCGTCCCCGCCGGCGGAGGGCTCGCCCCTTGCCCTGGGGTTTGATGGCCCCTCGGTTCCGCCAGCACCTGAGGCGGCGACGCCCCAGGCCTCCTCGCACGCGCCCCAAGGGAAGCCCATGGCCACGCCCCACACACGGGCCTACGCCCGCAAGCTCGGCGTGGACCTGGCCGTGTGCGTGGCCACGGGCAAGAACGGCCGCGTCACCGACGAAGACGTGGACCGGGCCGCGGCGCGATCCGAAGCGCCCGCGCCTCAGGTGCTTCAACCTCATCAAGGCACCCAGGCACCCCTGGCCGCGGAGACGACTGAGGAGGGCCCCGTGGAGAAGGTGGCCGTGTCCCACCTTCGCAAAGTCATCGCCAAGGCCATGTCCCTCAGCGCCCACACCTCGGCCCACGTGACGCACGTGGACGAGGCGGACGTGACGGACCTCGTGGCCGCCTATGCGCGGATCAAAGCACACGTGGAGAAGGACGGCACCACCCGGTTCAGCCTCATGCCCCTCTTCATCAAGGCCGCCGTGGCGGTCCTGAAGGTGCATCCCCTCTTCAACGCCAGCTTCCTCGAAGCGGACGGCCAACTGGTGATGAAGAAGTACTACCACATCGGCGTGGCGGTGGACACGCCCGAGGGCCTCATCGTGCCCGTCGTGAGAGACGCGGACAAGAAGGACATGGTCACCCTCGCTCGCGAGGTAGCCGATCTGGCGGCGCGGGCCCGCGAGCGGCGCCTGACGCTCCAGGAGCTTCGGGGCGCCTCCTTCACCCTGACCAACATCGGCGCTATCGGCGGGCTCATGGCCACGCCTCTCATCCATCAGCCCGAACTGGCCATCTGCGGCCTCTTCGCCATCAAGGACAAGCCCGCCGTCGTGGGGGGCCAGGTGGTGCCACGCAAGCTCATGAACGTGTCCATCACCTTCGACCACCGGATCATCGACGGCGCCCAGGGGGCGCGCTTCATGCGCGATCTCGTGGAGCTGCTCGAACATCCCGAACTGCTCATGGCGAGGATGTAGCGGCGGAAGCGGGGAGCGGGGAGCAGGAAGCGGAAAGAGCAGGACCCATGGGAGTTGTGTCTCGGCTCCCCGCTATCGGCTACCTGCTCCCGATTCACGTGCGTTATACTTGCCCCACACTGTTCTCAGGAGATTCCCATGGTCGTCGGATCGTTCGCCAAAGGGTGCCAGGTGGTGGTCATCGGGTCGGGGCCGGGAGGCTATCTGGCGGCCATCCGCCTCGCCCAGCTCAAGAAGGACGTGATCCTCGTGGAATCGGCGCCGGCCCTCGGGGGCATCTGCCTGAACGAGGGATGCATCCCCTCCAAGGCCCTCATCCACGCCGCCGACTTCTTCACGGACACGCAGACGAGCAAGCATTTCGGCGTGACCGTGGAGAAGGTCTCCCTGGACCTGCCCAAGCTCATCGCCTGGAAGGACGGCATCGTCCAGCGCCTCACGGGGGGAGTGAAAACCCTGTGCACCAAGAACGGCGCGGAGGTGATGCGGGGCCGCGCGCGCTTCATCAGCGACCGGCAGGTGGAGGTGCAGGGGCCCGACGGCGTTCAGGTGGTGCAGTTCGAGCAGGCGGTCATCGCCACGGGGTCCGTCCCCTTCGGCCTTCCTGGATTTCCCTGGGACGGCGAGACGGTCATCGGGTCCAAGGAGGCGCTCTCGCTCCAGTCGGTCCCGCAGAGGCTCGTCGTCATCGGCGGCGGGTACGTGGGCTTGGAACTGGGCAGCGTCTACCGCAAGTTCGGCGCCGAGGTGGCCGTGGTGGAGTTCTTCCCCGAGCTGCTGGGCCAGCACGACCCGGAAGTGCGCGAGGCCCTGACCCGGCGCCTGAAGGCGCTGGGAATCAAGCTCTACCTGGGACACCGCGCCGTCGCCTTCGAAAAGGGCTCACCCTCCAAGATGACCATTCAAGACCGGGAGCAGAAGGAGACGGTTCTCGACGCCGACAAAATCCTCGTTTCCGTGGGCCGGGTCCCCAACGTGGAAGGCCTGGGCCTGGACGCCGCCGGCGTGGCACGGGACGCCAAGGGCTTCATCAAGGTCAACACCCGCATGGAGACGAACGTGCCGGGCATCTACGCCGTCGGCGACGTGGTCGGCGGGCCGCTCCTCGCGCACAAGGCGTACAGGGAGGCCAAGGTGGCGGCGGAGGTCATCGCCGGTGAACCCTCGGCCTTCGACAACCTCGTCATCCCCGCGGTGGTCTACACGGACCCCGAAGTGGCGTGGGCCGGCCTGAGCGAAATGGAAGCCAAGGCCAAGGGGTTCAACGTGGTGACGGGCACCTTCCCCTTCCGCGCCAGCGGGCGGGCCATGACCCTGGACGCCACGGACGGGTTCGTGAAAACCGTGGCGGACGCGGACACCAAGCGCATCCTGGGCATCCACATCGTGGGCGCCGGCGCCAGCGAGCTGGTCTCCGAGGGAGCGCTCGCCATCGAGATGGGCGCGTTCCTCGACGACCTCTCGGGCACGATCCACCCCCATCCGACCCTCAGCGAAGGGCTCATGGAATCGGTGGAAGCCGCCCTCGGTGAAGCCATCCACGTCATGAACAAGTAAGAGAGCGAAAGGCCGCCTTCTCGCGGGAAGATGGTGCTGCGCATCATGGGCGTGTCTTCTCTCCAGGGGAAGATGACGCTTGACTATGTACGCGCGGCCTTTTCCCAAGGGAAGATCGCCCCCTACCTGGCGTGAACGGCGTCTTACCGGCAGAAGATCACGCACGCATCCGTGCAGTCGGCGCCTTTCCGCGGGCAAACCGTGTCTCCACACGTGTGGTCGGCGTCTTCCCGCGGGCGAACCGTGTCCGCACTCGTGTATGAAGCGTCTTCCCACGGGGGAGCCGTGCCCGCACTCGTGCACCCGGCATCTTCCCTCGGGCATACCGTGCCTGCGCTCGTGTGGTCGGCGCCTTCCCACGGGCAGACCAAACCCGCACTCGTGTAAGAGGCCTCATCCCACGGGAAGATGACGATCCAACTCGCGCCAACGGCATCTTTCCTCGGATGAACGGCTCTTCCTCCGAGCGGGCAGTCAAACAACAGCCGTAGTGTCAACATGAGACAATGCGGGGATGCACAACGCCGCATCGTCACGGGGTTTTCCATGCTCCCCGCTCCCCGCCCCCTGCTCCGAAAGGCAACCGTTCGTGGAACCCTTGTGGAATAACGGTTACGTGCTGGTCGAGATCAGCGAGTGCCTCGGCCTGCACTACGCCGCCCTCAGCCGCATCGTGTGGAAGGCCACCGCATGACGCCAAGATGTATGAATGCAAAATCCTCCCTGTCCTTTCCTTGGCGCGGCCGTTTCGGCTGGAGTTTCCCGGGGCGGGTTACCAGACCGCGGCGGACGCTTAACGAGCGCCGCGAGGTATCCAGGGACGCCGAGAACCGGCGCCTTTTCCTATCCACGCAGGGCCGGACAGCGGCGTGCTGGCGCTGAGTTTGCCACGCCTACCGCCTGATGAGCAACCATTGCCAGCTATTGATCAAAACGCGCGAGGCGAACCTCTCGCGTGGCGTGCGCCAGCTCAAGGGAGGACCGTTCCGGTCTCTGGATCCGCTCGGAGGCGTCCGGGGAGCCCCTTCAGGATCTGGCTCGGGACAAGGAACACGTCCGGGAGCACCCGGGAGCCAAGCCCCGGCCCGGCCGGCCCGGCTTAGCGGAGTATTTTACGCCCAATGCCTGCAAGGGCCGGGCCCTCCGGAACGAGGCCATCTGCCATGCATACCTCAAAGGCCGCTTCATCCAGCGGGAGATCGGAGACTGCCTTGGTTTGCACCATCTCACCGTGAGCTGTATCATTCGAGTCAAGGACAAGGAACAGGCGACGGGGAGCCTGCCATGAGCCAACATACTAACAGTAAAGACCTGACCCCGTTCTTGAATTTCTGCTTAGCGTTGCTTAATACTCTGCCTAATGCAAAGGCCTTTGTTACGCGATGAAGGGAGGGAAACCATGATGACAACCTCGGCAGGAACATTTCCAGGGATGAAGAAAGCCCGTCTTTGGAAGAGAGCAATCCTGTGGTGGTTTAGAGGGCGTTGGTGGGCGAAGATTCTCAAGATCACGGCGCTCGCCGTCATTCTCTACAACGTGCTGGCCTTTATTCTCATGTGGTGCCCACCCGTGAGGGGTGTCGTGCTGGACATCGAGACAAATCGGCCCATAGCCGGCGCAATTGTGCAAAAGTCTGGTGTGGGGCCGTTTGTTTTCTATTCGGAGTCACCGGGAGGGGCGCGCACCGGGGGAGCGCACGCCCAGGCGGTGACCGACGGGGAGGGGCGCTTCTCATTCGCCGGCGCTTTTGCACACCCGGCACCGCGCACGCACTCCTGGTTCGATGTGCTTTGGCCTCTGCAATGGCTCGACACGATCGGCATCAAAGTGTGGCATCGAGACTACATCGGCGCATCCTCCTTCGCGGAGGGCCTGTGGTGGAAGGCGAGACCCGCGGACCATAGCCAGACATATTGCGAGATCAGGCGCTCCCGGATCCCGGTTCTAGGGTTTCGATACATCATTCTGTTGCGAAAGGCCGCCACGGAACCAGAATGGCGAGTGAAGATCGGCAGCGTCAACCTCGGCGGCATCGAGGGAGGCCAGGCGGTGGAGCAAGAACGGCTCTTCGACGATCTGACCGGGTATCTCGAACGATGGCCAAGAGGCGAGAAGGCGGGAGAGTACCTCTTGATTCTCATGGATCAAATTGCGGACGGCGACAGCCCAGCCAATATCGACTACGGTTTGCGAGGAGGGGAACTGAGCAAGGCGGCGATCCCAATCATTCTCAAGAGAAACAGGGCAATCCTCGATCTGGCATCACGCATAAATCCCCCTCAGGAACCACACCGAGTGGTCGTCACATTTGCGAATTACGAGCAGAGACTCGAAGCGATCAGGCAATGCACGTCCTATCTGGAGACGATTTCGAGCAAGGGAGGCGGAAAATGAAGCGGATCCTGTATTGCCTTCTTGGTCTAGTACTGTTGGTGCCCACACGGGCTCCTTTCGGCTATGAAGACCAAACGCACCAAGCCTTGACTCGGCAGGCCGTCAAGATCGCGACCCAAAACGGTGTCCCCGCCACTTTCTTCACCGACGATCAGGTCAAAGCCATCATCAACGGGGCGGGGGAAGGCCCTGGGGTGAGAGGTGGAGGGGATCCCGTCGCCACGGATGGGGAGGATTACACGCGGTACAAGTCGAAGGGGTGCGACGGGGTGGTGCCCTATGTGTACAAATGGGAACCCCTGAACCATTTTGCCGGGGGCATGTTAATTGGCGGCCCCGCGTACGTTCGCTTTGTCACGTTTTATGACGACGCAGTGCACTTGTGGAAAGTGGGCAACCGTAAGGATGCGGCTTTCATCCTGGGCCGCGCCATCCACCTCATCGAGGACATGGCCCAGCCGCAACACGCCTCCAACGAAGCCCATCCGGACAAGTGCTATTTCGGATATGGTCCTAAACTGAGCTTCCTGGAGGAGATGACGGAAGCGCAAGTCAATGGCACATCGCTGTGCCCGGAGCGGGGTGCCCTGCCGCCCAGAATCTATCCGGGACTTATTGGCGGCTTGACGGCCTTTGAAC
>JAKAKG010000014.1 GCA_021813555.1 Acidobacteriota bacterium
GGTAATCGAGGGGCTTGGTGAGGAAGTCAGCGGCCCCGCGCTTCAAGGCCTCCACCGCCGTATCGATGGACCCGTGAGCCGTGATCATGACGACGGGATTCGGGGACGCCGTGTCTTTCATCCGGGCAAGCAAGTCGAGCCCCGAGCCGTCGGGGAGAACCACGTCGCAGACGGCGAGGTCGGGCGTCCCCTTGGAACAGAAGGCCAGGGCCTCACTCACGCTCCCGGCGCAGTCCACTGCGAAGCCCCACTGCTCCAGCCGCAACCGGAGCACCTCACGCATGGCAGGCTCATCCTCAACTACCAGCACCCGAAAGGGCCCGCCCATGGTCCCGTCCTTTCTTCGTCGCCTTGGGGAGTATAGCAATCACCTCGCGCCCGCTCAACGAAGATCAAGGCTGTCAGATCGGGAATCGGGGAATTTTTCCCGGCCAGCATGAGCGCGCATCGGGGATCATACCACGTGGCAGCCCACCGTATCTCATGGCCTTGCAAGCACTTATGGCGGAGGTCCCGGCTCGGCACGGGCTTTGATTAAAGCACGGGTGCCTGGCCGTACGTTGAAGGAAGGGGCTGGGCCCAACTCTTAGGAGGCACCACATGAGACGCACCACGTGGATGATGGCGATCGTCGCGGCGGGACTGCTGGCTCTCCTGGCCGCCTGCTCCAAAACATCCTCTTCTTCGGTACAGTCCGAAATGCAGACGGCGCGGAAGATCTCCAAAATCGAACAGGAGATCGACACGCGCCAGCAGGAGATGAACGGGCTGGTCCAGCAATACATCCAGCAGGGTGGCAAGGATCTGGGCTCGGTGGTGGGGCAGGGCCTCACGCCGGACCAAACGAAGGTTCTCGAAGAGAGGGTCAAGAACGAACAGGGCATCGGCTACCGCGACCTCGTAGGCGACATCCTGGGCAAGCAGAAGGCCATTGAGGATCTGCAGGTGAAGGTCCAGGACCTCGAAAAAACCCTTCCCTCCCCCGTTGACGTCACGAAGGGCGAGCGGCACATCGACATCGCCATGAACTTCCTCACCAAGGACAAGGGGCTGGACACGAATACGGCGAAAAAGCTCGTCCAGCAGGTCAACCTCATGGATGAGCTCGTACCCGGGTTCAAGGTGTGGAACTTCTATAACAACGGGGTGTACGGCACGTTCGTCACCCAAGGCGATGCCAAGGTGAGCCCGTACGGGGTCATCCTCCACGCCCGGCAGACCCTGGTGAACGAGAAGAACACGGCCATCTCGCAGCGCGATGCCCTGGCCAAGGAGCGGGACGAACTCACCGCACAGGTGGGCGACCTCACGGCCAAACGCGACCAGCTCACCCAAGACGTAACCCTCCTTCAGGCGGAGCGTCAGGAGCTCACCCAGAAGGTCTCCGATCTTCAGAACGTCTCCGATGACCTGAAGGCGCAGATGAATTCGGTCTTCTACAGAATCGGCTCCCGCAAGAGCCTCGTCCAGGACGGCATGGTCCGGACCCGGTGGTTCGGGCAGCCCATGCTGGCCAAGTTCAGCACCGACGACTACCCCCAGCGCCTTGACCTGCGCTCCGCGGACGCCATCACCTTTACCGCGCAGGAGGCCGGGGTCAACCGGATCTCTCGCGTGAAGCTGGCCCCCGGCTCCATGTTCAAAAAGGACAAGGACTACACCGTGTCCATCACCCCCGGCGGAGCCGAGGCCACCGTGCGGCTCCTGAACAAGGACAAGTTCAAGGCCGAGCGCTCCATGATGATCATGGTGGACTAGCGATCAAATAACGGTACGATCCCCAGGCGATCTTGGCCAGGTCGCCCGTTCAAGGGCCGCCCTCGCGGGCGGCCCTTTTGTGTCGCGGTTCAGATCAGCCGGCGAGGGCGATGCAGTCGATCTCCACGGCCACATCCTTGGGCAGGCGGGCCACCTGGACGGTGGATCGGGCCGGAGGCCGGCCTTTGAAGAACTCGCCGTAGACGCCGTTCATCTCCGCGAAATCGTTCATGTCGCGCAGGAAGACGGTCGTCTTGACCACCTCATCGAGGGAAGACCCGGCGGCCAGAAGGACCGCTTGGAGGTTGGCCATGACGCGGCGCGTCTGCTCCCCCACCGTGCCTTCCATGACCGCCATGGTGGCCGGATCCAGGGGGATCTGCCCCGAGCAGTAAACCATGCCTCCCGCTTTGATGGCCTGAGAGTAAGGCCCGATGGCCTTGGGAGCCTCGGCCGTGTGAACGACGTCCTTATGCATGGATGCCTCCGATGTCACTGGTGAAAAGGTGATCAGGTGATCGGGTGATGAGGGGATTGGGCGAATTTGGAAAGCGGAATTCGGAAAGGAACGATAAGGAGGCTTCGGGCAGGTAAGGGGTTCACTCCTCACTCTTCACTCCTCACTCCTCACTCCTCACTCCTCACTCCTCACTCCTCACTCTTCACTCCTCACTGCCCTTACGGCACCGCCAGCGGCGTGAAGGGCCCTTTGAGGCTGGGCTTGGCGCCGGTCCCGCAGCGCAGCAGGACGACTTCCTCCATGCCGCTCTTGAGCTTCACGAGACCGAATGGGCTCACCGCGTCGTCGAGCCAAATCTCCGCCGTCTGGTCGGGACCCGCGATCTTAAGGTGCCGGCACTTCAAGTCCTTGCCGCTCACCTTCACCGTTTCGTCGGGGAGAGGCTCCAGCTTGCCCACCTTGGGACCGATGGGTGTGGCCTCCCCCCCGAAGGCCTTGTGTCCTTCCGTCTGGAGCCGTGCAAGGGTCGCCCTGTCGATCTCAATCGCCGGCTGGCCCTGCTCTTGTGCTCGAATCATTAGGACGTTCGCGTCGTCGGAGGGATCGCCGGAAACAAGGTAGGCCGCCGTCCCCTCGGCGCCCTCCTGGCGGGTCTTGATCTCCAGCCAGTAGTTCTCGCCCTCTTTGCCAACGATGGAGAAGGTCAGCTCCGCCGTCTCACCGCGGGCATCCACGATGCGGTAGGTGCTCCACGCCCCCTCGGCCGGCTTCCAAACGTGGTAGAACTCCGGGAAGTAAGACGAGGCGGCCGCGGAGAGGACCACGAGGCACAGCAGGGTTGCGACGACGAACGCGGAGCGGGGAGCCGAGGTGCCGAGATGCCGAGATGAGGAGATGAAGAGATGCCGGGATGAGGAGAAAAACCTACGGACTCGAGCGGATGCAGCAAGTCTGGATCGTTTCCTCATCACCGCATCACCTCATCTCTTCATCTCGGAAAACTAACCGTCAATTTCGAAGCGACGTTATGGGCGCGGGGATCTGGCCCCCCCTGCGGACGAAGCCCGAGCAGGAGAGGTTTCGGATCTCCATGATGGGCGCTTCGCCCAGGAGGCCGCCGAAGGAGACGCTCTGCCCGGCTTTCATGCCGTGAGCGGGAATGACCCGCACCGCGGTCGTCTTGTGGTTGATGACCCCGATAGCCAGCTCGTCGGCGATGAACCCCGACAGCACGTCCTCGGACGTATCTCCAGGGACCGCCACCATGTCCAGGCCCACGGAACACACCGCCGTCATGGCCTCCATTTTCTCCAGGGTGAGCGCCCCTTCCCTGGCCGCGGCGATCATGGCCGCGTCCTCGCTCACGGGGATGAAGGCGCCCGAGAGCCCGCCCACGGCCGACGCCGCCATGGCGCCCCCCTTTTTCATGGCATCCGTGAGGAGGGCGAGGGCCGCCGTGGTGCCGCAGGCTCCCGTCCGCTCCAGCCCCATGGCCTCCAGAACCTCGCCCACCGAGTCGCCCAGCTCGGGCGTGGGAGCGAGGCTCAGATCCACGATGCCGAAGGGAACGCCCAGGCGATCCGCCACGAGGCGGCCGATGAGATCGCCCACCCGCGTGATCTTAAAGGCCGTCTGCTTGATCACGTTTTCCAGCTCGCGCAGGTCGCAGGGGCCGGCCCGCCGAATGGCCTGGCAAACCACGCCGGGTCCGCTCACGCCCACGTGAATGACCACCTCGGGCAGGGCCGTTCCGTGGAAGGCTCCCGCCATGAAGGGGTTATCCTCCACGGCGTTGGCAAAGACCACGAATTTCGCGCACCCTATGCTGCCCCTGTCCTGGGTGCGCAGGGCCGTCTCCTTGAGCATGGCCGCCACCATCCGCACGGCGTCCATGTTGAGGCCCGTCCGGCTGCTGCCCGCGTTGACCGAAGAGCAGAGGCGCTCGGTTGAGCTGAGGGTTTCGGGCATGGAGGCGATGAGGGCGCGGTCGGCGTCCGTAAAGCCGGCGTGCACGAGGGCCGAATAGCCGCCCACGAAGTCGAATCCCATTTCGCCCGCCGCCCGGTCGATCTGGCTGGCCATGGCCACGTAGGAGGAGGGCTCGGGCCGGGTGTGGACGAGCGCCACGGGGCTGATGGCGATGCGGCGGTTGGCCACCCTGATCCCGAGGTCGTCGGCCACCTGGGTCACCGTGGACGGCAGGGCCGCGGCCAGGCGCGTCAGCTTGGCGTAGATGCGCCTTCCCGCCTCGCCCGGATCGTCGTGGCCGCAATCCAGGAGGTTGATCCCCATGGTGACGGTGCGGATGTCAAAGTGTTCCAGCTCCGTCATTCTCAGGGTTTGGAGGATTTCTCTGCGCGTGTATGTCATGGTCTCCGATTGCCTTTGCGGGAGTCGGGATCAGGGAGCGGAGAGCCGGCCAGGGGATCGAGCGCGTTCCCTGCTCACTCCTCACTCCTCACTTCTCACTCCTCACTGTCTTTAGATCCTGTTCACGGCTCGCATGATGTCTTCATACTGGCAGTACACCTGGACGTGGACTTCCTCGCCGCGTTTCTTAAGAGCGGCTTTGAGGCCTTGGAAATCGGTCCGCGCGCCCGCCAGGTCCACGATCACCATCATGGCGAAGTTGCCGTGCACGAGGGTTTGGTTGATGTCCACGATGTCCACGCCGTACTCGGCCAGGACCTCCGAGAAGGCGTGGACGATGCCCGAGTGGTTTTTGCCCATGACCGTGATGATCACGAGCCGGCGGTCCTCCGCTTCCTGCCCTGGCTCTCCCGCCGACTCGACGAGGGGGATCAGGTCCGCCACAACGGCGGCCGCGGCCTCCTCCGTGGCGCTCTGGGGCAGGTGCCGGAGGAGGATGTCCGTAACGGCGATGGCTAAGGCCCGGCGGTCCATGTGCGTCCTCCCACGAAAGGATACTCGAAGGGGCCTTGCCCCGCAAGGCGCGGCGCGGCCATCCGGTCCTACGAAAGGGTGTCCCGAAAGCCCGTCGCGCCGTCACCTCGGGAGGCGGACGCCGCCGGCCGCCCGTCAGTCCGCGCTTTTCTCCGAGAGCCAAACGTGGCGCGGGCGCATGATGGGCGGGGTGAAGGACAGCTTCATGCCCAACACGTTCGGCCCGTGCGGAACCATGCCCCAGCTGTGGCTGAGGAAGACCGAAGGCGCGTCATCCACCAGCAGGTCCTCGGCCTCCTGATAGAGAAGTGCGCGCTCTTCGACATCGGTGGAGCGTCGGGCCCGCTCCACCAGGTCGTCCAGGGCCGGGTTGTGATACCGGTGCTGGAGCGCATCACCGCCCCGCGTGTGGAAGAGGACGAAGAGGAAGTTGTCCGGATCGGGGTAATCCGCGTACCATCCCGATGGATAGATGAGGGGCCGGCCCCCCGTGGCCTTGCGGCGGGCTTCAAACTCGTCGTGGCTCACCGGCTCCGGCGTGAATCGCACCCCCACGGCGCGGTACATCTCCAGGACCAGCAGCGCCTCCTCGAACTGGGTCGGGCGGCCCTGGTCCAGGGCTAGCGTCAAGTCGAGGCCTTTCGGGAATCCCGCCTTCGCCAGCAGCCATCTTGCCCGCTCCGGGTCGTAGATGTAGCCCTTGCGATCGGACTTGTAGCCCAAGATACCTGGGGGGAGGATGCCTCTGGCGGGGGTCGACCGAACATGAGGATACCTGGCCAGGAGGCCCTCCCGGTCCACCGCGTAATTGAGGGCCTGGCGAAATTCCTTGATGTTTCCCGGCGCCATATCGTTACGGATGACGTGGACCTGCGTGTTCAGGAGGACAGTCTGCTCCGTGTTGTTCTCCCAGAAGGGATCCGACAGGAGCTGCTCCAATCCGCCGCTGGAGAGGGCCATGGCCACATCCGTCCGGCCCGCCTTCAGGGTGTTCACCAGATCCTCTTCGGAGGCTGAGGTGTAGTCGAATACCAGCCGGTCTGTGTAGGGAATGCCGCGCTCGTGATACTCGCGGAAGCGCTCGAAGGCCACGTGGTCCGGCGCCGCGTCCACCACGCGGTATGGGCCGCACCCGAGCGGCTTCACGATCCGGAACGTTTTTTCATCCACGGCCTCCCGAGGGATGATGCTTGCTTCCGGGGCGGTCAGCATGGACAGGAAAAACGCAAGCGGCTCCTTCAGCCGCACTTCCAGGGAGCCCTGGCCGATGGCCCGTATGCCCTCGATCTTGGGTGCCTTCCCGGCCATGAATTCGTCGGCGCCTCGCACGGGCGACAAGAACCACTGGCCCTCCTTGGCCAACTTGGGGCTCAGTGCCCTGTGCCAGGAGAAGATCACGTCCTCCGCCACGACCTTCCGGCCGTTGTGGAAGACGGCCTCGGGGCGCAGGTGGAAGGTGTAGACGAGGCTGTCCATGCTCACGTCCCAGCGTTCCGCCAGGGCCGGCACCAGCTTGGTGCCGTAACTGTACGTGACCAGGCCCTCATTGAAGTTGAAGACGAGGGCCGAATCCCGGACGTTGTCGGCGAAGGCCGGGTCCATGTTGTAGTCATAGCCCACGTATCCTACGCGCAGTTCGCCGCCGTACACGGGCCTGGGAAGGCGGAACGAACTCAGCTGCTCCACCAGCAGCAGGGAGTCCTGCCTGAGCACCGAGGACGTCGCCGACAGGTCCCGCGCCCCGCTGAGGTTCTGCTGGGACGCCCCGCTGATGGTATCCATGGCGGTGACCACCTTCTGGCCCGCGTGGGACATGCTGATGAGGGCCTTCTGAATGCTTTCCACGGAGGAGCGGACCCGGTCCATGCTCGCGGCGATGCCTTCGCTGCCCGAGGCCTGCTCGCTCATGGCCCGGTCCACGTTCTCCGTGAGGTTCTTCATGACCAGGCCCTTCTCGTTGATGAGGTGAGAGGTCTTGGCCTGCTCCCGGGTGGCCGTGGAGATGCGCTCGATGCGCTTGGTCATCTCTTCGATGGCCGCCGTCACCTGCTTGCTCCCCTTGGACTGCTCCGAGGTAGCGCGGGCGATGTGGCTGATGCCCGTCCCCGCCAGCTCGATGAGCTGGCCGATGCTTTGGAGATGGCTCTCGGACGCGTTACCCAGCGTGAGGCCTTCGTCTACGCTTGACATGCCCTCCCGCGCCACACGGACGGCCTGGTCCACTTGTTTCTGGATGGTGGCTGTAATGGCTCCCACCTCCGACGTTGAGGCGGCCGTTCGTTCGCTCAAATCCCTGATCTCGTCCGCCACGACGCCGAAGCTCTTGCCGTGCTCCCCCGCCTGCGCCGCGATGATGGCCGCGTTCAGGGCGAGCAGGTTGGTCTGGTCGGCGATCTCGCGGATCACCTTCAGGATGGTGCCGATCTCCTTGGATCGAAGGCTGAGGGAGTCCATGGCCTCCAAATTCGCGGTCATGACCGAGTGAATCTTTTCGAGGCCCTTGACCGTGTCCTTGACCACCGCGGTTCCCGCCTGGGCCGCCTCTCCCACCTGGGTCGAGAGGCCCTCCGTCTCCTTGATGTTCTCCTCGATCTGGCCGATGGTGGCGTCCATCTGGACCATGGCCGAGGCGTTCTGGATGGCGAAGGAGGAGAGGCCTTCGGTGTTCTCGGCCACCTCCTCGATGGAGCGGGTCATCTCCTCAATGGAGGCGCCGATCTCGTCCACGAAGCTGGCGAGATTGTGGGTGGAGGTGAGGACTTCCTCGCTCGACGCCCGCATCTCCAGAATGGCGCTGCCCGTCTCCTCGGAGAAATTGGAGAGGGTGTCCACGTTGTCCACCACCTGTTCGATGTCCTTGTCCAACTGCCGGATCGAATCCCGGGCGGCGCTCACGGACTCCACCTGGTCGGTCACTTCCCTGAAGAGAACGCGCGTTTTTTCGGAGATGCTGCCGGAGGCCGCGGAAACGCTTTCGGACGTATCCTGGAGGTACGTGATGACGTTCTGGAAGGACCTCAGAACCTGGCGGAAGCCGGGGAATTCCTCGGCTACCGCTTCGGCCTGCTGATCGTGCCCCACCGTGAGGTCGCCCTGGGAGAGGGCGCTCAGAAGGCCGTCCAGGCTCTCCCGCGTGCGTTCCCTGCCCTTTCGGCCCGTATAGGAATGGCCCAGCCCGAGCAGAAAGCCGCCCAGGACGATGAAGAGCCAGAATCGCCAGGTGAAGGTGCCGTCAGGAAGAAGGACCAGCCCGAGCAGGGCCAGACAGGCGGATCCAAGGAGCCCCGCGACGAAGGCCTTCAGCCATGGCCTGATATCCAATGCAGCCTCCCGATCACAGGCATCATAGCGGCCCCACCCAAAGCATGTCAATGAGCGGCCCGCGGGGACGGAATGGCCCACCCCAAGCCGGAGGGGAGGCCGCGAATCACCCAATGGCGGCGGCCGACTCCGGAGGCCAGAAATCCGGTCGCTGAGTCCGGGGAACTCCGCCGGGCTTGCGAAACCTGGCCCTGTGGCGTAAGTTGTCTTGATAAAGCCCTGCGATTCAAGCGAATCCGGGGCCATCCGGGACGGGACCATGCTACCGCGCATTGACCATGTCATCGAGAAAGCCAAGGCCTACAACCCCAGCTCGGATTCCAAGCTGCTGCAGAAGGCCTATCTCTTCTCGGCCTACGCGCACGAAGGCCAGCTCCGCCTCTCGGGCGAACCCTACCTGGTCCACCCCTTGGCGGTGACCGACATCCTGGCCGACCTCAAGGCCGACGACATCGCCCTCGTGGCGGGACTCCTCCACGACGTGGTGGAAGACAATCACCAGGTCAGCCTCGCGGAGATCGAAAAGCGCTTCGGCGCGGAGGTGGCCCACATCGTGGACGGGGTCACCAAGATCGAAGAGAAGGTCCCTCTCCAGAACCGCCAGGAGGACGAGTGGGCCACCTTGCGGAAGCTGGTGCTGGCCATGGTGGATGATATCCGGGTCATCCTCGTGAAACTCGCCGACCGCCTCCACAACCTCCGCACCATGCAGGCCATGCCCGAACACCGCCGTCCGGTGAAGGCGCTGGAGACCTTGGAGATTTACGCGCCCATCGCCTACCGGCTGGGCATGGGCAAGATGAAGATCGAGCTGGAGGACCTGGGGTTCCGCTACGCCTGGCCCGAGGAGTATGAGCGCCTGCAGGCGGCCCTCCAGGAGAAGCGCGCCTACAGCCAGGACTTCATCGAGGAGACGACCGCCGAGCTGTACAAGATGCTCAAGCAGACGGGGATATCGGGCGACGTCTCCGGGCGCACGAAACACCTGTACAGCATCTGGCTCAAGCTCCGCCGCCAGGGCATCGGCGTGGAGCAGGTCTACGATTACATGGCCTTCCGCCTCCTCGTGGAGTCCGTGCAGGACTGCTACGCCGTGCTGGGAGGCATCCACAGCCTCTGGAAACCCATCCCCGGCCGGTTCAAGGACTTCATCGCCCTGCCCAAGGAGAACCACTACCGGTCCCTTCACACGTCGGTCGTGGGCATCCACGGACAGCCCTTCGAACTCCAAATACGGACCCACCAGATGCACCAGGAGGCGGAGAACGGCATCGCCGCCCACTGGCAGTACAAGGAAGGGCGCCTCTCGAAGGAGGACGAGACGGCCACGACCCAGTGGCTTCGTCAGCTCACCGAATGGAAGCAGGAGGGCGGGACGCCGGGCGAGTTCATCCAAAACCTTCGCGTGGACCTCTTTCCCAAAGACGTGTACGTCTTCACGCCCAAGGGGCGGGTCCTGTCGTTCCCGCGCGGCGCCACGCCCATCGACTTCGCCTACGCCATCCACACGGACGTGGGACACCACTGCGTGGGGGCCAAGGTGAACGGCAAACTCATCCCCCTCAAGACGCCCCTCAAGAGTGGCGACCGCGTGGACATCGTCACGAGCCCCTCGGGCAAGCCGTCCCGGGATTGGCTCAAGGCCGCCGTTACGGGCCGCGCCCTGAGCAAGATCAAGGCCTGGCTGAACGTCCAGGAGAAGACCAGGGCCATCGAACTGGGCAAGGCCGCCCTGGAGCGCGAGCTGCGCCGCCTGAAGGTCAACCTCAAGGAGGCGGAGGAGGAGGGCCTTCTTGCCAAAGCCCTCAAATCCGTTTCCCTGCCGGACGTGGACAGCCTCTGGGCGGAGATCGGATACGGCAAGCTTTCGGCGCGCCTCTTCGCCCGCAAATTGGCGCCCCGTGAGGAGGAAGCGCCCGTCCTCACCAAGGCCGCGGGACCGCCCGGGGCCTCCGAGCCCGCGCTGGAGGTGAGGGGAGCCTCCGATCTCCTCACGACCCTCGCCAAGTGCTGCCGGCCCATCCGCGGGGACGAGATCATCGGCTTCATCTCGCGGGGCCGGGGCCTCATGGTTCACCGGGCCGACTGCCCCAACGTGGCGCGCCTGGGCTACAACTCGGACCGGATCATGCAGGTGAACTGGGGCAGCGGCGGCCCCGCCACCACCCACGACGTGTCCCTGGACATCCAGGTGGAGGACAAGCCCGGCATCGTGGCGGCCATCACCCAGGCCGTGGCGGACGCCAAGGCGCCCCTGCGAGCCATCGAGGGCAACGTGGACGGGCGAGGCGAAGGCTCCGTGCGCCTCACCATCGCCATCCGCGACAAAACCCACTTGAACGCCATCTTGGCCCAGTTCGCCAAAATGCCGGGCATCTTGGAAGTCCACCGGAGGAATCGGTAGGACGAGAGACGAGAGGCGCGAAGCGCGAGACGCGAAACGCGAGACGCGAGACGCGAAAAAGAAAAGGGAGCGGGCCGGTCGTTCTACCCCAATCGAAGGATACCCCACGCATGGCCCGAGCCTTGATCCTGCATAATCCCGCTGCCCGCAACGCCCCGGAGCCTGTTCTGTTGCGCGTGCTCGTCCGGGAGCTTCGCCTGGCGGGCTTCGGGGCCGAAACGCGGGCATCTCGCGCGCCCGGAGAGATGCCGGCGCTGGCGCGGGCAGCCGCCGCCGAGGGGGTAGAGCGAGTCGTGGTGTGCGGGGGCGACGGGAGCGTCAGGGAAGCGGCCGAAGGCCTTAAGGGAACGGCCGTGCCGCTGGCCATCGTCCCCCTGGGAACGGCCAACGTGCTCGCCCGAGAGATGGGCCTTCCCAGCGGACGCCCCGAGGCGTGCGCGGCCGTGGCGGCGCGCGGACGGGAGCGGAGGGTGGGGCTGGGCTCTGTGAACGGGATGGCCTTCACGTTCTGTGCCTCCGCGGGTCTCGACTCCCAAGCCGTGGACCGTGTGGACCTGCTGGAAAAGCGCCAGACGGGAGGTTGGGCCTACGTCCACGCCGCCCTCACCGCGCTCGTGGAAGGCGGATCGCCCCGTCTGGCCGTGATCCTCGACGATGGCCGGCGGCTGGACGCCGTCCAGATTTTCGCCACGAGGGCGCGGCGCTATGGAGGGCCCTTCGTTCTGTCCGCCCATGCGCGGCTGGAGGCCCCGACCGTCAGGCTCCTCGTGATGGCACCACCGCTCTCGCGAAGCACCGGCCTCCCCGCCAGGCTCCTGGCCGGCGGCCTCGACGGGGCACCCGGAGTCACGTCCCTGGAGGTCCAGGCATTTCGCCTTGAGGCCGCGGCGCCCTTCCCGGTCCAAGCCGACGGGGATATCGTTGCGCGAACCCCCGCCCGCTTCGGATCGGAGCCGGATGCCTTGACCCTGGTGTTCCCGTCGTGACCCGCTACACGGAGCACGGCAAACCCAGCGAGGTGTGGGGCCGGGCCGCCCTGGGAGCGGGACTGATCTCCCTGGTACCCCTCGCCGCCCCCTTCGCGGCCACCCTTTCGGTCCTGGCGAGCCTGGTTGGAACCCTGCTCAGCGCGCGGTATCCTGAGAAGTTCGCGGGAGGCAGGAAGATCCTCGCGGGCCTCTGCTTCTGCGTTCTGGGCATGGGGCTCTTCTTCGTCGAAGGCACCTTCTTTCTGCGATGGAAGATCATCCAGGCGTACGACCAGCGGCTCGCCATCAGCCGGTTCCGCATGACTCAGATCGCCCAGGCCCTGGAATCGTACCGCCAAGAGACGGGGGCTTATCCCGACCTGTCCGGGATCATGCTGGCCCGGGCCAAGCTGGAACCCAAATACATGTCCAGCTTCCCCACTTTGGACGGGTTTGACGGCGCCATCTCCCTCAAAAGCCGCGCCGATGGCTTCGTGCTCACGGCCTATCCTCCTCCGGCACCGGGCTCCCGCGAGACCACGGCCCCTCCCCTGATCGTGAGCGGGGGTTTCCAGCCCGCTCCCTCCCCGCCTCCCCCTGCTCCGCCCGAAGGCCAGCCCACGGAGGGAGCAGCAGGACCCGAACCGGCCGGTACGCCGTCCCCGGCAGTCCCGGCGGAGGGCGGTGCCCCGACGCCCGCGCCCGCGGCCCCGGAAGCCCCCTCCCCCGAGGGGCAGCCTCCTCCGCCTTGACATGACGGCGGCCTGGGGGTAACACTGCTCTCAGCGAAACGTCAACCACGGCGCGGGTCCTGACGGCTCCGGCCGCAGGCCCTGAGGGGCAAGGAGATCGGCCATGAAAGGAAACCCGAAGGTCATCAAAGAGATCAACGCCATGCTGACGGAGGAACTCTCCGCCATCAACCAGTACGTGGTGCACGCGGAAATGTGCGCCAACTGGGGATTCCACAAGCTTCACGACGCCATCGAGAAGCAGGCCATGGACGAGATGCACCACGCCGAGTGGCTCATCGGCAGAATCCTCTTTCTCGATGGAACGCCCAATATTTACAAGCTCAATCCGATCAAGATCGGCAAGACCATCGCCGAGATGATCAGCCTGGGCGCCGTCTCCGAGGTGGACGCCGTGAAGGAGTACAACGGCGCCATCAAGGTGTGCGCCGCCGAGGGCGATTCGGGCACCAAGCAACTGCTCGAGAAGATCCTTGGCGACGAGGAAAAGCACGTGGACTGGGCCGAGGAGCAGACGGATCAGATTGCCCGCATGGGCATGGAGAACTACCTCACGACTCAGGTGTGAAGCCCGGGAAAGAAAAGCGACGTCAGGGCGGGCTCCGGCCCGCCCTTTTCTTATCGACCCGCAAGGCGCTCGGCGACGTCTTCGGCCGTCCTTGCGGGGAGGCCGCACATCCCTCCCACACACACATAAGCGCGCGCCGGACCCGAATCGGAACGGTCCCGGAAGAGCGGCGCCGTTTCCCACCGGCCTGCATCGAGTCGCCCCGCCACGAGCGGCAGGACGAGAGCTCCGGGGAGGGCGGCGCGCCGGGCGGCCTTCAGGAGGGGCCATGCCTCCTCCATGGACGGGGCCGACACGACCACTTCCACGGACGCAAGGGCGCGCTGGGTGCAGAGAGCGGCCAGGAGCGGCTGGGCCCCGGGATTGGCGGCGAGGGCCGGCCCTTCCGCGTTTAGGAGGCGATCCAGTTCCTCACCTGCCCAAGGGGCACCGGCAAGACGCTCCCAGAGCCAAAACATGCGGGCGATCACCGCGAGGGGCGACGGAAGGACCCCGTCGTCCGTGTCCCGGACGGGGATGAGGAGGCGGCCCCCCGCCCCCGAGGCGGGCGCGTCCACCCACCGGCCCTCAGAACCATCGCGAAAACGGTCCATGGCGCCCTTGAGCAGCGTTTCCACCCGGCTCAGGTGGACACCGTCCCCGGTGGCCTCATAGGCACGCCATTCGGCCAGCGCCGCGTAGGCCCAGTCTGACAAGAATCCCGGCACCCTTGCCTTCGCGCCATCCCAGACGTGGAACAACCGGCCCTCCCCCCAGCACCTTTCCCAGATGAGGGAAAGAGTGCGCAGGCCCGTCCGGAGATAATCCGCCTTCGAGGTGGCCAGGTATCCGTCCAGGAAGGCCGTCGCCGCGAGGGCGTTCCAGTCCGTGAGGACCTTCGTATCCACGCCCGGAGGGACGCGCCTCTCGCGGGCCTTCCGAAGGAGGCCGAAGGCGCGCTGCAGCCGGTCCCGAAGCGCGTCCTCCTCCTGGCCCTCGCGGCGGGAGGCTTCCGCCCAAGTTTGCACGCGATGCAAGGTGCGGTCCGCGAGGGTGGGCCCCGAGCCCAGTCCATACAGCGTTGCCACCAGGCGGCCATCTTCGGAACCGAGTTCCGAAATGATGTCGTCGCAGGTCCACACGTAGAACTTCCCCTCCTCGCCCTCGGAGTCGGCGTCCAGTGCGGCCACGAATCCCCCTCCGCTCCGTGCCATGGACGCGTTCATGTCATCCAGGATGCCCTCGGCCACCCGGCCGTAGAGTTTCTCTTCCGTGAGGGTGTAGGCCCGGAAATAGAGGGAGGCGAGCTGGGCGTTGTCGTACAGCATCTTTTCGTAGTGAGGCACGATCCAGTCCCCGTCCACGGCGTACCTGTGAAATCCACCTCCCACCTGGTCCCGAACGCCTCCTGCCTCCATCCTGCGGAGGGTGAAGAGGACCTTCTCCCGCAAATCCGGATCGCCCGTGCGCGAAGCCTCGTCCAGCAGGAAAGCCAGAAGGGGCGGCTGAGGGAACTTGGGACCTCGCCCGAATCCTCCGGCCGCGGAGTCGAAGCGATCCAGAATCGCCTCCCGGGCCGAGGCGGCCGCGCCAACACCGGGCATCACCGCCGGCCCCTCGGTCCTGAAGGAGCGCCGGACGGCGTCAAGGATCTGTCCTGAAGAACCCTCGACCTCATCCCGTTTGTCCCTGTAGGCGGCCTGCACACCCCGGAGGACCTGGCGGAAGGAGGGCATGCCCCACCGCTCCTCCTTGGGGAAGTACGTCCCTCCAAAGAAAGGCTTGAGCTCGGGGGTGAGGAACACGGTGAGGGGCCAGCCGCCCTGGCCCGTCATCAAGGCCACGGAACGCATGTAAAGAGCATCCAGGTCGGGCCTCTCTTCCCGGTCCACCTTGATGCTCACGAAGGCATCGTTGAGCAGGGCGGCCGTGTCCGGATCCTCGAAGCTCTCGTGGGCCATGACGTGGCACCAGTGGCAGGCCGAGTAGCCGATGGAAAGGAAGATGGGCTTGTCCTCGCGGCGCGATTTTTCCAGAGCTTCCTCGCCCCAGGCATACCAATCTACCGGGTTGTGAGCGTGTTGAACCAGGTAAGGGCTCGTTTCCTGCGCCAGATGATTGGTCGTCACGCCCTCTTCTCCCATGCCGGGCCTTTGATTCCCTTGCCGTGCGCCCCAGGCGCCCTCCCGGGGCGTGGCAATAGGCGGGAGCCGCCACCCGTTCTCCTCATTGACTCACCCCCGTAGGTACGGCAATGCGCGGGGGACCCGATTATTCCCCCGCCCCGGGGGGAGGCGGGCGTGCAGGGTTGCCCACGCGCGCGGCGAAAAGTTTGATATCATTAAGGGTTGAGGATGCCGGTTGCCCCCTGCAACACATGAAGCAACCGCAGCCGGGAAGCGAGGATATGGCAAGCTTGAAGGCGGACGGGAGGCAAGGGAGTGAGGTATAGGCTGTTCCCAGTCCTATGGACGGTGGCCCTTCTGGCGGCGGCTCTCTGGCCCCTCGGAGTGTCGGCCCAGACCATGGGTCCCGATGCCCAATGGCACACGGATTCATCCCAGACGGAAGCGTGGCTTTCGGCTCTGAAGGAAAACCCGGCATCCACTCCCACGGTATCCATCAAGATCGCGCTGCCCTCCGATGTGGCCGTGGACGGCGCGGACCTGTCGGGACCCATCTGGACGGATGTGCCGTGGGACGGCCCCGTTCCCGAGCCCTCGGCGGTGGAACGGCTCGGCGTGCGATCCGTTTGGCACGGGATTCCCTTCCAGGAAGTCCTCCTTGCGCCGCTTCAACCCTCTCCCCTCGCGGGCCACGTGCGGATCTTGCAGTCGTGCGGGGTCACACTTCGATCTAACTCTCCGGAGCGATTGGAGCGTGCCTCCGTGATGGAACCGGGCAACGCGGACGCCGCCCTGTTCGCCAACCCGGGCGTTGCCGCCAGCCTCCAGGCTTCGCGCGCCCAGGCGCTTCCGGAGAGCGCCCTCGGCCCAGAAAGCACTTTCCCCGGGCCCCGCGTACGCCTTTCCGTGAGCAGGGATGGCATCTACCGGGTGGACTCGGCCTATTTGACGGCTCGCAGTATAGATTATTCCGCGTGGGCGGTCGCCAATATCCACCTGACATGCCGCGGCGTGGAGGTGCCCATCTGGATCGAGGGGCCGCCGGCGGGTACGTTTTCATCCTCCAGCGCCATTGTCTTTTACGGCCAGCGGCTGAAGCTCCCCGCCCGGACCATGTGGAACGGCGGGGACTTCTCGGACACGAACGTCTACTGGCTCTACGCCGACTCTACCCCTGGCCTCAGGATGCCCCAGGCCGCCGCGGACCCGAGCTTGGGCTACCCGGTGGCCACCGCGTTCATGGGGACGGCCCATCTCGAAGCCAACACTTACAACGACGCCACCGACCACCTTCGGCCCAACGGGGACCTGTGGTACTGGTCGCCCAGCATCGCCACCGCCTTGGCCGGAGGCGTGTGGAGCCAGGCGCTGTCCCTCCCCCATGCCACGGGCACGGGGGTCACGGTCACGGGCGTCCTGGCGGGCCTTACCACTGAAACCCATACGCTGACGGGGATCTTCAACGGCGCGGCACCCTCCTCGGGAAGCCCTCTCGTCTGGACCGGCAAGACGGTCGCCTCGCTCTTATGGACCTTCCCCGCGGCCCCCCTTCCGTCGGGGAACACCTTGACCCTGACCCTCACGGCCCCGCCTGCCTCGTCCGACGCTCTCTTCCCCGATTACTTCGACGTGGCCTACCCTCGCACCTTCGACGCCGACGGCGGAAGCCTCCTCTTCACGGGCCCGTCCGGGGACGCCACCTACTCATGCCCGGGCTTCGCCTCCGCACCCGTCATCCTGGACGTCTCCCGGCAGAACGCCGCCGGGTTGGCCGAGCCTCGCTTCCTCGTGTATGGCCCTGGCAACTTTTCCGCTGGCACCGTCACCTTTCAGATGCCTGCGGACTCGGGTGTCACAACGCGAGCCGTGGCCCTCGCCGACACGCCCCTCGCCCCGGACGGCGCCCAGATGTCCTCGGCCCGGGACCTCACCAGCCCCTCCCTGGGCTGCGACCTGCTCATCATCACCCATCCCGACTTCCACCCGGCGGGAGCCGATGCG
>JAKAKG010000012.1 GCA_021813555.1 Acidobacteriota bacterium
GGCCATGTGGTAGGGCTTGTCACGGCGCTCGCTGATCTTGAGGGAGGTGGACACCCGGGGGGCGCCCATCTCGAAGAGGCGGTCCTGGCAGCGGCGGACGAGGGCCATGACCTCGTCCCATTCCCCTTCGATGTTGGTGCCCATGGAGTGAAATTCGAAGGGGAGGCCGCTCTCCTTGATGAGCTTGAGCGCCTCGGCCACGAAGGGCGAGAGGGAAACCCCCGCGCCGAGAGGAACAAAGGACACTTCCACGATCACGTGGGCCATGGGTTTTCACCATATCCCGTAGACAAGAACCTGCGCCTCCCGGCTCCGTCAATCCGAGGGGGGCGAGCCGTTTCCCGTTCCCTGGGCCTTGGGAGCCACGGAGGCCCTCACCCTGTGAATCCGCCGCTTGTCGGCGGCCAGCACGTCCACCTCCACTCCGTCGATGGCCAGGTGCTGCCCCTGGTGGGGAATAGCTCCCAGGGACGTGGTGATCCACCCGGCCACGGAGTCGTAGTTGCCTTCAGGCAGGTCCACCTCCAAACGCTCTGCCAGATCCCACAAGGGCGCCCGCCCCAAGGCTTCGACGACGCCGGGAGCCACCTGGGTGATGGGCCCGCCGCCGGGTTCGTCGGCCTCCTGGATCTCGCCCACGATCTCCTCCACCAGGTCCTCCGTCGTCACCAGGCCGTCCACTCCGCCGTACTCATCCACGACGATGGCAAGCTGGAGCTTCTGGGCTTGAAACTCCCGGAGGAGGGCGGAGATGGGCTTGTTCTCGGGCACGAAGGGCACGGGGCGGGCGAAATCCGACACGGGACGATCTCCCTCTCCCGCCAGAACGCGCGCCAGAAAATCCTTGAGGTAGGCCACCCCCACGATGTTGTCGATCTGTCCCTCGTAGACGGGAAGCCGCGTGTGGCGGGCTTTCGCCATGAGGTCCGCGGCGGCCTTGAGCGTGGAGGAAGCGGGGGCGCACACCATGTCCGTGCGCGGCGTCATGACCTCCCGCGCCACCGTGTCTCCGAACTCCATGACGCCGCGGATGAGGACCGAGTCCTCTTTCTCGAGGATGCCCTCGCTTTGGCCCACGTGGATGAGGGCCGAGATCTCCTCCTCCTTATCCTTGTCCTCGTCCTCCTGGTCCTGGCGGCCCCGGCGTGCCGCGATCTGCCGCGTAAACAGGGCCGCGAGGGGAAGGGTCAAGGCCCCCAGGATCCAGAGGAAGGGCCACAGCACGGGCAGGGCGTACGGGAAGATGGCCTCCGGGTTGAAGGCCGCCACCACCTGCGCCGCGGCGCCCGTGACCAGCACCGTTCCGACCCCCGCGGCGAATCCTAAGGCCATGGCGTGTTCGGCCTTGGCCTCGGCGAAGAGGGCCGCCCAAAGGAACGCCCCTCCCACGGCCGTGAGAAGGAGGGCTAGCTGGAGGGTGAGCTGGAACGCCTGGCGACGGTTCCGGAAGGCCGCGACCCAGCGGGCCATGGGGGCGTCTTCCTCCGAGAGTTTGCTCACGGCCATGGCCGAGAGGCCGTTGAGGCTCGACCGGACGAGCATGAGCAGGAAGAGGGCCAGAAGGTCCAGGGCCAGAAGGAACGGCATCATGGGGCGAGCCCGGTGAAGAACGAGGTAGAACGCCCGATGTTGAATGTCGGCTGTAAGGGTTGAACGGTACGGGCGGAGGCCCCGGGACCGCAGGCGGCGCGGGCGGACAGGCACTCCGTCGGATAGGCGGGACGCAACGGGGCTTGCCGGAGATCGACGGTACTAGGGCATGCAGTTTCTCGCGTTCCCCTTCGTCTCATGGCTCCCCGCCCTTCCCTTCAACCCTCAGCCCTCAACCATCCACACTCAACCCTCAACTCTCAACTCTCAACCTTCGTCATCCTAGATTCCCCATTCCTTGCGCAGGGCCCGCTCCTTCCGGCGCATGGTGCCGCCGTCCGTCTCGTGGTCGTAGCCCGCCAGGTGAAGGATGCCGTGGAGGAGAAGGAGCTTCAGCTCCGCGGCCAGCCCGTGGCCCGCCTCCTTCGCTTGCCTGGCCGCCACGGGCACGGAGATGACGATGTCGCCCAGGTAGCGCCCCCCCTCCGGGTCCGTGACGCCGTCGGGAAAGGACAGGACGTCCGTGGGGCCCATCTTGCCCCTGAACTTTCGGTTGTAGGCGGCCATGGTGGCGTCGGAGCAGAGCTTCACGCCCACCTCGCCCTCAAGGTTCAGGCGCCCCAGCACGTCGAGGGCGAAGGCCGCCAGCTCCTCCTTAGGGATGGCCGGTTTTGGCAGGCGGCAGTGCAACCGGACCTCGCGCTGCGTCATGGTCGGGCTCCTTGTCAAAGGTGTAACCGGGATAGGAAATTCGGCGGCTGAAAACGCCCAGAAGGATGTGGTAGAACGCATCCTGAACCTGGGCAAGATCCTTGAAGGTCAAGTTGCAGTCGGCGAGCTGATTCTCTCCCACCACGCGCTCCACCATCTCCGAGATGAGGGCCTTCAAGCGGCTGTGGGAGGGGTCCTTCAACACCCGCGACCCCGCCTCCACGGCGTCCGAGAGCATGACGATGGCGGCCTCCCGGGTCTGGGGCCTGGGGCCCGGATAGGTGAAATCGGACTCGTTGATGGACTCCTTCTCGGGATCCACCATGGTCAGAGCCTTGTCCAGGAAGTAGCTGATGTGGCGAGTCCCGTGGTGCTCCGGGATCACGTCGATGATGGCCTGGGGCAGCCCGTACTGGCGCGCGATGGCCTGGCCTTCTTTCACGTGGGCCGCCACGATGAGGGCCGAGATGCGCGGCTGGAGCTTGTCGTGGGGGTTCTGCCCGGGCTGCTGGTTCTCCACGAAATAGGAGGGGTAGAGCATCTTCCCGATGTCGTGGTAATAACAGGCCACCCGGCAGAACAGGGCATTGGCTCCGATGGCGTTGGCGGCGGCCTCGGAGAGGTTGGCCATCATGAGGGAGTGGTTGTACGTACCCGGGGCGTCGATGGCCAGGCGCCGCAAGATCGGGTGGTTCATGTTGGAGAGTTCGAGGAGGCGCACCTCGGTGAGAATGGCGAAGGCGCTCTCGAAGAGGGGCAACAGGCTGGATACCAGCATGGTGGACAGCGGGAAGGCCGCCAGGAATCCCAGGCAGGCGGGCACCACCATCAATTTCCAGCCGCTCACCGCGGCCCCCGCCGTGGCCACCACAACCCCCGCTGCCAGGGCGGCGTTGACGACGCCCACCAGGAGGCTCGCCTTCCACTGGGCCGTGCGCTGGGCCAGCTTGGCCGCGGCGTAGATGGCCGTGAAACAGGACAGCATGCAGTAGAGGAGCATGGCGAAGCTGAAATCCATGAGGATGCCGAAGAGCACCGAGTAGAGCAGGGTGTAGACCACGGCGATGTGGCGGTCCACCAGGAGCGTCACGAGGATCGCCCCGGCGGCCACCGGGATCAGGAACATGAGGTGCTCGGGGTGCTCGGCCCACCGGACTTTGCCGCCCTCCGCGGCCATGAGAAGCAGCACGTGAAAGGCCTGGGCCACCACCAGAAACACGGCCGTGATCTGGAGCACGAGCACGAAGAGGTTCAAGTTGGGGCGGTGCTGCTTCCGGTAGGTTTTGAGGTACATGAACGTGAACGCCAGCAGGAGAAGAAGGAGGAAGAAGAGGGCCGCGAGCAGGGGGACGTTGATGACGGCGCGGCTGGCCTGCTGGAAGGCGTCGATCTTCTGGATGGCGCTTTCGTCGGCCTTCTCCCCTGCTTTCAGGATGAGCTGGCCCTTCTTGACCACCACCACCAGGGGCGCCACCTGGGCGGCGGCGGCGGACTGGCGCTGGCTCGTGGCCTGGCTGTTGAATGTCAGGTTGGGACGGATGAGAGACCGGACATACTCTTCCACGGCGCCGCGGAGCTGTCCGGGGATTCCCAGGAGCTGCTCGGCCATGGCACCGGGCAGGCGCTGGGCCTCGTCGAGGGACATGATGTCGCTGGCCGCGGGGTGCTTCTGGGTCCATCCCAGCCCCGGCCGCCGGATGTCCTGAATCACCACCGCGTCGTCCGTGGCGATGGGATCGCCGTCGGGATAGATCTTCCGGCGCTCCGCCTGGACCAGCATATCCCGGACGGCCTGCTCGAGCTCGACGCTGAAGCCGTCCGCCTGGAATTGCTTCAAGGCGAAGCGGGGAAGGTTGCCGCCCAGGGTGTCGGAGAGGCGCTGAAGGAATTGCTCCTCCGCCTGCTGGCGCTTTTGCCTCTCGGGCGTGGCCTTCAGGAAATTCAAAAACTCCTCGCGGTTGGCCCTGGCCGTGGCGAAAGAGGCGCTCACCTGGGCCGCCAGCGCGTCCGCCATGCCCGAGTCCCAATCGTACACGGGGAGCACCTTGGCGCGGGCCTCGGCGCGTTTCTGGTCCGTGGCAACCTTGTCCACGATTTGGAGGTCGAAGGGAGCGCGGATGTCCCGCGAAATGACGCCTCCCATGGGCAGGGACGGGGGCGGCTGAATCCGGAACTGGCGGGTGAACATGGCGAAGGCCAGCAGGAGGAAGACCGCCGCCCAGAACCACTCATTTTCTCGCAGGAAGTGGCCCACGCGCTGCGGGATTCCCGCCCTTACGTTGCCCCGGAAGCGGGCACGCTGGGCCGAAGCTTCCGGCGCCGTCGGATCGGAGGGGATCATGGGCACGGCTGGCTCCCTCCCGAGGCCATTCTAGGCGGCCACGGCGCCCGGGGTAAAGGGCCCCCGGCGGTCACGGTTTGCTGCGCCCACCCGCTTTGTCGTAGGCCAGGATGATTTGCTGGACCAAGGGGTGGCGCACCACGTCCTTATCCGTAAAATGGACGAACGATAAGCCGTCGATCCCGCGCAAGACCTCGGCCGCGTCGATGAGGCCCGATTTGCGCGAGGGGTCCAGGTCGATCTGCGTCACGTCGCCCGTGATCACCGTCCTGGAATTGAAGCCCAGGCGGGTGAGAAACATCTTCATCTGGTCCGGGGTCGTGTTCTGAGCCTCGTCCAGGATGATGAAGGAATCGTTGAGGGTCCTCCCGCGCATGAAAGCGAGAGGGGCGATCTCGATGATCCCCGTTTCGATGTGCTTGTGAACCCGCTCCGTCTCAAGAAGGTCGAAAAGGGCGTCGTAAAGGGGCCTCAAATAGGGATTGACCTTCTCGGCGATGTCCCCAGGCAGGAAACCGAGCTTCTCGCCCGCCTCGATGGCAGGACGGGTGAGAATAATGCGCTTGACGCGCTTCTCCTTGAGGGCCGCCACGGCCATGGCAACCGCCAGGTAGGTCTTGCCCGTGCCCGCAGGGCCTATGCCGAAGACCACGTCCTTATCCCTGATCTCCCGCACGTACCGGCCCTGGTTGAGGCCCTTGGGAAAGACCGTGCGGCCCGCGGCGCACTGGATGCGCGCGTCCCGGTAGAACTCCAGGATGTCGCCGCGAAACCCCTCGTCCCGAAGGTTGCAGACGGTCTTCAGGTCGCCCTTGCCCAGCCGGATGCCGGCCTGGTAGAGCCTGTGGAGCTGTTCCAGAAGGTCCCGGCACGCCTCCGCCTGCGCCTGGGGGCCCTCCATGAGGAGGGTCTCGCCCCTGGCCGAAAGCCTCACGCCGACGGAGGCCTCCAGAAAGTCACCCCCCCGCAGATCCTGCCCGAGGACCTGCTGGAGAAAATCCACCGGATACGTCAGGGAATGCATGAGGGCGAGTTCCAGCGGCGGGTGCCTGGAAACCGGACCATGGGACGAAGGGGCTGGAGGAACCTGGCGAGGGGGCCCAGGTTAGGGCCCCACCTCGACCTGAAGGATCTCTCCCGAATCGGGCACCTCGGGAGCGACGGTCTCTTTGATGGTCCACTCCACTTTGCCCGCCAGGACTTCCTGCATGGCCACGTAGGCGGGCTTTTTGATGGGCAGGTCGAGGCGCTGCTCGGCCCCGTCCAGAATCTGCCTCGTCCTCTGGGCGCATAGGTTCACAAAGCGGTACTTGCTGCCGATCTTGTCAGGGGCGATGAACATCATGACTCCTCAGCCAGTGGCTAATGTCTTTGCTCAACCTGGATGCGCGGCCCGAAATTCCCGAGGGACGCAGGCGGCTGGTCTCCAGGATGAGCCGGACCTGGCCCACGGCCTCGTCCAGGTCCTCATTCACGATAGTATAATCGTAAACGCTTGCAAGTTCAAGCTCTTTCAAGGCGGACCGGAGCCGCGTGGCCAAATCGAAGCCGGGCTCCTCATTCCGCTTGGCCAGGCGCGCCAGGAGCACCTCCAGGCTGGGCGGGAGGACGAAGACCAGCACGGCGGCCGGAACGGCCGACTTCACTTGGAGCCCCCCCTGCACGTCGATGTCCAGCAGGAGGGTCTCGCCGCGCTCGGCGGCCTTGGCCAGCTCGGACCTGTGGGTCCCGTAGCGGTGGGAATGGACCTGGGCCCACTCCAGAAACTCCCCCCGATTCACCATGGCCTGGAAGGCGGCTTCGTCCACGAAGTGGTAATCCACCCCGTCCCGCTCTCCGGGCCGGGGACTCCGGGTGGTGTGCGACACGGAAAAGCGCACCCCGCTGCCCGAGTCCACCAGCCGGTGAGCGATGGTGGTCTTGCCGCCCCCCGTGGGCGCCGACAAAACCAGCACGATGCCCTTCGCCGAATCTGCCATTGCTTCTTTCACTCCCGCCTGGTGGTTGTCTTGTGGGTCCTGGCTGTTGGCCATGGGCTGGTGGCTTTTGGCTCTGGTCGTGCTTTGTTTAGCCAACGGCCACAAACCGATAGCCAACACCGTCCCTCCCTAGGCCACGTTCTGCGCCTGCTCCCGGAGCTGCTCCACCAGGAGCCTCATCTCCAGGCCCGTCTGAGTGATTTCCATGAGCCCCGCTTTGGCAAGGAGCGTGGACACCTCGCGCTGCATTTCCTGGAGGAGGTGGTCGAGCCGCTTGCCCCGGTCCGAGACCCTCTCGCCCAAGAGGCCGCCCAGCGCGCTCTGATGGGACACGAGGCGCTCGAATTCTTCGGCCACGTCGGCCCGCTCGGCGGCGAGGGCCACCTCCTGCTCCAGGCGCGCCGGGTCGACGCTCACGGCGATCTGCTCCACCCGAAGGGCCAGCTTCTGCCGCGCCGCCTCCACCTGGGCCGGGAGGAGAGGCTCTAAATGAGCAAGGAAGGCGGCCATGGACCGCTGGCCGCGCTGAAACTGGTCCAGCAGGCGCTCCCCCTCATCGAACCTGGACGCGAGGAAGGCTTCCAGGGCCACCCCGAGCGATTCCAGCAGGAGCGCCCCCGCCGCCTCATCCAGCACCGGGTTGAGGCCCACCTGCACCGCCCCGGGCAGAGCCAGCAGATCGCCGAGCGTCATCCCCCTGGCGAGGGCTCCGTCGGAGGCCAGCCGGGAAGAGAGGTGCCCCAGGGCCCGGGCCACGCCCTCGGCGTAGCGGACCTCCACGGCCTCCTCCCCCAAAAACTCAAGGCCCACCCGCACGTCCATGTGCCCGCGGGTGATCCGGTCGCGGATGAGCCGCCGGCAGGCCATTTCGTGGCACATGAGGGCCGGGGGCAGAAGGAGGTGGACGTCGAGCCCCTTGTGATTGACGCCTCTGATTTCCGTCGCGATGCGAAGGCCGCCGCCCTCCGAGGCGCCGCGTCCGTACCCTGTCATGCTCTCCACAAGGCCTCCTCGTCCAGGGCCTCCTGGGCCCTCTTCATGGCGCCCTGAAGCGCCTCCTCCACGGCCGCCCTCGCCCGGTCCACCCCTTCCTCGTCCAAGTCCCTCGGCACGGGTACGGGATCACCGTAGGCGAACACGACCCTCGTGAACGGCATGGGCACGATGAATCCGTCCCAAGAACCCATGATTTTGCGGCGCCGGGCCGCCATGCCCACGGGGACGATAGGCAGGCCCGAAAGCCGGGCCATCTGCACGACTCCCTCCTGGGCGCGGCGCGCGGGGCCTCGGGGGCCGTCCGGGGTGAAAGCCACATCGTACCCCTCCTTCACCTTTTTGAGCAGCCCATGCATGGCCCTGATGCCTCCCCGCGTGCTGGAACCCCGGGTGGGCACGGGGCCAAAATGCTTAATGATCCGGGTGATGAGCTCCCCGTCGCGGTGCCACGAGACGAGAAACGTCAGTTTGCCGCCCACGTAAGCGAAGACCATGAGCAACAGGGTTCCGTGCCAGAACGCCATGACGTACTGGCCCCCCGAAGCCTTGATGGCCTGTGGCACTTCCCTGCCCACGAAGCGGACCTTGAGGGTCCGCCGCAAGGCTTTGAGAAGGACCGCCGCCGGGAGGGGCGCGGCGGCCACCACCAGATTCTGCCAAAACCGCTTGAGGGACAACTTCGCCATGGGTTCGGGACCGCTTAACCCACAGTATGACCGGTTTGCGGAACTCCGTCCAGATGGCGCAGGACGGCGGCGAGGGTTCGGTCTCCGGCGGGGATGAGTTCGGCCAACCTCGCGGGGAGGCGGTCCAGGCGGGCGAACCTCGCCCAGCGGAAAAAGGCACCCCCCTCGGCCCTCGGAGCATCCTCCAGCAGCTCCCACGGATGGAACCAGTAAACCGCGGGGCGCCCGCGGGCCACGGCCGTGTCCCTGGCGCGCCGAAGCCACGATATGGGCAGGAGGCGCAAGGCCACGGTGCCGCCGGCGGGCCAAGCGAAGGGGCCCCAGCCCGAGGCCAGGACGGGAATTTCCCAGACCTCACCGATGCGGCTTGGCGCGGTTCGGCCCAGCCCCAGCCCGGGAATGGGCAGGTGGCTGGAGGAGTACGTGAAGCCCAGGGAAGAGAGGGTGTCGTAGGGCCAGCGCTCCCGGGGCATGGACCACATGGGAGCCCGGAATCCGCGGACCGCCGCTCCCGCCGCATCCTCGATGGCCGACCGGGCCGAGGAAAGATCGGCGTGAAAGTGGCAGGGCGACATGCGGTTGACCAGCAGGTGGTCCTCGCCGTGGCAGGCTATCTCGTGGCCCGCCTGGGCGATGCGTCTGATCTCGGCGGGATAACGGCGCGCGATCCAGCCCAGCATGAAGAAGGTGGCCCTCCAGGAACCTTTGTCCAAGAGGGCCAGAGTCCGGTCCAGGGCCCGGGGAAATGTGGCCGGGAGCGTCTCCCACCGCGAGGGCTCGGCGTACGCCTTGTGCCCCGGGACGTGGAACCACTCTTCCGCGTCCACGGTCAAAGCGACCGGCGCGTCAGTCTTTCGGCTCAACCGGCTGGGGGAGCTTCTGCTGGAAGGGAAGGCCGCCGGGGACCATGACAGGCGGGGTGGCCATTTTGGCGGGAGGCTGTATCTCCGCGGGAGGTTCGTCCGATTCTTCATCCGCCATCGAATCGTCGCTCTTTTCATCCTCCTCGTCTGACTCTTCAGCGGGGGGAGGAGGGGATGGCCGCTGCCAGGCCGGATGGGCCGGCTCGGGCCGGAAGGGGGCCGGGCGGGGCGGCATGGGCTGGCTGGCGGGAGACGGCGGAACGTAAGGTGAAGAGGCAACAGGAGCCGCCGATACGCCCTGCTCCACCTCGATGTGCAGAATGGAGGAGGAGGGAACGGCCATCTCCCCGGAGGGCAGCCGAAGGTACGTCCACGTGCCCTCCACGCGGTGGCTCTGGACGACCAAGGCCCGAAAATCTGTAAAGACGATGACTTCCTGAGCGACCGCGGAGGCTCCAACCCCGAGCCCCACGGCCACCAGGATCCATTTGAGCCAGCGCGTCATTCCTCTACCTCCACCACGTGTCCCCGCTCGACGGGATGGGCGGGCAGGACTCGGGCGCCTTCTTCTTCAAGGGCCCGTTCCACTCCTAATCTTGTGCCCTCTCGCACCAGGAATGCAAGGCATCCCCCCCCTCCCGCGCCGCACGCCTTCCCCCCGATGGCCCCCGCGCCCTTGGCGGCCGCCATGAGGCTCTCCACCCTCGGCGTCGACACGCCCTCCGCCAAAGTGCGTCTATGGCCCCACTCCTCGTTCAGAAGGGTTCCCGCCCGATCCAGGTCTCCCGCTTCCAGGGCGTCCCGCATGGCCGATGCGGCCAGGGCGATCCCCTCCAGCCCCCGGCACGCCGAAGGTTCACCATCCATGAATCGCTTGTACAGGGCCCAGTTGGTCCCCGCCGAGAGGCGCGAGTGTTCCGAGTAGGCTACCACCATGCGCGCGGCGAGGGCCTTGAGTGAGGTGCGGATGGCTTCCACCCGCTCGCCCCCTGCTTCGTATCGGATGCTGATGAGTCCGCCGCGCAGCGCGGGCCAGAAATCCTGCACTCCCGTGGGGATGCGCAGGTGGGAAGCCTCCAGGTCCCGGCACAGGTTCACAAGCTCGGCGTCGTTCATGTCCCGTCCCGAGATGGCTTTAAGGCTCAATGCCAGAGCCATGCCCACCGCGGAAGAGCCCCCGAGCCCGCTCCCCGGAGGCACATCGCTGCGCGTGGAGATGGCCCAGCCGCTCACCACGCCGAAGGCTTCGCACAGGCGCTCCGCCAGAGCGAGCGGGCCCGGAGCCTGACCCGGACGCCACGTGTAGGCGGCCATGAGGTCCTTGGAGGCCAGGGCGACCCCGGGCTCACCCGTGGCCCTGCACTCGGCCGTGGCCGCCAGGCTTACGGCCACGTTCACAGTCATGGCCCCTGGCACGATCTGGCCGATGGGCCAGAGGTCCAGGCTCCCGCCCGCCAGGTCGACCCTCGCCGCCGCGCTCGCTTTTACGCTCCGCATGGGGCTCCCCTTGGACGTCCCGCGCCTCCGGTCACGACCCGGATGAAGCCTGGAGGCCTCTGATCATGTCCTTCAGGTTCCCCGCTTCAGGCCCGTAAGGATCGGCCGCGAGAGCGCGCTCAAAGTACTGGAGGGCCTTGGAGGAGTCGTTCTTGCCGTTCAGGTACAAGGATCCCACCGTCGCCAGGTATGCCATGTTTCGAGGGGCCAGCCTCAGGGCCCGCTCATAGTATTGGATCGCCTCATCCACCTTGCCCTGCTGGTACGCGATTCGTCCCAGATTGGCCGCGGCCTCGTGGCGGCGCGGGTCCAGCGAGAGGCATTTGGAGAAGCTGAAGCGGGCCGCCTCGTTGTTTCCCAAGGAGGCTTCCACGATTCCCTGCTCAAAATAGAGGTCGGCACTTTCGACTCCGCCCGCCGTCGCCGACGCCAGCACGGCCCGTGCGTCTCCAATGCGCTTCTGGTTGACAAGGAGCTGGGCCAAGCCCGCGAGCGCCTCGGGCATCCGCGGATTGAGAGCCAGCGCGGCCCGGTACTCCTTCTCGGCAAGGGCCGGATTGCCGAGGTTCTTGTAGGCCGTGCCCAGGTTGAGGTGGCCCGTGTCCATCTGGGGCTTGAGCTTGACCTCCTCCTGGAAGCAGACCCTGGCCTGCTCGTATTTGCCCGCACTGGCGTAGGCCATGCCCAGCATGGAGAGGGCAGGCACGTTTTGAGGGTTCTTTTTGAGGATGGCGAGGAGAAGGCGGGCGCCTTGCTCGGTCTGGCCCGTGCTGGTCAGCTCCGAAGCTTGGCGCAGCTCCTCTTCGATGCCGATGGCATCCTTCGGGTCCAGCAGGCCCGGCTGGTCCGGCCGGGAATCCGAACCCGAGATGTAGCCCAGGCTCATGAGCTGCCTGAGGGTCTCCTGGTTGGAGGGGTCCTTCAGGAAGCGCTCCATCTCCTTCTGCTCTCCCTGATCGGCCGCGGGAAACCGCTGGAGCGCCTTGAGCGCGGCCGAGACCTGCGGGCCATCGGACCGGTACTCGTTCTTGTCCTCGCCGGACCGCCAGGCATACAGCTCGGGGCGTGGCGCCTGGATGAACTTCCAGGGGCCGTCCATGAGTCCCCTCAGGGGAGCCCAGCCGTACGTGAAGAAGCCGTGGTACGACTCCATGTACAGGGGAGCGGCGGCCAGGGTTCCTCCAGCCAGGAGCGGTTCGAGGCTCCGTCCGTCGGTTCGCGGGCCCGGGACTCCCATGAGGTTCAGCGCCGTCGGGGCCACGTCACTCAGCCCCACCGTCTGCGGAATCACCGTTCCGGGACCGATGTGCCCAGGCCAGTCCATGATCAGGGGAACGCGCATGGCGTATTCGTAGAGGAAGACGCCGTGCTGCTTCTCCCCGTGCTCGCCGAGTCCTTCGCCGTGGTCCCCCGCCACCACCACCAGGGTGTTGGACATCTTGCCTTGGGCCTTGAGGCCATCCAGGAGCCTGCCGAGGGATGCGTCCATGTAGGCGATCTCTCCGCTGTAGGGATCTTTCGCGAACCGCGCCGCGTACGGCTCCGGCGGCCGGTACTCATAATGGGGATCGTAATAGTGCACCCACATGAAAAAGGGCGCACGCACCTTGGAGGCCGCGGAGAGCGCGGCCTGCGTCGTTTCCTCCGCGCGGCGCTCCTCGGGAGGGCCGCCCGTGCGGGGCGGGAGGGTCATATGGTCGTCGTAGACGTCGAATCCTCCCGAGAGGCCCCGGCCGCGTTCCAGGACCACGGCGCTCACGAAGGCCCCCGTCCAGTAGCCGCGGGATTTCAAGACGGTCGCCAAGGTCTCCGTTCCCTCTCTGAGCTTCATCCCGTTGACCCGGAGGTTCAAGGTACAGGGAAGATCGCCCGTGAGCAGAGAGGCGTGGGACGGGAGAGTGAGGGGGACGTGGGCGTGCGCCTCATCGAAGCGGGCCCCTCGGGAGGCCAAGCCGTCCAGAACAGGGGTCTGGGCGCCCTTGGCCCCGTAACATCCCAGGTGATCGGCCCGCGTCGTGTCCAGGGTGACCAGGAGGAGACTCGGAGCCCCGCGCGCGGGGGCGGGAGGCTGCGCTGGAGCACCCGCCCATAGGGCGGTTCCGAAGGCCAGCAGGAGGACACCCAGGACGTTGCGCACGGAAGGCCTCAGCCCATCACTTTCTTAAGCCAGTCCAGGACCGGCTTAAGGCTTTTCTGTTCCACCAGGCCCGTGGCCCCTCCCTCGGAATCAAGCGGCGTCAGGCGGTGCCCGAGGTTCGGCAGGACGATGGCCTCTTGGCCGGCATGAAGGGTGGGGGCGAGGACCTCTTTGTGGAAGGCCATGACCGTTTGATCCCGTTCGGGGTAGGCGAAGAGGCAGGGCATGGTGAGGGCGCCGGCCAAGGCGACGGGGTCTTTGGATGCCATCTCCCGGATCTCGGCCAGATAGACCTTGCGGCCGCCGTACGTGGCCGTCTCTGCCCCCGGCTCGTCGAGCTTTCCGGTCAGGGTCTCGAGATCCATCTGGGCCTTCAATCGCCCCTGAGGATCTGAGATGGAGTTCACCTGCTCGCGCCACAGACGCATGAGGCTCTTGGCGGGGTAGGCAACGGCCACGAATGCGGAGGGCTGCACTTTGGGGGCGGCCTCCGCCGCGACCCACGCTCCCAGGCCATGGGCAAGAAGGACGAGCCCGCCCTTGGTCGTGGGCTGTTGCTTCAGCCAGGCGGATAAGGCCACTACGTCACCGATCCGGTCCGACCATGTGGCCTTGTCCTGGTCCCCTCCCGATTCGCCCACGCCCCGGGCGTCGTAGCGGAGCGTGGCGTACCCTTGAGAGGCAAGAAGGTAGGCCACCTGCTTCCATGTCCCCGCCCGGCTGTAGGGATTGCCGGGCTCGTTCCCGTCCCTGTCCAGGGCCTGCAGGTCCGACACCATGAGTACGGTGGGGAACGTGCCCTTCTCCGCGGGGAGGGTCAAGGTGGCGCCCAGGCTGATGGAGCCGGAGGGGATTCTTACGGCGTGCTCCGTGAATGCGCCCGTGGCGATCACCGCCTCCTTGAGAATGCGGGGTTCCTCGCGGTCGAAGGCCTGAGGTTTGTACGAAGCCAAGACCGCCATGAGCCCTTCCGAGGGAATGGCCACCTGGACAAGCTTCCCGGCCTTGTCCACCCAGAAGGAGGAAAGGGTGCCGTCACCCACGTTGACGTCGTAGTGGCGCAGGATGATGATCTGGCCGTGGAAGGGGGTTTTCTCGATGCCCATGAACTGGAGCGTGCCCTGCCGCAGCCGCATGCCTTGGGGAAATGCCACGGAGAGGGGCTCGCTGCTGTCTTTCATGGCCAGGGCCTGATGGGCCAGGGGGATGTACAGGCAGAAGACGTAGGCGTCCAGCACCGCCAGGTCACCAGGAAGCGGCTCGTCCTTGATTCGTGAATCCGAGAACCGCGTCTGCCGGAAGCTGAGGGTTTGGCCGTTCACCGTAAGCCGGCCCGCATTCACCCCCAGGTCAACCCGGTCGGCCATTTCGTCGTTCTGAATTTGCTCCGTGCGGTTCATGAGGTCGTAGTTTCTCGTGTCCTGGTCGATGAACTCCGTGGCCGAGTCCTGGGCCTCCACCATTTCGGACTTGGAAAAGTCGTTCCACGTCATCCGGTAGGAGTAGCTGTCCAGCTTTCGGGTGTCCATGGCGAGGTTGAGAACGGGATAGATGTACAAATCCACGTAGTTCCTCTTGGCCTTGGGCCAGGGAAGCTGAAAGCGGACCTCGGAGGACACGGTCCATAGGCCGTCCTTGGGGTTCAGGATGACCTTGTACTTCTCGTAGCCCTTGTTGACCCCGTTCAGCATGAGGTCGAACTTGCCCTTCTCCTTGACCGTCTTGGCAAAGGCGCCGAAAGGAAGGAGCGTGAGTGCTAGTGCGAGGGTAATCAGTGCGCGGCGAATCATTCCGAAGCACCTCCAGTAGCCTAGTATAGTCCCGATGGCACTGCCTTGGCGAAGCGGCCGTGGGGCGGCGATGGGGCGGCCCACGGCCCAAGGGGGGCGACCCGCCGCAGAAGCACGCGGTCCATGTCCAGGAGGCCGGGAAGGCCCGCGGCGTCGGCCATGGTTTCCGCCGTGCGCCACTGCTCCCCTGCCTGGGGGAGATAATCCAGGAGGGCCAGACCCAGGGCGAAGGACACGTGAACCCGGGCGTCACGGGCCGCCCGCTGGAGGGCCCCCAGCCCGTGGGCGGGTGCGTCCCCGTACAGATTGGACTGGTTGAAGGCATAGGGCGCCAGGAGGAGTGCCGCCAGGCGCTGGGTTTCGGCACAGCGTCCCGTGAGATACGCGAGGGCCGCTCGAAGGGCCACGGCCCGCTGCAATTGTGGCTGCCCATCGGCGTCCCGGGCCAGCGCCCCGTAGGCCGCCTCGTAGCGGCCCTCCTCCAGCAGGAGAGCCGCATCCATGCGCTCCCGCCGGGTGAGCCCGCCACCTCGCGCTCGCTGCGGAAGGCGTCGGGCGGCCGCTGGGCGGTCCTGCCGGACGAGGATTTGGAAGGCCTCGGGTTGGTTGGGACCCGTGAGCTTCAGGGCCAGACGGGACCATCCGTTCAAGACCAGCAGCTGGACGAGCGTTTTGGTCTCATCGCCGAACACCGGACCTATGCTGAGGCCCTCCAGGCGCGCCACGAGCTGCCGCTGAAAACACGGCGCCGAGTCGCAGCCGCCCTGGCTTTCCATGTAACGGATCCAGGGGCGTATCTCGGGATGCCGTCTCGCGAGGATCTCGGCCTTCCCTTCCTTCCCTTCCTTCCCCTCCCACACCGCCCGGGCCGCCTCGGAGCGCAGCCGGCGATTGCGTTCCACCGGTATCTGGAGCGCCCAGGCGCACCCCAGCAGGACCACCAGCATTCCCGCCAAGGGGCTTGCCGCGCGCGCCGGATGGTACCAGGGAGCGGCGGGGGCTCCACACCGGACAATCCAGTCCCGGCCTTTATCGTCTACGAACCCATGAGCCACGTAGGCCCACCGCCCGCCACTTCGGACCCACGCCCCCCCGGGCGTCCTGGCCACGAGATCGGGAGCCTCCGGCCCGCCCCTGCGCCCCAGCCAGTGCCAGGCGCCGTCCCGGCCTTCCACGGACGCACCGCACCGCCGCCACACGACCTGCAACCAGATCAGGAGGCCGCCTACGGCGAGGGAAACAAGCCCGAGGTTGGGAAGGACCGCCTGTCCCCAGACGATCTCGTCCGTGAAGATGCCGTAGAAGTTGTAAAACGATGCGGCGAGGAGCTTGAACCCCTCACCCGCCGTGATCCAGTGGGCAAAGGAGAACCACGCCGCCAGAAGGGCCCACTGCGCGGGGCGTATCCAAGCCGGCGGGCGACGGCCCTTGGAGCTCGGCCTTGAAAGGAAGTAGTTGAAGCGAGGTCCCTGCTGGCCCATCCACCCTCCAGGCGTCTCCGCCGGGAGAGTTTACCAGACTCGGCCGCCTCGGGGTTTCGTTATGCCTCGCGGCTGCTGGCGAACTCGCGCTGGAACTCTCTCCAGCTCTCGTCCTGGAGCGCCAGGGCGGCCCCCACCGCGGGATGGGCGCCGTCGGCGGCCAGGGCCAGATGGGATCCGCCGGCGCCGTGGGCGGCGAGGAATTCCGAGAAGCGGTGAATCTCGCGCTCCATCCACCGCTGGCCCGCCTCACCGAGGGTGAACACGTTCAGTGCTTGCCGGTGGTCGGTGGGCCACAGGGAGGTCAACCACCCGCTCCCGTAAGGATCGGTAAAAACGTCTCCCGGCATGGTGTCCAGCCCGTCGTTGCTGGTGACGATGGTTCCCTCCACGGGAGAGGCGATGGCGAGCTTCCTTCCCTGCCTCCACAAAACAGCCAGGGGTTCGCCCCGGCGAACCTTGGTCCCCAGGCGCGGCAGCTCCACCCTGTCCGCCCCACCGAGGGCCTGGGAGAGCAGTTCGTCCACGCCCACCCTCAATTCGCCCGCGTCGGTAAGCCGGATCCAGGTATGGCCCCCGTCGAGGAAGAAACCGCGAGGAGGATTGGCCCGAACGAACGGGGTCACGGGAGCCCCCGCTACCCTCGACTTGTTCCTCCTTCGCTTCACGGCCAGACGGATGGCGTCGGCGGCAACCGCGAGGACAACGATCACGAGAACAAGCATGGCGCTCATGGGATCCTCCTACCTGGGCGGGCCTGGTCTTGACCCCGGTGGCTGCTTTGGCCCTCGACCGCCGACCTCCGCGAGTGGCGGGCATCGCCCAAATTCACCCATCCTGCTGCACGGACCGTGCCATCCTGCTCTCCGGGGAATGAACTCCTTTGCCGTCAACATCAAGAACGCATGGAGGGTCGTCGTGCTCCCGGTCTCTTGTAGAACCTTTGATCATGGACGTGATGCCGGATCAAGGCGCATCGATTTTTAGTCATATTCAGTAAGCCAATTGCTTGCTGTA
>JAKAKG010000087.1 GCA_021813555.1 Acidobacteriota bacterium
CCTGAAGCAGGAACTCATCTCCTCGATCATGGTCCTGGCGGAAAAGGTCGGCGCCCAGGTCATCGCGGAGGGCATCCAGACGCCCGAGGAGCTCGCCGTGCTCAAGAGCATGGGCGTTCCCCTCGGACAGGGGTTCCTCTTCGGCCCGCCCTCGCCGGACTTCGCCACGGATTTCCGCCCCCGGCTGAGTTGAAATACGGTGCCCCGGCGATTCCAGCCGAACCGCATTCCATGCGAGCCGCCCGCCCTGGTATGATGGCCCCGTCCGGCCTCGGGGGAGGCCGGACGCCGGTCGCCCGCCGGTCCTCTCCGGCGAGCCTGCCTTTGAATGGAGCAGATTATGAAAGGCTTCTTCGAGTGCGTTCCCAACTTCTCCGAGGGCCGAAACCAGGGCATCCTCAATGAAATCGTCAAGGCCGTCCGGGCCGTGCCCGGCGCCCTGGTCCTGGATCTGGAGATGGACGCGGACCACAACCGTTCCGTCCTCACCTTTGTCGGCACCGCCGAAGCCTGCGCCGAAGCGGCGTTCCAAGCGGCCCGCCGCGCTTCCCATCTGATTGATTTGAACCGGCACAAGGGGGCCCATCCACGCATGGGCGCCACAGACGTCGTGCCCTTCGTCCCTCTGGAGGGGGCCTCCATGGACGACGCGGTGGAGCTCGCCAAGGCCGTGGGCAAACGCCTGGGCGAGGAGCTGGGCATCCCCGTGTTCCTCTACGAGGCGGCGGCCTCCAGGCCAGAGCGGCAGAGCCTTCCCAGCGTGCGGAAAGGAGAATTCGAAGGGCTTCGCGACCTCATCGGCAAAGATCCCGACAAGGATCCCGACTACGGCCCGAAGGCCATCCATCCCACGGCCGGTGCCACCGCCGTTGGCGCCCGGCCCTTCCTCATCGCCTACAATCTGAATCTGAACACGCAGGACGTAGCGATCGCCAAAGCCATCGCCAAGGAGATCCGCGAGCGGGACGGAGGCCTCCCGGGCATCCGCGCCATGGGCTTCATGCTCGAAGAGCTCAAGATGGCCCAGGTCTCAGTGAACGTGGTGGACTACCGCAAGACCTCCCTCGCTGCCCTCACCCAAACCGTCACGGCCAAAGCCGCGGCCCTGGGGGTGGAGGTGGCCGAGACCGAGCTCATCGGCCTGGCACCTGCCGATGCCCTCGTCACGAGCGGGGCGCAGTATCTCAAGATCCGGGGGTTCAGCCCCGACATGCTGGTGGAGAACCGCGTGGCCAAGGCGAGAGCCGCGGCGGGTGCCCACGGTTCGGCCCAGCCCTTCCTCGACGCCGTGGCCGGGCCCGATCCCACCCCGGGGGGCGGATCCGTGTCCGCTTTCGCGGGAGCCCAGGCGGCGGCCCTGCTACGCATGGTGGCCGGGCTTACGGTGGGCAAGAAGAAATACACTGACGTGGAAGGCCGCGTGAAGGAACTTGCGGCGGAGGCCTACAGCGCCCAGGGCCGGTTTATGGCCCTCGTGGGTGAGGACGCCGCCTCCTACGATGCCGTCTCTCATGCCTACAAACTCCCCAAGGATACGGACGAGCAGAAGGCCGAGCGAAGCGCCGCCATCGAGAAGGCCCTCATGGAGGCGGCCAGGGTTCCTCTGGAGACGGCGGAATTGGCCCTTCGCATCCTGGCCTGCTCGGAGGAGATGGGCCGCATCGGGAACGCCAACTGCGTCACCGACGCCTCCGTGGCGGGATACATGGCCCATGGGGCCTGCCTGGGTGCCCTGGCCAACGTGCGCATCAACCTCGTGGGCCGCTCGGGCCCCCAAACGGAGGACCTGCGAGCGCGGGCCTCGGAGGTGGAGCGGCAGGCGGCGGCGATTCGGACGAGCCTTGACACCACCCTGGCCGGTGCGCTGGCGTAACGCCGCGAGTTGAGTGGCGGCGCGGACCCGCAGCCGGTGGTCCGCGCCGTCTCCCTGTTCCGAGCCGCGGGCCACGGCCGCCGCAGTGAAAACTCTCCTTGTGGGCCGCCACCCCCAAGGGCTGGTAGGCCCCTTGACATTCACGACTAAAGGTCTATATTCCCCATAAGTTGGGGACCGCGAATGGGTCGTGGGAATCCGCAACTGGACTGGGACCGGCTGCACCACATGGAGGAGGCGGGACCTCGCCGCCTGGAGAATGGACGCGGAGCAACCACCCAGTACAACGGACTTTCTTGACTCGGCGGCCAACTCGTCGTCTGCCGCGGCCTCGCTGTTCAAGGGCGGGGCTTTTGTTTTTCCCACCCATCCTTTACCAGGCCCAGGGCATCGTGGGACGCACGTCCCGCAGGGAGGACCTCATGCTGGATAGTCCAGCGCCCTCGCCGCGCCAGTTTGGGCGGCACCATTACTTTCCCAACGCCACCGATGAGGAGTGGAACGACTGGCGTTGGCAGTATCGCAATCGCATCAAGGATCTGGACACCCTCGCCACGTTCCTCCCTTACTCCGGCGCCGAGCTGAAGCAGCTCAAGCTCCTGGAGCCTAATCTCCACATCGGCATTCCTCCCTACTACCTGAGCCTCATCGACGCCGCAGACCCCGAGGACCCGGTGCGCAAGCAAGCCGCCCCGTCCATCGCCGAGTACACCTACCACAGCGTGGGAGTGAGCGACCCTCTGGCTGAGGAGAGGGACATGCCCGTGGAGGGGCTGGTCCACCGGTATCCCGACCGCTGCCTCTTCATCGCCACCAACATGTGCCCCATGTACTGCCGCCACTGCACGCGGCGCCGGGAGTGGGAGGACGGCGAGCTTCCCAAGAACCGGGCCATGTTGGACGCCATGATCGATTACATCCGGGCAACCCCGTCCATCAGGGATGTCATCTTCTCAGGCGGCGATCCCGTTTCCCTCCCCGTGCCCGTTCTGGATTACTGCCTCACCGAACTTCGCAAGATCCCCCACGTGGAGATCATCCGCCTTGCCACGCGCTATCCCGTGGTCCTGCCCCAGCGCATCACCGACGACCTCCTCGCGGTCCTGTCCAAGCATCTCCCCGTGTGGCTCAACACCCACTTCAACCACCCCAACGAGCTCACGCCCGAATCGGCGGCGGCCTGCCGGAAGATCCTCCGGGCGGGCATCCCCGTCAACAACCAGTCGGTTCTCATGCGGGGGGTGAACGACAGCGCGGAGACCATGACCAAGCTCTGCCACGGCCTTCTCAAGATGGGAGTGCGCCCCTACTACCTCTTCCAGTGCGACCCCATCCAAGGGGCGGAGCATCTTCGCACGAGCGCCTGGACGGGGGTGGAGATATTGGAGAAGATGCGGGGGCACACGTCGGGGCTGGCCATTCCCACCTTCGTGGTGGATACGGAGGGCGGCGGCAAGGTGCCGCTCACTCCCAATTACCTCATGTACGCCACGGAGGACACCCTCGTCCTGCGCAACTACGAGGGCCATATCTTCAATTACCGGAACCCCACGCCGGCACCTCCACGCCGGGCGCGCAAGTCGGCCTCCCTGCCCTTTGACCAAGCCGGTTCCAGGCCGGCCCGCCCTCGTCTCGTGAAGCGCGAGAAGGCCCAGCCCTCCCATGCGAATCGGCCTGGCCTTTGACATGAAAGTCCCCGGGGCGCCCGCTCCGCCGGGCGCCCCGGGCGGCCAGCCGGACGACGTGGACGAGGAGTACGACCCGCCCTCCACGGTGGCCTCCATCCAGGAGGCCATCGCCGCGTGCGGGCATGACGTGGTACGACTGGGCGGCGGCCGGGAGTTTATCGAGAAGGTTCTGGCGGAGGATCTGGACTTCGTCTTCAACATCGCCGAGGGGCGGGGAACCTTTCGGAGCCGAGAGGGCCAGGTCCCCTCCATCCTGGAGATGCTGGGCATCCCGTACTCCTTCTCCGACCCGCTCACCTTGGGCATAAGCCTGGACAAGCCCCTGACCAAGCGCATGGTGGCGGAGGCGGGCGTGGCCGTGGCCCCGGACTGGCTCGTGCGGGACTCGCGCGGTCTGGGAGAACTTGCCCGTGAGGCCCTGCCTTATCCTCTCTTCGCCAAGCCGGCCTACGAGGGGTCCTCCAAGGGCATCCGCCAGACCTCCCGGCTCGCCGGCCCCGAGGACCTGCGCGCGGTCGTAGGGAGGATGCTGCGCGACTACCGCCAGCCCGTCATGGTAGAAGGATTCGTCTCGGGCGACGAGTACACCGTGGGGGTGCTGGGAAACGCGGAGCCCGCGGCCATAGGAGCCATGCGCATCCGGCCCGCCGGGGGCGCGGACCCGGAGTTCGTCTACTCCATCGAGGTGAAGCGAGACTGGGAGCGGCTGGTGGCGTACGACGTGCCGCCCCCCCTGGAGGACGCCCAGAGGGACCTGCTGTACGCCAGCGCCGTGAAGGCTTTCAAGGCCATCGGGTGCCGGGACCTAGCCCGGGTGGATTTCCGCCTCTCCGGCGGCGTGCCCGTATTTTTGGAAATCAATCCCCTCCCGGGCCTCTCGCCCGCCTACGGTGACCTGCCCATTCTCTCCCGCGGCATGGGTATCTCCTACGAGGCCCTCATGGGGCGCATTCTGGACACGGCCTTCGCGCGCTGCGGGCTGGTGCAGAGATGAAACCGGAGAGCCGGAGGGCAGGAGAGGTGGAGAGAGAGGCTCCGATCCTGACCTCTCAGCCCTCGCCCCTCAGCCCTCATTCCTTGCCGCGAACGTCCAAGGCGGAGCCCGTATTTCTCATCCACAACACGGGCGGAGAGGAGAGCGCGGAGCGGGCCGCCGAAGAAGGCGTCCTGGAGACCGTGGACGGTGTGGCCGAGTCGCTCTCCCACTTGGGCTGGCGCGTGGAGCGCCTGGCCCTCGAGCCTCCCCTGTCGGAAGCGGCGCGGCACCTTGAGGACCTCCCCCCGGCATCGCTGGCCTTCAACCTCTTCGAGGGATTCCCCCGCAACCCGGCCAGCGAGGTGCAGGTGGGCCTCCTCCTCATGTCTCTTGGCCTCAGGGCCACGGGATGTCCGCCCCTGGCCATGCACCTGGGCCTCCACAAGGATTTGTGCAAGGAGGTCCTCGCCTCCCGCGGCCTGCCGCCGTCGCCCGGCGTGGTCCTGCGCCGCGCGGAAGACGCGGAGCGCGTGCTGCCGTTCCCCTACCCCGTGTTCCTCAAACCCGTGGCCGACGACGCCAGCCATGGAATCGGCCCTGAGAACTTGGCCATGGACGCCGAGGCCTTTCAGCGCAGGAGCGGCGAACTCTTGGAACGATTCCCCTCGGGTGTCCTCGCCGAGGCCTTCCTTCCGGGCCGCGAGTTCAATTGCGCGGTCGTCGAAACCCCTGAAGGCCCTCGCGCGCTGCCTCCCTCTTTGGTGGACTACTCCCGGCTCCCCGCGGATCATCCGCCGGTCCTCACCTTCGCCGCCAAATGGCAGCCGGAGAATCCGATCTTCGATCTCACCCCCACCCTGTGCCCCGCGCCCGTGGAGGGCGCCCTGATCCAGCGCATCCAAGCTCTCTCGTTGGAGGCCTTCCGGGCCCTACGGTGCAGGGGCTACGCCCGAGTGGACATGCGTGAAGATCAGGAGGGCGTCCTGCGCATCCTTGAAGTGAATCCCAATCCCGACCTGGCCCCCTCCGCGGGGCTGGCCAAGCAGGCGCGGGCCATGGGTTGGACGTATCATGACCTGGTGGCCACCGTCCTTGAGGCCGCCGAGAAGGGACCGAGATGGACATCGTGATTCGAGAACTGGCGCCCGGGGACCGCGGGGCCATAGAAGCCTTGCTGCGGGATACGGCCGTCTTCAGGCCCGAAGAGGTGGCCGTGGCCATGGAACTGGTGGACTCGGCCCTTGGGAAGCCCGGCCAGGAGGACTACACCTTCGCGGTGGCCGAGCTTTCTGGGGAGGTGGCGGGGTACGCCTGCTGGGGGGAGACCCCATGCACCCGGGGCACCTTCGACTTGTACTGGATCGCCACCCATCCGCGCTACCAGGGCCGGGGCGTGGGCCGGTCCCTGATGGAAGCGGCGGAAGCCCACATGAAAACCCGGGGAGGACGCCTCTGCGTCATCGAGACGTCGTCCCTGCCCCAGTACGGCCCCACGCGGACGTTTTACCTCGGCCTCGGCTACACACGGGAGGCCGTGATTCGGGACTTTTACACTCCCGGCGACGACAAGGTGGTGTACACCAAAGCCTTATGAGGACCCGCGGCCTCGTGCGGGGCAAGACGTCTTGCCTTCCGGAGGCGGCGACTCTAATATGGAGCTTAATGGAGGTGCGACATGGATCGGTTCCCATCCGGGCAGTACATCCGGTTGGCCCTCGCGGGCCTGACCATGGTCCTCGTGGTGGCCTGCGCCACTAAGAAGGCCCCCAGCGGCCCGTCCACCGCGGAGAGCGCCCAGCCCCCCGCGCCCACGGCGGCTCCGTGGACCCCCGAGACCCCCGCCCCCACGCTGCAAGTCGAATCCAGCGCGGACGTGTACAACAAACAGGGGGTTCTCAAGCGCATCCACTTCGAGACCAACAAATGGGACATCCAGCCGGAGGACCGGAAGATTCTGAAGGAGAACGCCGCCTGGATCCTGGCCCACCCACAGTTCAAGGTCACCGTGGAAGGCCACTGCGACGAGCGGAACACAGAGGCCTACAACTTGGCTCTGGGTGAGCGCCGCGCCAATGCCGCCAAGGAATACCTCGTGGGCCTGGGCGTTCCCGCGGACAAGATACAGACCGTGTCCTACGGCAAGTCCCGGCCCCTCTGCACGCAACACGACGAGGCGTGCTGGAGCCAGAACCGCCGCGACGAATTCGTCCTTCAGGACGCCAAGTAGGGAACCATGGTCCGCTCCATAGCCGCGTTGTGTATCGGCGCGCTCCTCCTGTGCATGCCCGCCGCGGCAAGCACGCGGGACGATATCGCCCGTCTGGACCAGCAGAGCGCGGCCCTCACCTTGCAGGTCCAGCAGCTCTCCAGCCAGATGGCTCAGATCCAGAAATCCATCCAGGCCCTCAGCACCCGCATGGACGCGGTGGAACGATCGGCGCAGACGGCCGACCTTCGGATGGAGCTGGATTCGGTCAGGCGGCAGATGGGAATCCTCTCCAGCCAAATCACCGCCCTTCAGTCTTCCCGGGAGGACGCTTCGGCTCCGGCTCCGCCCGCCGCTGGGCTCCAGCCGCCCGCCAGCTCCGGGGCGCCGGCGGCGCAGTTACCCGCGGCGCCTTCTCCCTCACCGAGCCTCTCGGGCAAAGCAGCGGTTGCGCCGCCCCAACCCGCATCCTCCGTCAGCCCCGACCTTTACAACCAAGCCTACAGCGACTACGTGCAGGGTAAGTACGACCTGGCGGCTGGAGAGTTTCGCCAGTTCATGGACGCGTTCCCGTCAGATCCCCGGGCGGGCAACAGCCAGTACTGGATCGGGGAATGCTTGTACAGCCAGAAGAAGTACCCCGACGCCCGGGCCGCCTTTCAGGCCGTTCTGGACCGATACCCGCAAGGGAACAAAGCCCTGGCGGCGAGGCTCAAACTGGGCCTCACCCTCGTGGCCATGAACGACACCGCGGGAGGCATGGCCATGCTCAAGAGCCTCATCCAGGCCGCCCCCGACTCCGACGAAGCCCTCATCGCCCGTGACCGCCTGTCGAGGTTACAAGCGCCGTGAGAAACCGGCGCTCCGTGAAGCGGAACGAGGGGCCGGGGAAACCCGGCCCTTTTCCTTGTTCCGTGACGCCTTACCGTGCCATTCTCCCGGTGGGGAGGTGAGGGTGCCCGAGGGGGACGAGCGCAGCGACATCCTGCTCATGGAGCTGACCGCCTCCGGCGACCGGGAGGCGTTTGCCAGCCTCATCTCGCGCCATCAGCGCCTGGTCCTGTCCGTGGCTTATCGGTTCCTGGGCAGCCGCGAGGAGGCCGAGGACGCCGCGCAGGAAGTCTTCCTTCGGCTCTGGCGCGCGGCGGCGAAGTACCGCCCCGAGACGGCGCTGGCGGCGTACCTGCGCACCCTCACCGTGAACCACTGCCTCGACGTGCGGCGCAGGCCCCGATTGCTCGCCCTCGATGGCGGCGACGACCCGCCGGGGCAAGAGGATCCCTCACGAGATCTGGAGGCCTCTGAGCGGCGCGGCGCGCTGGAGGCCGCCCTTCAATCCTTGGCGCCGGCCCAGCGCATGGCCGTCGTGCTGTTCCATCTTGAAGGCGCGAGCATGAAGGAGGCGGCCCGCCTCCTCCAAATCTCCCCCAAGGCCCTCGAATCGCTCCTCGGCCGGGCGCGGGCCGCCCTGCGGGAGCGGCTGGGATCCCTCCTGGACGCCCCGTAGCCCCTGCGGGAACAGTTGAGAGTTGAGAGTTGAGAGTTAGAAGCAGGGCCCGGGGCGCACCCACCTTCCGCCGCTTCCGGTCTCCATCCCCCTTCCGAATGCCGTGCTCCATACTCCGGATTCCGATCCTCCCTTCCTCCGAGGGATTTCGTCTCCCCATCCGTTATACAAGTCTGAGGAGGGTGCCATGAACTGCTCGAGCGCCCGCGATCGAATCTCCCGGCTCACCTGTAAGGAGGACCTCACCTCCGAACCCGGCCTTGCGTCTCATGTGGAGGGTTGCTCCCCCTGCGCTCATGCCCTGCAAAGGCATGCGCGCCTCCTCTCGGACTTGGCCTCACCGGAGCCCCTTCCTCCCTTCCCCGATTTGGCGCCGCGGATTCTGGCCCGGCTCGATGAGCCCAGGGTGAGACGCGGCACGGCGTGGCGCTGGGCCGCCGCGGCGGCCTTCGCCGTGGCCGCCTTGGCCTTGGGGTACATCGCGGGACTGCGCAGCACAGGCACGGCGGTCCCGCAGGAAAGCATGGCGGCGGCCTACCAGGAGGCCTTCGCCACCATGCCTCAGGGCACGGAACTGGCGTATCTTGAAGGAGCGGGCATGCAAGCCGCCGCCGTCCCCGCGAGCAGCAGGCCATGAGGCGGATCTGGTGGTACGCGTTGCTCGCGGCCTCCCTCTGTTTGAACGCCGGGTTCCTCTCGGCGGTCCTGGTTCACGCGGTCCGGCACGGACATACGCGCTCCATGCCCGACCTGAACTTGTCCCCCATGGTCAAGACCGAGTTCGACGCCAATTACGCGGCGTTCCAAAAGAAGATGGCCCCCCTGCGCGCCGAACTGCGGGAGGACAGGGCTCAGATGTTCGCTCTTCTGGCGTCGGAGCATCCCACGCCGGAGGCGATTAGGAGCCAGGAGGACAAGATCCTCGCGGTGACGGCGCGCCTCCTCCAGACGGCCTCGGCCCACATGCTCGACCAGAAGCGCCTGCTCAGCGCGGAGCAACAGCGGCGCTTCTTTGATTTCATTCAGCACCATAACCCCGACGAGAACCGCCGACCACCATCCCCTATGGAGGAGAAGCACCCGTGACGCCAAGAACTCAACGCTGGAGAGGTGCTCTGCTTGGCCTCGCCCTATTCCCGGCCCTCGGTGCGGTCTGGGGCCAAAGCCCTCCTGCCGCCCCGGGCCACCCCCTCTCGCTCAAGGAGTGCGTCGCCATGGCCGTGGAGAAGAACCCCAACCTCCGGGCTTTCCTCCACTCGGGGCGCGGGGCCATGGCCAGGATCGGCGTGAACAAGTCCGCCTACTGGCCCACGGCCGATCTGAACGGCTCCATCCAGAGGTCCTATTCTGAAGGCCAGAGCGGGTCCAGCCGGAGCGGCCTCCTGTTCCCGAGCACCACGAGCACGTCCACGGACGCCGCCGTGAGCGCCCAGTACACCCTCTGGGACTCGGGCCTGCGCAAGGCTTCCGTGGCCTCCGCGCAGGCCGCGTACGGAGCGAGCGACGCCACTTACCAGGCCACGGTTCAGGACCTGGCCCTCAACGTGGAGTCCGCCTACTACGCCCTCGAAGGTGCCCAGTGGAACCTCCAGGTGGCCCTGGAGACGGCCAAGCAGACGGGGTTCCATCTGGAGATGGCCCAGGCCCAGCACAAAGTCGGCCTCGTGCCCCTCTCGGACGTGCTCCAGGCCTCCACCTCGGACGCCAACGCCAAGCTCGGCACCATCCAGGCCCAGAGCTCCGTCACCTCCGCCATGGCTTCCCTGGCCGTGTTCATGGGGCTGCCCGCGGACGCGGCCTTCGAGATCGAAGCCACGGACCGCGACGCCCGGCTCCCGGGGCTTCCAGACTGGCAGAGCGGCCGGGAGAGGGCCCTGGCGGGACTGCCCGAAATCAAGGCCGCTTTCGAGACCGCCGAGTCCCTGCGCTTCGCCATCAAGCAGACGGAAGCCTCCTATCTGCCCAGCGTCTCCGCCAGCGGGACGGCGGGGCGGTTCGACGCGGGATCCTGGCCCAACCGGAACGAATGGAGCGCGGGCCTGAGCATCCGCATCCCCCTGTTCACGGGCTTCGCTCGGAAGTACCAGGTCCTCCAGGCGAAGGAGGCGTGGGAAGGCTCCAAGATGAATCTCGAGACCACCAAGCTCACCTCCGAGAAGGCCGCCTACGACGCCCGCACCCAGCTCGCCACGGCGCTCCAGTCCGTGGACGCGGCCCAGACCCTCGTCCAGAGCGCCCAGGAGAACTCCGACGTGGCCGAAGGCCAATACAAGAACGGCCTGGGATCCATGACCAACGTGGTGGACGCAACCACGGCGCTCAGCGGCGCCAAGTATCAGCTCATTTCCGCCCGCCTCGCCGTCCTTACGGCCCTGGCCACCTGGAACAGGACCACCGGCCTGGACCTGCTGGGCGGCCTCACGCCGCCCTCCACGGCCGTTTTCTCCGGCGAATCCAAGGGCGATTCACTCGCCCCCCGCGAAGCGAACTCCATGGGAGAGCCCAAGCCATGACATCATTTAAGAAAGTCGCAGTGGCCCTCGTCGCGTGCAGCCTCCTCCTCGCCGTGGCGTGCAAGCGCGGAAAGGGCCCCGCCCAGGGAGGAACCCTGGTCACGGTCAAGACCATGAATCTGCCCTCCCAGGTCATCGCCACCGGCACCGTGAGCCCGCGCGTGGGAGCCGAGGTGCCCGTGGGGCCGCGCGTGTCAGGTACCCTCGCGAAACTCAACGTGCAGATCGGCAGCGTCGTGAAGAAGGGCCAGGTGCTGGGCATCCTTGAGGAGAAGGACCTGGAGGCCAACGTCATGAAGGCCGAAGCTTCCCTCGCGGCCGCCCGGGCCGCCGCCGTCTATGCCAAGGCGAACTACGAGCGGCTCAACGCCCTGCTTCCCAAGGGATACGTTTCCCAGGACGCGGTGGACGCGGCCCGGCAGAACAGCGACTCCACCGTGGCGAACGTGAAGAACGCCCAAGCGGCCGTCGACTACGCCAAGATCCAGCTCTCCTACGGCACAGTCACGGCGCCCATCGACGGCATCGTCGAGTCCGTGGCCACCCAGGAAGGCGCCACGGTGGCCGCGAGCTTCAACGCGCCCACGTTCGTCACCCTCATCGACCTCAAGCGCCTCGAGGTGGACGCCTACGTGGACGAGGTGGACATCGGCGGCGTGAAGGTGGGCCAGAAGGCCACGTTCACGGTGGACGCCTACCCCAACAAGATTTTCCACGGCACGGTGGAGGCGATCCACCCCCAGGCCGTGATCCAGGACAACGTGGTCAACTACGACGTCATCATCGGCATCGACGATCCCTTCGAGGGGATCCTGCGCCCCACCATGACCGCCAACGTCACCATCACCCTCAACACCCTCAGCGGCGCGCTCGCCGTGCCCCTGCGCGCGGTGAAGCGCGAGGGCGGCAAGTCTTTCGTCATGGTGCCCAGCGGCAAGGCCATGGTTCAGCGCCCCGTAACCCTGGGCCGCGAATCGGGTGACTACGTCCAGATCAAGGCCGGCCTCTCCGAAGGCGACAAGATCTTCGTGCCCGGCAACGCTCAGGGCGCAGAACAGGGAATGTAAGGGCCGAACCATGATCGAACTTCAGGGCCTCGAAAAGACATACCACACGGGGGGCGTAGACACGCCCGTCCTCCACGACATCAACGTCTCCATCGAAGAGGGGGAATTCGTGGCCCTCATGGGCCCCTCGGGGACGGGCAAGAGCACGCTCATGAACATCCTGGGCCTGCTGGACCGGCCCACGGGCGGGAAGTACACCCTGGGCGGCGTGGACCTCACGGCCCTCGACGACAACCAGCTCAGCACCATCCGCAACCGGCGGCTGGGCTTCGTCTTCCAGCTCTTCCACCTGCTGCCCCGGGTGAGCGTCCTTCAAAACGTCCTGCTGCCGTTTCTCTACACGGAGCCGTATCCCGCCGACGCGAAAGAGCGCGCCACGCAGATCCTCCAGAGCGTGGGCCTCGGAGATAGGATGAACTTCAAGCCCAACACCCTCTCGGGGGGACAGCAGCAGCGGGTGGCCATCGCCCGGGCCCTCATCAACGAACCGGCCTTTATCCTGGCGGACGAACCAACGGGGAACCTGGATTCGGTGGCCAGCGGCGAGATCCTTGACATCTTCGACTCGATCCACCGAAAGGGACGCACTATCATCATGGTGACGCACGAACCTGACGTGGCGGCTCGCGCCGAACGCGTCATCACCCTCAAAGACGGCCGCGTGGCCAGCGATGAGCGGCGGAGGTAGACAGCCATGACTCCGGCGGAACTCGCCCTCACCTCCACGGCCAAAGCCGCACGGCCGGCCCGGCGCCTCATGAGCCCGACGCGGCTCCTGCGCCTCTCGCGCCACGCCGCGGGGGCGCTGTGGGGCCAGAAGGGCAAGGCCTTCCTGATGATGATCGGGACGGCTGTAGGCATCATGCTACTGACGGCCGTCGTGGGCCTGAGCGCGGGGGTGCAGAAGCGCATCGACCAGATCACCGCCTTTTTCGGCCCGCGCTCCGTCATGATCTTCGCGGGCGGGGGCCAATTGCACGGCGCGGGCGGCCGCGCCGAGGCGGGGTCCACCCTCAAACTCCAGGACTACGAGGCCATTCGCGATCAAATCGGCTACGAGGCGGTGGTGACCGCGGGCATCTTCTCCGGGGACGTGGCCATCAAGGCGGGCAACGTGGGCACGCAGACCCACGCCGTCTCCGCGCCCCCCTCCTACTCCGAGGCCTTCGACTGGTACGTGCAGGAGGGCGCCCCCATCGACAGCGACGACGAGCGCTCCATGGCCCGCGTGGCGGTCTTCGGCACCACCGCCGCCAAGAACCTCTTCGGCGACGAGGACCCCGTCGGCAAGCGCTTCCTCTTGAACAAGGTTCCCTTCGTGGTGAAGGGCGTTCTCGCGTCCAAGGGCACCAGCGCCATGGGGTTCGACCAGGATGACCGGGTCTGGATTCCGCTCTCCACGGGCATGAACCGCGTCTTCCACCAGGACTACATCCGCTTCATCCGCCTCAAGGTGCGCCAGGACTACACCGTCCCCGCGGTGGTGGCCCAGGTGACCGACATCCTGCGCGCGCGGCACCGCATCGTCCCGCCCGAGCAGGACGATTTCCGGACCATCACTCCCGATTTCATCGCCGCCCGCGTGCAGAGCATGGCGCGGACCACGGAGCTGGTGGGCGCCGCGCTGGCCTTCGTAGCGCTCCTGGTGGGCGGCGTGGTCCTCATGAACATCCTCCTGCTCTCCCTGTCCGAGCGCGTCCCGGAGATCGGCCTCAAGCGCGCGCTGGGGGCCAGGCAGAGGGACATCTTCACGGAGTTCGTGGCCGAATCGATCCTCGTCAGCCTCCTCGGCATGGTGCTGGGCATCGTGCTGGGCCTCATTCCCGTGCTCGCCATTCCCAAGTTCTTCCCCATGATGCCCATGGCCGTCTCCTGGCAGACCTTCGCCTACGCCGCCCTGTTCTCCACCGGCGTGGGCCTGCTCTTCGGCGTTCAGCCCGCCCGCCGCGCCGCCAAGCTCGATCCCGTGGAGGCGTTGAGATGATGGCGAATGGCGAATGGCGAATGGCGAATTTGAAGGAAGGGACAACACGATTCGCTCCTCCCTTCGTTTTCTTTTTTACAATTCGCAATTCAAAATTCGAAATTACATAGGACTCCTTCGATGAACCTAGCCCGCACCCTCGGCATATCGCTTGAAGTTCTCCTGGGCCACCGCCTCCGAACGGCGCTCTCCAGCATCGGCATCGCCATCGGCGTGGCGGCGGTGGTGCTCATGGTGGGCGCGGGCCAAGCCGCGGAGCAGGACGTGGTGGGAAAAGTGAAGAGCATGGGCACCAACCTGATCGTGGTCCAGGCGGGCCGCTTCCGCGCCGAAGGTGGGCGCCAGCGCCAGGTGGCCACCTTCACGACCCTCACCCTGCGGGACAGGGACATGCTCGTGCGCCAACTTCCGGACATCGCCCGCGCCTCGGCGTTCGTGCAAGGCGGGGTCATCGCCCGTTACAAGGGTACGAGGACGCAGACCACCCTGGCGGGGGCGGAGCCCTCCATCTTCGACATCCGGGGCATCACCGCCACCAGCGGCCGCCTCTTCTCCGACATGGACCAGCGCTCCATTCAGCGCGTGGCGGTGGTGGGTCCCACGGTGGTCACCAACATCTTCGGCGGCGCCGACCCCGTGGGCCAGACCCTCCAGATCAACAAGGTCCTCTTCCGCGTCATCGGCGTGGCCTCTCCCAGGGGCCAGGACCTGAGCGGCAACGACCAGGACGACATCATCTACATTCCCGTCACTACCGCCACGACCAGCGTCTTTCACATGAACTACATCCAGAACATCATGATCCAGGCCGTCTCGCCCGAGGCCATGAAGGCCCTGCCCGACGAGATCACCCCCATCCTGCGCAGGAGCCACCGCCTCAAGCCGGCCCAGGACAACGACTTCTCCTTCCAGGACCAGTCCCAGCTCCTCCAGTCCCAGACCGACACGACCCAGGCCTTCACCCTCCTCACGGGCAGCGTGGCCGCCGTCTCCCTCTTCACGGGCGGCGTGGGCATTTTCGCCGTCATGCTCATCTCCATCCGCGAGCGCACCCGCGAAATCGGTCTGAGGCGCGCTCTGGGAGGCAGGAGGCGTGACATCCGCACCCAGTTCATCCTGGAAGCGGGAGCCCTGGCGGCCATGGGGGGCCTTATGGGCGTCGTGGTGGGACTGGGAGGAACCTTGCTCACCTGCCACCTCATGAAGTGGCCGGAGGTCTGGCCGTGGAGCGCGACCCTGTTCGCTACGGGCCTCTCCGTGGCCATGGGCATGGCCTTCGGCCTCTACCCGGCCATGAAGGCGGCGCGCCTGGAGCCCGCCACCGCCCTTCACGCCGCGGGATAAGGGCCGGCCGCCATGAAGGTGCGGTTCGCTTTCGCCTTCCTGATCGTCGCTGTGGTGTGCACGGGCCTTCTCGCCGGCGCCCAGGAGCCCGCGCCGCCCCCGCCTGAGACCGCCCCTGTCCCGCCGGCCGTGGCCGCCGTGCGGCGGGCCTGGCTCGTACCGGAAGCGGATCTTCCCACGCTCATGCAAGGACCCGGCTTCTCCCTGGACGACTTCGCTGTGGCGGCCATGGTGAGCCACGCCGCGGGAACGCCCGTGATGGACGCCGAGGCCCGCAAGAGCAAACTGGGTTCGTGGACCGAGGTCCTTCGCGCCCAGGGCGGCTACCTCGCGGATCTCGTGTTCAAGGGCAGCCCCCGATACCACCTGGACCCCTTGCCGCCGGAGAAGGAAGGAGACCGCTCCGCCTCGGAGGCCCGCATCCTGGCCCTGGCCCGGGTCATGACGCTGGAGCGGCTCACGGGTAAGGGGCCCGGCGTCATCCTTCAAGAATTCCAAACAGGCAAAACCTTCGAAGACCTCCTGAATGCCGCCTCCCTGCCCGAGACTCCTCCCAAAAGGAGCAAGCCGGACGGCCAGCCCAGGGGACGCCACGGGCAAGGCCCGCCGGGAATGGGAGCGCAAGCACCCGGCCCGGGCGGACACGGGCAGGTCGGCGAGGGAGAAGGGGGACGCGGATGACGCGGCGGAATTCTCCCTCACGCCATGAACTCGACCCCGCCTGAATCATCGAACGCGAAAGGCACTCCGGCACCCAGCCTGGGCAGGCCCGTTCAGACGTGGCGAAGCCTGGCCCCGGCCACCCGCAGGCTCCTGGCCGCCCGGTTCTGGCGAAGCATCAGCCAGGGCGCCCTGGTCGTGGACTTGGCCCTGTACCTTCACGCCCTGGGCTGGGCGGGGGCCTCCATCGGCATGGTCCTCACGGGAGGCGGCCTCCTGGGCGCGGCGCTGACGATGGTGGTGGGCGTCACCAGCGACCGCCTGCGCCGCAAGCCCTTCCTCCTCGCCTACGAAGGCCTCTCCTGTGCCTGCGCCCTCGTGGCCCTGTCCACGTCCCAGCCTCTCTTGTTGAGTGCCGCCATCGTGCTCGCGGGTTTCGGCCGGGGTGCCAACGGCGCCGCCGGCCCCTTCTCGCCCGCGGAGCAGGCCTGGCTCGCCGAGGCCGTGGACCCGTCGAGGCGCGGCTTCGTCTACAGCGTGAACACGGCCTTCGGGTTCGTGGGCATGGCGATCGGCGCCCTGGCGGCGGCTTCTCCCGCCTGGTGGCAAGGGGCCTTAGGCGCGGCGGGCAGCTTCCGGCCCCTCTTCTTCATTGTGCTGCTGGGCAACGCCGTCAACTTCGTCCTCGTGGCGGGCGCCCCCGAAACGGTGAGGGCGGCCCGGCCGGGCAACGATCGAGGCGAGACGGGGCCGCGGCCTCTGCCCTCTGAGACCCGCGCCCGGGAGAACGGCTTTCTCCTTCGCCTCGTGGGCCTCAACGCACTCAACGGGCTGGCCATCGGCCTCACGGGGCCCCTCATGGCCTACTGGTTCGCCATGAAGTTCAACGTTGGGCCCAGCTCCATCGGCCCCGTCATGGCGGCCACCTTCGCGGTGACGGCCCTCTCCGCCTTCGTCACGGCCCGCATGACCCAGAGCTTGGGGCTGGTCCGCTCCGTCCAGTGGGGACGGGCCGCGGGCCTCGTCCTCCTGGTCCTCCTGCCGGTCATGCCCTTCTACACCCTCGCGGCGCTGGCCTATCTCCTCAGGTCCGCCTTCAACCGGGGCACCATCGGCGCCCGCCAGGCCCTCGTGGTCTCCGCGGTCCGGGACCACCGCCGGGGCTTCGCCGTGAGCCTCAACGTCCTCTCCATGATGCTCCCCATGTCCGTCGGCCCCGCGGTAGCCGGAGCCTTCATCGGCGCCCGGT